>NZ_NQLZ01000035.1:0-105581 GCF_002276395.1 Paenibacillus sp. 7541 | reverse complement strand
AGTATGCGGGCCGTCACCACCGGGTCCATGTAGCGGCCGTTGATAGTCGCCCCGGGCGATGGCGGGGTGCAGGAGGCCGTGGGTGGTGGCGGGGGTGGCTTATCCTGTGCTTCATAATAGAAATACAAGTAATACGTCGGGAATGAAGCATCATACGTAAACGGAGGATGATCCCCCGGCGTAATGGTTCCTCCACTCGGAGGGGACACTGTACTTTTTTTGTGTCCTACATAGGTGTAATCCGCATTGCCTGGGGTATGCGCGAAAGTATAAGACTTGCCTTTCTCCAGCTTCTCCTCACGGTCCGGGAATACTCCATTCAGTGAACGACCGTTCGTAGTATAGTGCTTGATAATCGCTTTGCCTTCCTCCGGTTCGAGCTCAATTTCGAACAAGGTTGGGAAGTAGAAACGCCAGCCTTGAACCAGAGGAGCAAATTGTTGGCCTTTTTGTTCTTCTTCCAATCTTCTGTTTACTGGATATTCAGCCTCCAAACGAGCCTGCACAACATATACAGGAACATTGGCTACATTTGTACCCTTTCCTGTCCAAGGACGATTGGTTAGGGAATAGTTCCTTGAAGTTGCCTGAACATAATAGGACTTTGAATTTTGTGACATTTCAAATGAACGCGAGGCTTCGAAAATTTCGTCACCATATTCTCGATAGTAATCAAATTTACTTACACGGACGTCCTTTATTTTTCGAGATGCACTGAACTCAAACACATAGTCAAAACCATCCACGTCAGTAATTCCTCCCGGAGGAGTACTGATCCATTGGCCGCCTGCATTGCTCCAAGTGTCATAATAGACCATTCCTACAAAATAATATTTATTCGGATTCTGTGGATTTTGGAACATTCGGTTAATCCCGATAGCTTCCGCCTTCCCGGGATTGACAAACATGACGGTAACAAGACACATTATAAAGCAGGACACAATCTGGATAATTGCTTTCACCCTGATTCTCATCTTGTACAATTCCTTATTTAAACGGATTGACTATTGCCACAAGATAGTCCTTCGGTTGATGTGTACTAAAAGCAATATAATCTGCAGTAGTTAAGCGGAATTTGGTCCAGTCATAATATTGGTTGTACTGTCCATTTTGATAAACATCAGAGGTGCTCATAACTGGATAATAATTGGTTGCCGTCCCGTCCTTATGATTTACAAAAGCATTATCAAGACCTTGACGGTACTTAACAAAATCATTCTTTACCATAAAAAACACGGGGGTGCCTCGCTCCGAACTACGAATCGCTATATAATCATTTCCATTACTTTTTTCAAGCCTTATGTCATAAATTATTTCCCCATTACCAAGTTTAATGGGCAATTGATTCGCCTGAATTATTTTGATCCCATCAAACGGTTCCTTATTGGCAGAGAATTTCCGGAACTGATTTGTTGATTTCATATACGCCTTAAAATCGCTGAGCGGCTGTAATTTGAACTCCGGGTCGTCCGTGTTTCGGAAGTTCTTCTCGCCGATCCATACCCACCGTCCGATTTTATCCCACTGCACCTTCTCACCGAGTCCTTCGCTGACGAGGCGTAATGGGACAAACGTGCGATTTTGCTTCAGAATGACCTTGGTGCCGTAGTCTTTTATTTGCCCATTCACCTCGGCGCTCGTTTGTCCTACCGTCATTTTCACCGTGTGATTGCCCTTCCTTACTTCTACCACCGATTTGCCGCCTGACTTGCTATAACTGATTGTTCCTCCGAGCGCATCCGATACAAACCGGATCGGAACCATTACGCTGCCTTGTCCATCCTGAAACGGTTTGGCATCGGGGAAATTCAGCTTGTTAGCATTCAGAAGCACTTCAACCGGCTGACTGGCTGCAGACACAGACCCTGCTGCAAAAGCGGATATCCCCAGTGCTAGAATCCCTGCCGCAACCGTTAACACTGCCTTTTTCATTTGTCCACTCTCCCTAACGCAAGAATGCGTTGTAGTCGTATTCAAATATGAAACCTCTTCCTCTCTACCTCCTCACCTCTCACAAATAAGGCACTGCTTTATGTATGATGAATCTCCTTCCTACGCCCTTGCTTAGGGACATGTGCGACTTCTCTCACAATCTTTTAATGAAAATTCCATATATTCATGCAAGAGAAATTGTAGATATTTTATCATAAATTGGAGTATAATGGTACAAATTCCCTATTAAATAATAATTTCATAGTCACCTTATGTTCTCCATCTAAATCCGCTACAATAAAAAAAGACCCAAAAGCCTCGTTACATACGAGACATTTTGGGGATTCTTTACCTCCATATATGTTCTATCAACTATGAAATCATCATAGATTAGGATTATTTCGCACTTCCACTTGACTTTCGTGTTTGTCTACCCGCTGTTTGTATACAGCAGCCAGCACTTTTTCATACGCGCTTTCAAAACTGTCTGGAAGTTTCGGTTTAATTTCCTCCATAATCGCAAGCAGCTTGTACAGGGATTGAACCTCGTCTTCTGTCAGTTCCATTGGATACATTGCAAATTGACCGATAAACATATAGCCGCGCCCTCTCCCTCTGTGGCTTATCGGGATATGCATAGCGCTCAATGCATCCATATCCCGATAGATCGTTCTTTCACTGGTTCCGCAGCGTTCCGCTAGCTCCCGGGCTAAAATTCCTGGTCTTGCTTGCACGAGTGTGATAATTCTCATGAGTCGAATCAGTCGATCAGTCATGTTTCATTCTCCCTATCTTCTAGTAAATTTGACATATTTGCCAATGTCAAATTAGTACATTCGACCCTGGAATAGGTATTCCCTTTTTGTTTATGATCATAATTTACCAATCGGAAGATAGGTATTTAGACTTATTCGATTTTTCGTTTATATGTATCTATAGGACTAAAGGTGCCAAAATACAATGTGCTTAACCTGTAAAGCGTCTCTGCCTCCTTCAAATAATCCTCATCATCTGCGCGAAGCGCGCACAGCATCATCTCATCTGCCCGCCTGCGGAGCATGCTTTCCCCCGCTTCCAGGTCACCTTGCTTAAACAGCTGCTCCGCTTCGTCCAGAATCAAAGGATTTTGAAGCAGCCTCAGCGCCTTCTCCACCCGTTCATCCGGCTTGCGGCTCCTCAGGTCTGTATGATTGCTGAATTGGAGCTGCAGCGTATACGATGGAAAATTGGTAACCTGCAGCGTATCCCGGTCCCGGTACGACCATCCGGATGTGATAACCGGATAGATACCGGAACGATAAGGCCCCGCCAATAACTCAAGCACGACTTGCTTGGTTCCATTATCGGACAATGGACCAATGGACACCGTGATATGCTGTCCCATCCGTGAATCGAGAATACCTCCGTATACGTTGGTAAGTTGGATTGGTTCCTCTAACTGGAGGTCCAGCTGCACATGTTCAGCAATCTGATGAGATTTCATGCCTTTATGCCTGCTCGGCCCCTGGATACCGCCTCTCCACTCCACCAAAAGAAATATCTGGGTTACGCCTCCGGCCGCTACACGATTCGTGCTCCATGTAAAATCCGAATTCAAGTCCGATCGCAACGCATCCACCTCTTTCCTCTTCTTCTAATAATGTACCAATAGAGACGGACAACTTACTGTCACGGAACAAATGTTCTCATCTAAATTTCGACAAAAAAAAAGAACCCCTCCACAAGTTGGAGGAGTTTTTTTGCAATATTTTTCGTTATGGATGTGGATACAAGGTACTTACGATGTGCATAAATTCCTCATATCCTTCCCAGATCCTCTCCAGACCAACAAAAAAAGGCGAAGGGTAGGGACGATTCCCTCCATTCGCGCTTGTTCAGCCGTATTCGCATCGGACGGCGGATTGTCAAATGCCGCTCTTAACGCAATCTTTGACATTAGATGGTGTCGGATGCACGGGGGCATAGGTGATTTTGTCGATGAACAATCCGTTCCCGACAGGCTTTCCGTTCACTGTAATCATAATCTTCTTAATATTATTATCTTTCATAATTGTAATCTCCTCTTCCAATAAGTTTTATATAATAACACAAATAAGATACATTATTTGGAGCAAGCTTTAGTGCGAATCGTGTATCTGGTGCAGCAAGCCGACGTTATGACTTTACCCAGCATTCCCGCCATTTAAACACCGAATCAATCACACTCGCTGACAACCGGATACGAGAAATTGTCGCGCCCTATCATTGTCGAAGTCTGTCTGTTAATTGGAAGGTATTACAATATTACAAACTACTGGGACAAGGAGTGATTGTGGCTATGAGAGATCGTTGGCGGATGAAGACGCTTCGTCTTTTTTCCACCCTGCTGGTAGCCGGGATCGCATTTTCAGCAGGAGAGCGTACAGTCAGTGCAAGCTTGGGCGGCTTCTATAACGGAATCAAGCAGTTTTCCGAGCTACCTCAAGAGGTTAATGAGTTAAAGGAAGGATACAACCATACCCTGCAGGAGCTGGAGCAGGCCCGAAATGACGTAAAGCAGTTCCAGGAGCAGAACGCCGAATTGGCTGAGCAGAATCGTAAACTGACCGAGATGGTGCTGGAGCTGCAGCAGGCCGAGATGGCCCGAAAACAAAACGCCGAGCGTATCAAGACGGTCGTATTGACCGCGATCGGACTCGCTCTTGGATATTTCGTACTTATTCGCGCCCTTCGTTTCGGCATGCGCCGAACCAATCGCTATCGGCGCTAACGCAACGAAGCACATAGGAGGTGACCTGATGATTATTCGCATGGAAGATACGACGGCTGCCGGCGCCGGACAAGCCGTTACCTTTTCACTGACAGAGGGCGATATGGCTCATGTGCTGCATCCCGACCAAATTGTGGCCTACCGTGGTCCGGCCTTCGGACGAAGCGACCGGCTGATGAACGTGAAGGGAATGTACCGGAAGAAGAAGCTGATTCGTGCGGATATGAAGGGCCCCTGCCAATTCACCGCAGCCCTTCCCCCGGGCTTTAGCATGCATGAGATCGAACTTACAGGAGAAGAGGACATGCTCTACGATTTTCGTCATGTGTTCTTCTACACACAGGGAATTCATATGCAGACGCGGATTCTGAAATTAAAAAATATGCTTGTCACCCGCGATGCCATAAAGATGAAGTTTTCCGGCAACGGAAGCCTCGGAATTCTTACGCAAGGGCCCGTCTGCAAGGTGAAACTGCATGCAACCGAGCCGCTGTATGTCGATGCCGGCAGCATTATCGCCTATCCCGAACAGGCCCAGCTGGATTTGACCGTCTACGGAAACCATCTGGCCAGCCAGCATATGAATTACCATTGGAAGCTGACAGGAGAGGGCTATGTGCTATTTCAGGCCGGAAGGCAAAATCAGAGGCTGGCGCAAGAATTCAACGATGAAGGACTGGTCAAACGCTTTCTAAGGGAAGTAATTCCTTTTGGCGGAGTGTTTATCAAATAACAGGAGCATGGTATAATGTAGGGCGTGCACAGCCGAGCTTAGACAAAAAGGCCCGTGTACATCACAACAGAAGACAAAGTCCATGCGCGAAGAGGCGTATGGGAGAGGTTCGCGAACTCCCTCTATAAAAAACTAAGTTGTCTTATTCAGGGCTGAATAAGGCTTGTTTTTTTACGGACTAGTTCAAGAACTTCTCTTCTTCTTCGGGTTCCATGACCAACCCATCATATTGAAGAATGAGAGGTTTTTTTATGCTTAAAAATGAAAAAGCAGTCGTTGTATTCAGCGGCGGTCAGGACAGCACCACCTGTCTGTTCTGGGCGAAGGAGCGCTTCGCCGAGGTCGAAACCGTCACCTTCGATTACGGTCAACGGCATAAGCTTGAGATCGAGTGCGCCGCACAAATTGCCAAAGAGCAGGGTGTTCCGAATACCGTGCTCGATATGAGCCTGCTGAACCAGCTGGCACCGAACGCATTGACGCGAAGCGATATCGCGATTGAGGAAGGGCCCCAGGGGCTGCCGACGACGTTTGTGGACGGCCGGAATCTGCTGTTTCTCAGCTTTGCAGCTGTGCTGGCCAAAGGAAAAGGCGCCAAGCACCTCGTGACCGGCGTCTGCGAAACCGACTTCAGCGGCTATCCCGATTGCCGGGACAGCTTCATTAAATCGCTGAATGTGACATTGAATCTGGCGATGGATTATCCATTTGTTATCCATACCCCGCTCATGTGGCTAAACAAAGCGGAAACATGGGCGTTGGCCGATCAGATGGGCGCGCTCGATTATATCCGCAATCATACACTGACATGTTATAACGGAATCAAGGGAGACGGCTGCGGGGAATGCCCGGCCTGCAAACTGAGAAAAGCGGGACTCGATCAATATTTAAGCAGCCGCTCTGCAGCAGAAGGAGGGCATGCAATATGAGCCGACAACCCGGCGAATTTCGCATTGTAGACCGTCTGCAGGAGCTCGGCAAAGACATCGATGCCGGAAGCCTGCGCTATCACCGCAAGCGCGTGCTCGTCTCCAAGGAATTTACCTTTGATGCGGCGCATCATCTGCATGCCTATGAAGGCAAGTGTAAAAATCTGCACGGCCACACGTATATCGTGGTGTTCGGCATCAGCGGCATGCCGGATGACGTCGGCATCACCGTTGATTTTGCGCAGATCAAGCATATATGGAAAACAGAGATCGAGCCTTTTCTCGATCACCGTTATCTTAACGAGACGCTTCCGCCAATGAATACGACCGCCGAAAACATGGTCGTCTGGCTGTTCGAGCAAATGGAAGCGGCGCTTGTGAAGAATGAAGCCTACCAGCGTCAGGGCTTGCGTACCGAGTTCGTGCGGCTGTTCGAAACGCCGACCAGCTATGCTGAGGTTAGACGGGAGTGGATGGAACATGAATAGCACGGATGCCACGCTGAGCCGAAACGCCGACGCTGAGCCCACATTGGCGCGTCCCATCCCCGTGATGGAGATCTTCGGCCCCACCGTCCAGGGCGAGGGCATGGTCGTCGGCCGCAAAACGATGTTTGTCCGCACGGCAGGCTGTGATTATCGCTGCTCTTGGTGCGATTCCGCATTTACGTGGGACGGATCCGAGGCTGGCTCCATCACCCGGATGAGTGCGGAAGACGTTTGGCAGGAGCTGTATCGTTTAGGAGGCGAGCGCTTCGACCATGTCACCCTTTCCGGGGGCAATCCAGCCCTTCTCTCCCAGCTTGGCACACTTGTTGACGAGCTGCATCGGCACGGCATTACCGTTGCGGTGGAAACCCAAGGATCGCGCTGGCAGGATTGGCTGATGGACGTCGATGAGGTGACGATCTCGCCCAAGCCGCCCAGCTCCGGGATGAATACGGATTGGACGAAGCTGGACGATATCATCTCCCGCTTGTCAGGACGCCCTCCCGGCAGAGCGTTCAGCCTGAAGGTCGTTGTGTTTGATGAGATTGACTTGTCCTATGCCGAGAGTGTACACGAACGCTACCCGAACGTTCCGTTCTATTTGCAGACTGGGAACCCGGATGTCAGCACGGGCGACACGCAGAGCCACGCCTCCCGGCTGCTGGAGCGCTACGAGATGCTGGTCGATGCCGTCATGAAATCGGATCGTCTGAACGATGTGCGGGTACTGCCTCAGCTGCACACGCTTGTATGGGGCAATAAACGGGGCGTTTAACGCTGCGAGCGCATTTTTTCTCATATTAAATGATAAAGGAGCTGCACCAACATGGCCGGAAGACAGCCGAATGAATTGGAAGATATCACCCTGCTCGGAAATCAGGGAACGAAATATACGTTTGAATATGACCCGGGCATTCTTGAATCCTTTGATAACAAGCACCCTTACCGGGATTATTTTGTGAAATTCAACTGTCCGGAATTTACCAGTCTCTGTCCGATTACAGGACAGCCCGACTTCGCCACCATTTATATCAGCTACATTCCGGATATCAAAATGGTCGAAAGCAAATCCTTGAAGCTGTATCTGTTCAGTTTCCGCAACCACGGAGATTTCCACGAGGATTGTGTGAACATCATCATGAATGACCTGATCAAGCTGATGGATCCGCGCTACATCGAGGTATGGGGGAAATTCACCCCGCGCGGAGGGATTTCCATCGACCCTTATTGCAATTATGGCCGTCCCGGAACGAAGTACGAGGAAATGGCTGCCCAGCGCCTGATGAACCATGATCTGTACCCTGAAAAAGTCGACAACCGCTAATATTTGAGCCATAACCTAAGGTTCGGTAAAAAAACCTCCGTCTGACGCGCAATAGGAACATTGCGTATCAAACGGAGGTTTCGTTTATGTTGATCAATCTTCTGAAGGCTTCATACTGCGCAGCCGATGCCGAATCCGCCGCTTTTTATAAAGCATCTTTCCGGCTTCGGCGACGTCTCGAATCGTACCTCGGTTGGAAATGGAGCCAAAGACGATGCCCGCAATCGGGATCAATTGGAACAGCTTTTTCATTCCGAAGCTGTCCGTATATGACTGAACCACCTCTCGCCAGCCCTGAAGCTGGGAGATAACCTGCTCACTTCCATCCTGATCGTCAAATTCGCCAAGCTCGTCCAGGATCGCCTTTTTCCCAACAATGTCTGCGGATGCAAACTGCAGGCATTTAACGATAAAAATGCGTTCCCGCTCCTCGTTCGGATCATATCCGTAGCATAGGGCCATCTCCTGAAGAACCTTTAGCGACTGGCCCAGCACGAGCGGAATATCTACTGCCATCGTGAACAAGCCGCCAGTGCCTGCAGCCGCTCCTTGAGCGGCAGCGAATTTCACGCGTTTCGCTGCAATGGTGTCGGCAGCGCTATCCATGATGGCCAAAGGCAGACGTGCAGCCTGTTCGAGGGTTAAACCGGAACCGGATGCTTCTTCACCTTCCCCATCGCGGTTATCCTCCTCATCCCCATAAACACTCGGACTTCCGGCAGTCTGGGCAAGCACATCCAGCACCGCCCGCTCCCTGATCAGATGTTTTCCTCCGGTCTGGATAAAACCTCCCACCTCGTTTAAAGCGCTGCCGATTTTCTCTCTTACGATCTTCGGCGTAATACGGTCCAGCAGCATAAACGGGATTCTACCGAGCTTCTCCCAAAACATAACATCCTTCTGCTCTTTCTCCCAGCGCTGAATATCCAGCAGCTGGGACTCCAGCTGCTCAAGCGATTCCATCCTGATCATCCCTATTCTCCCTTAAGTCATATCATTACACAGCTTATATACGCAGGAAAAGGAAAAAGGACTCACGCGGCAGATGCAGATTGTAAAAGGCTTCACGTTCGTCCGCCTTCACTGGGAGCATATAAAGATCAAAGCCCCTGCTTGATGCACGCAGGGGCTTTGATCCTATGAACGAATATGACCTGTTCCTGTTATTTTCCGAGAAAAGCGTTCAGCATCCACGCCTGCTTCTGAACATCGGCCACCATGCCAGTGAGCAAGTCGGCGGTTGCATCATCACCCAGTGAGCCTGCAACCTCAATGCCTTGCTTCAGCTCTTCTGCCAGTACGCCGAAATCAGCCACCAGCTGCTGCACCATTTGCTCCGAAGTATTCTCTCCAGCGGCTTCGGAAATGGTAGCCAGCTTCAAATATTCGGACATCGTTCCGGACGGCTTGCCGCCAATCGCCAGCAGGCGTTCCGCGAGTTCATCTACATAGCCTGCCGCTGCATTGTACAACGCTTCAAACTTCTCATGCAGAACAAAAAACTGCGGGCCTTTCACATACCAGTGGTAATGATGTAGCTTCACACCAAGCAGGCTCCAGTTCGCAACCTGAACGTTCAGAACTTGTTGCAGCTCCTGTACAGCATTTCCTTGGGCATCACGTGTCATATGACTCATATATCATCGACTCCTTATATTGTATTTAGACTTATTCTAAATCTTTGTATTAAGTATAGCATACAATCCTCGGTTTGGCAAAGACATCAACCGAAAAAAAGATGAAGAAACGATGAAGAAAATTCCAGTCTCGGCTTGCTCCTTTAATAATAGAACAGCTCTACCCGAATCGGCTGTGACCGCACTCATAGGATATACACATAGGATGTACAAACCGCCCCGTCCCTAAACAAATGCTGGATATCGGCAACCTCGTCGCCTTATACTGGTTACATTAAGCATTTTCATGACCTATGAAGGAGGCGTCGTAAAGTCAGTGAATATCGGCCTTTTGAACAAAGAACAGTTGCAGCAAGCCGTTGAATTGTCAGACCGCATTTTTCTTAAACAACCGGAGCAGCCCTCCATGGGCGTATCCTTCCCTTTGATCTTTCGTCCGGGAATCAATCATTCCTACGGTGTCAGCGATGGAGACAAGCTGGTGTCGTTCATGGGCTTCGTCCCTTTTACTATGAATGTCCGTGGAGCTTCGCTCCGCGTCTATTCGATTGGCTCCGTCTGCACCGACCCGGCCTACCGGGGCCAGCGCCTTGCCGGGACGCTGCTGGACTTATGTATGAAGCATGCCGAAGCAGCGGCCGCCCCATTGATATTCATTTCCGGCGCGCGCTCCCTTTATACCCGGGCCGGGGCCCGGCATTTTGGCCGGGCAATCAAGTACCGGCTGGGCGATGCGGTGGCGGACGCGCTTGAAGCCCGCAGCGCTCAAGACATTCACGTCCGTCCCATGGTTCCCGAAGATCTGCTGGCCGTGCATGATCTTCTGACTGCGCGCGAAGCGGCCTATGCGCTCACGCCTACCGAGCTCGGCAGGCTGCTGGAAGCAAGCGCCTATGCCAATGTGCTCCGCCTGGAGCAGCAGCTTCTCGTTGCCGAGAAGAACGGGCGTGTCACTGCCTTCGCTGCTATCGGTGTTCCTGGCGAGCGCATGACAGCCTCCCGTCCGGCCACCCTCGTGGAATGGGCCGGAGAGGCGGAGGCTGCCTCCCGCCTGCTGGCTGCCTGCATGCGAGGCTTCCAGCTGCCGGAACTGGTGGCCACCTTGGCCTGGCAGGATGACAGCCTGGGCGCGCTGCTCCAGGCCGCTGGCGCCGAAGCCGAGACCGTGCCGAACGATGGCACTGTCTATCTGGCTGACGGACGTGAGCTGCTGCGCCAGCTCCGTCCGTTTCTGCCGCCCGGCGCACTGATCGCCGAAGGCCAGCATGGCCCTTACCGATACCGGGCAGGCGGCAAGACCATCGAGCTTGACGACGAAGGGCTGCTGTCACTTCTGTTCGACCCGGCCTCTCCGTATCGGTTATCCGCCGAGCATCCTCCGGCGTTCAGTCCGATCCCTCTGCCATACTTGTCAGGGCTGAATTACATCTAAGAAAGCATGCAGCCAAGCCAAGCAGCTGTAGATGCTTCACCCCCACAACAAAGAACATCCGCACATGATTCGGCGGATGTTCTTTGTCCATGATATGATCAAGTCCAGACGCATATCGGCGTCGTGACTATCCTGTGCGCCATCTTCAGGTCCTTGTCAGGAAGGACCTTGCCCATGTTCAGAAGCGGTGTCCCTCAAGATCAGCGTCTTCTCACGTTCTCTTCTTCCATATCCGGGCTGACTGCACCGCCATCACCGCGTCCGTAACCATGATATACGTTCGGATCAGGCACAGCCTCCTCGGAAGCTGCCGCTGCCTCACGACTCGGGTCCAGTGCAGATCCAGTGCCGGTGAAGTTTCCTGTTTCGCGATAATGATGCTCATTCAGTGCCTGATTGCTGCGGAATACGCCGTACACCTGTCCCTCATTATCCGGATTGGTATCGACGATGACAAGAATGTTGCCTTCATGCACATAGTTGTCATATTCCTTGGCCCGGTCCTCCGGAATGCCAAGACCGATCAAGCCGCCTACCAGCCCGCCAGCGCCAGCACCGACAGCTGCTCCGGTCAACGTTGCCGCAATCGGGCCAGCCGCTATAATCGGGCCGATGCCTGGAATGGCGAGTGCGCCGATGCCGGCCAGCAGACCGGTTACGCCACCAAGCACACCGCCTGTGGCTGCACCGGAAGCCAATCCTTCAGGCGCTTTCGTATCCGTCTCATCCTGAATCGCGGCCGACTCCCCTCGATCCTTAGCGATAACCGAGATCTCTTCGGTACTGAAGCCTTGGCGCTTCAGTTCCTCTATCGCACGCGTCGCTTCCTGTTCTGTCCTAAAGGCTCCAACAATTTTGTGAGTCATATGAATTACCTCCTTAAAATCGTGATGCGCCTTACACTCCTTTCTTAAACGGGATCCCTTGTCATCAAACACTTATCTCGAAGACCGACCAGCGATATCCATCCATTCTGCACGAAGGACCTCGCTTATTCGAATGGTAATATTTAACTCATCGACCATATATGTTACGATAGATTTAGACATTACGCCCTGTTATTTGCCGTCACCTATTGACGATATTATGCGAAGGCTGGTGATTTGATGGAATGGTTCAAATCGTATGAGGACGAGCTGTCATCCGTGTTCTCCATGTGCGAAGCCAGCATCACAGAGTTCCCTTCCCCCTTGAACGAACTCGGCCTCCATTACCTGAAGAAATTCGACGTATTCGAGAAAGACAGCGCCAAAAACTACATCTGCTACCTGCTCCCCTTCTGGATGAGGGAGTCAACCAGACTTGCCCCGGAAATCTACCGTGACATATCGACAGCCAATATTTTCGGCATGCTCTACTATTTCATTCAGGATGATCTCATGGACACGCCCACAGATTCGACAAACCGCCCCACCCCACAGGATTTAAAAAGCTATCTTGCCCTTGCCAACTTACTCTATTATGAATTCATCTCGATCTATCAGCAGTACTTCCCTACGGATTCTACCTTCTGGCAGTACTTCCGCCAGTACACGCATGAGTGGGCCGAAGGCGTCCTACACGAGAGCCGCCATGACTACTTCACGGCCAACCCTGCCTTGGTTGCCAAAAAAGCGTCGCCCGTCAAGCTCGGCAGCACGGCCCTGCTTCTATTGTCAGAGCTTCCAGCCCAGATTGAACCCGCCAATGAACAGATGGCCCTCGTGCTGTTGACCCTGCAGATGATGGATGACTGGACGGACTGGAAGCAAGATCTCGAGGATGGGAGCTACAACTGCCTGCTCTCGCTGATCAAATCGGAGAAACAGCTCCCGCGCGACTATTCGCTGTCCGTGTCTGAAGTGGAGCAAGCGATTTATGTAGAGCAGATTGTGACAAAATATGCCGAGATCGCATCAGCGACTCACCGCCAGCTGAAAGCAGCGGGGATCCACACGCCGGATGTGCTCGCCTTCCATCAAACGCTGGTAACGGAGCTCGTGAACGATGCAAATGATATCGAAAATGCGAAAACATCGCTGGTCTATGGCGGATTAAACTATCATTTGTCTATTTTAAGAAAAAAATAATAGATTTCGTCTGAATTCCATGCTATTCTTTAAGAGTAAAAAATAACCATTTTTTTTGAAAGGGTGATTCTAATGTCAACAGAAGCCATCTTTCAAACACAATTGATCCAGAAAGCATGGGAAGATCCGAGCTTTAAGGCTAAACTGCTCAGCGATCCGAAAGCCGCAATCAAGGAGGCCCTTGGCGTGCTCATTCCCGACCACATCCAGGTAAGAACGGTTGAAGAGAAGAGTGATGAGCTGTTCCTCATCATCCCTCCGAACCCTGCGGGCGTCATCAAGTCCGAGGCGAAAGAGAGAGCCATCTGGTAATTGCATAACAGCAGCATGGGCTGTCACATAGAATGAAGAAGGAGCGGGGATGCGCCACACACTCCTTGCAGCGAATACCGGTATCAATCCGAAGCTGCAGGGAGCATGACCAGGGCAGCTGTCCCCACTCCTTTTTTGCTGGAAAAGTGTATGCTCCCGCCCATCGCCTCAATGATGCGAAACGTCACCATGAGCCCGAGACCCGTTCCTTTCGTTTTGTTGGAGAAATACGGCTCCCCCAGCCGGGCCAGCACTTCCTCCTCCATCCCCTCCCCGTTGTCCTGAACGTGGATATACACCTTGTTCTCATCGCGGTAAGAGCAAATATGCACCCGCCCTTCCTTGTCCAGCGCTTCAATGCTGTTCTTGATAATGTTGATAAAAGCTTGCTTGAATTTCGATGAATTGCCGCGTATGACGAGGTCCTCCGGAACATCTACTGAAATCCGGCCGCCGCGCAAGTTCGCCAGCGGTGCCAGAATGCCTTCAATGAGCTTGAATTCCTCCGCGATCTGCAGCAGGGAATCCTTGCCGAGCTCCGGCTTGGCGAAGGTAAGAAAATCCGTAATGATCCCGGCCGCCCGGTCCAGCTCGGTTAACGCGAGATCCAGATACTCCTGCTCGCCAGTCCGCGATCTGCCGGACAGAAGCTGAAGGAAACCGCGGGTGACCTGGAGTGGATTGCGTACTTCATGAGCTACAGACGCTGCCAGCTCGCTGATCATCTCCACCTTCTCCGAACGCTGCAGCTGATTGTTGAACATCTCCAGCTCTTTGGAATATTTCAAAATCTGCTCATGGTTCTGGGCGAACTGCCGACCCAGCATGACGATCAGCGCAATGATAAAGCTGACGACGCCCCACTTCCACAGCACAAAGCTGTAAGCGCCCCGGCTCATAAAAAACTGCAGCAGCTCCGCCAAACCCAGCAGGGCAAAAAAAGCGAACCCGATATTAAAAATGAGCGCATCCTTGTTTCCCTTAAAGGCATACATCGTCGAGCTGCCGACCAGGATCACGAATTGGATGATCATCAAGTATCCCAACACCTGCACGGAAAAGAAATAATACATATCAAAAAAGCGATTGTCCGTCACACTGTTGATGACAAGAAGCAACACGCAAAAAAGGGAGTACACGATTTGGAATTTGCGCAGCTTGGTTAGAATCTGATTCCGTCCAGGCCCGAATACCGTTTCGAAAAAATGACTGAAAGAAGGAAGCAGTACAAACAACGAGATGTCATACAAGTGAGTGTATAGGTGTCCGTATTCATCAAAGATGGTGTATAAAAACGGGGAATAGGTAATAACGACAATGCCGACCGATAAAATGATCAGCGACAGGGAGAACACGCCGGATAAATACTTTTTGTTCAGAAACAGGATGCAAATCAGCATCACGAGAGCTATAAATATAAAGGCGCTTCCAAGCACGATATCAGCCAGATTCGCTTTCACGAACTTTTGCAGCAGACGGTAGAATTCACCGGTCATGATCTTGCCTTCCAGCATGACATGATCTCTGTTCGTATCCAGCCATATGTAAAGGTTATTGTCCGACATACTCTTCGGTAAGGGGAGTAAAATATGGTTAAGCTCATAATTATATGAACGGCTCGATTCGTAGATCTTCTCATGTCCCGCGTAAACAGCTACCCGCTGGCCAAACGTTTCCCGAATCAGAATCCCTTGAGATAAGGAATCGAAAGCTGGCAGCTGCAGCCGAATCCATGCCGAGTGTGAGGCGGATGGCTTCATGTGGTCCGGTGCTTCCCTTCTGTCTGTCCAACCAGGCTCACTGGCATCAGGAATACCGAGCGGCATCTGTCCGCCTTCATCAGACCACAGAATACTCCACTCTGTAATCGGTGTGAAATCCGCTGACTCCGCCCGGACAGATGCGAAACTGCCGCATAAAGTCGTCATGATGAGTATGGCAATCATGAGAATTAACGTGTTCGATCGAGACTTCATTAACACACCTCAAACATTATAATCATTCGTCCTCTAAACAACTAATTCGCTACCCTTCACAGCGACACCTTCTAAATTTCGGTATTTTAAAAAATATTTTCTAAACGTAAAAAGAGATGCCCTCCGGCATCTCTTTCCAACATCTTGTGTTATGCTCCTGTCAATTCGGTATTCGGCGGGACAGCCGGGAAACGGATGATCGCTTCGGTCCCGCTTCCCTTGCGGCTTGAAAACTTAATCGTCCCTTTCATGCCTTCTATAATCCGGAAGGTAACCATCAGTCCGAGGCCGGTGCCCTTCAGCTTGTTTGTAAAGTAAGGCTCGCCGAGCCGTGACAGCTCGGCCGTACTCATGCCAATACCGTTGTCTTTGATATGGATGGCGACCTCGCTTCCCTCGGCATAAGCCCAGATCCGGACGACACCCTCTTCATCGAGCGCCTCGATGCTGTTCTTAACGATATTGATCATCGCTTGTTTCAGCTTAGAGGAGCTGCCGCTGATGTACAGTTCTTTCGGTTCGTCCAGATGAATGCTTCCCCCGGCCAGATTCGCCAGCGGCTGCAATATGCTGGTCACATGCTTCAACTCTTCATACACATCCAGCGTATTGACCTGCTCGGTCTCCGGCTTGGCAAACGACAGGAAATCCGAAATGATGCCGGTTGCCCGATCCAGCTCGTTGAGCGCCATTTTCAAATATTCGGCATCGCTCTGCTTCGATTTCTGGGCCAGAAGCTGCATGAAGCCCCGCGTAACCTGAAGCGGATTGCGGACCTCATGGGCGACGGAAGCCGCCAGCTCGCTGATGATCTCCATTTTCTCGGAGCGCTGCAGTTCATTGTTAAACAGCTCCAGCTTCTTGGAATACAGCAGCACCTGCTCGTGGCTGCGGATGATTTTGCGGCCAAGAATGACGATGAGGGAAGCGATCAGGCCGATGATCCCCCATTTCCACCAATAAAATTCGTAAGGCTCGTTCGAAATATAGAACCAGAGAAGGTCCCCAAGGGACAGAATTGCCAGCAAGCCGAATCCAAACGTGAATATATAGGCGTCCTTGTTTCGTTTGGATATGTTCAGCACCGTAATGCCGATCAGCACGAGAAACTGGATGATGAGCAGCACGCCCAGCACTTTGACGCTAACCCAATAATAAATATCATACAGCGCATAGCCGCTGCATAAGTTGGCCGCCAGCAGCAGCAAGCACAAGCCGGAATACACCAGCTGAAACCTTCTCAGATATCGGATCATTTTGTATGGACCAGGTCCGTAAATCTTCTCGAAATAAAAGTATACCGCCGGCATTACCGAGAATAGCGCCAGATCAAACAGCGTGGTCCAGACCGCCCCATAGCCCTCGTAAAATGTATACAGAAAAGGCGAGTACGTCAGCATCAGCGCCCCGGAGGATAGAATGACGAGACTAAGCGCCAGCCACGTAGAAATCGTATGCCGCGGCAGGAAGAAGGAGCAGAACAGCATGACAATCGCAATAAATAAAAAAGAGCTGCCGAGAATAAAATCCTGCATGTCCTTCCTTATGAAATTGCCTCGAAGTTCCTCATAGTCACCGACCAGCACGGCGCTTGTAATGCCCTGCGTTTCATCTCTGCCTGAAGTCCAGACGTACAGGTTCTTCCCAGCGCTGTCCGCTTGAATCGGAAGCAGGATGGAATGCTTGGTATAGCCATAATTCCGCCTTGATTCGTACAGCGGCTCATGCTCAAGATAAACCACGACTTCCTGCCCTTCCACTCTGTCCAGCATCAGCGCCGGCTGCTTCCATGACAAATCGGGCACAGTGAAGCGGCTCCAAGCCGAATGTACCCCCTCCGGTTTCGGAGGCTTCGCATCGCCTGGGGCTGCGTGAACCCAATCCGTCCTGTTCTGTAAGCCGTCAAGGGCAGGCTGGTCATCCGGCCAATCCCATATAAACTGCCAATCCGTTATAGCCGTGTGCGTATGAAGGGGCTCCGCTGCTGCGGGATACACCTTGAAATCAAGCACTAACATCAGTGCCATCAGAAGCAGGACTATGTAATTAGGCACATCCTTCATCTCTCCAGCACCTCTAACCGTGTATAGTCATTATGTGTATGTCAATAAGCTGATGAGCGGGCTATATTCGACAAACTTCGGGCCTTTCACATCCAATATACCATGAACGGGGCTACTGTTAGTAAAATTTTTTGAAACGCCTTTCAAAAATCAAGTCTAGGTCCTTTCTATCATCTAAGCCCTCGCTCTTGCCCTAGCCGTATCAGCCTAAACTGGCCGCCAGACCCGGACTGTACATAATTCGGAATTTGTTGAACACAATAAAGCAGTAAAGCAGAGAGTAAGCAGGAAGACTTGAGGTTGCCGCCTCAAATTCCGATTCAATCAACAGTCAGAGGGTAAAGTCCAAGTATAGATCGGCATACATGCCTGTGACAAGGAGATGAGAACGATGCGAGATGAGACGAATTTTAATAGACCGGCGGATATCAGCTCGCTGGAGCTCGAAGCCAGAGATAGAGTGGGCCAGACAAGCAGCAACACGAAAGTGGAGCCGCATTCGGCGGAGCGGCTGGGCACGGATGAAGAGACACCATCCCGGCTTGGCGACAGCGTCCTTGAAGAATATCCCCGGCAGGATGTCGACCGCGTTCACGCCGACGCAGCCTTGAGCGGAAGCGGAACCGCCTTCCTCAATCCGGCGCAGCCGTCCGCTTCTGCCGAAGCCGAGGCGGAAGGCGACGCTCCGCTTGAGGATGTGCCCGATGCAGATGAAATCCAGGCGAACAGCCCGGTTGACCCGGCAGCCCCGCCTGTCGATCATATGCATGGCACCGATCTGCTGAACGGCAGCAACGGGGACAATGTGGCGTACGAGGAACACGAGGAGTCATAACGCAATAAGACCTGCCTTTTACCCTCAGGGAAAAAGACAGGTCTTGCTGCTATATATGCGATTTATATGCATGTTTGCATGCACTTCCTAGCAAAACTTATGCGCTTTTATTTGCCGAACAAAATATCCATCCAGCCAAGAAAGGACATCCATAATACAAGGCCAATTACCGTGCCCCATATGATTCCTGTCACGATACTCCCCTGCTTTTCCATCCGGGTCTCCCCCCTTGTCTTCATGAACTCTATGAATTTCAGTATGGACAAGCCTCGGGGAAATATACCTGATAGCAGCGCTGTCTGTTCCTAGTTTATAAGAGAGTGACGAGAAGCATAATCATCAAATCATCAATCATCATCCACTTGTAGAGGAGGAAGCCATCATGAACACACACAATGACGATCCCAAGGACAGAAACAAGAACAACACCAAGTCCCATCCCAAGGAAACCAAGCCGCTTGTAACCGAGCGGGATATCGATGCCGAATTCGGCCTATTCGCAGAGGAAGCTGATCCATCGTATGTGCCCCTTCCGGAAAGCGTGAAGCAGGAGAAGCCCGACGGCAGCCCGCGGGGCCGCCACCGCCGCTCCTCCACCTGAATCATCTGCCCTGTCTCCCCATGCACAGCAAGCGGCTAGGGTGCGTATTCACCCCTGGTGCCCCTTCCGTCATATAATAGTGCATACGATCTGGAAGGATGATGCTGATATGACACGCTTGCTGTCTGGACGGATATGGAGCAGCTGCACGCTCCAGCAGCGTCTTGCAAGATTTGCGGGCCATCTGGTGGAGATCAACACGCCCAATACGGGCATGGAACCCGGCCGCCTGCAGCGAATATTCAAAAAGAATTTCATTCTCGTCCACGGGCAGCTCTTCGTCCCGTCCAGCCTGAATTCGATTCGGGTATTCGACGTGAAAGCTCCCCGCTATACGATTCCGGTCGGGATACGAACCACCTTCCGTACCGGCAAAGCCTTCAACCGGATCCGGCTCGTTCACATTGGCGCGGACTATATTGAGCTGCTTGCCAAAGACAAGAACCGTTCCCGGATCCTGCTGCCGCTGAACAAGGTGGAGGGAATCTATCGCGTTAAATAACGCACTCTGTCAGAGCGGCGCCTCCCTATTTTTCTGTCCTGGTCACCTGTGATAATATAGAACTGCACATCATGCAGCATAAGCATGGTGGAGGAATGACAGGAGGAATCAGGATGCTGAAACAACACAAGCGCTGGATGCCCGCTCTGATGATCATCTGTGCCATGTTGCTGGTTCTGGCCGGATGCGGCCAAAACCAAGGTCAGGCAGGGTCCGGTGAGCATGCCGGGGGCAACGATGCTGCTCCAACGGAAGAACAGACCCCACAGGAAGAAACGTCTCAGGAGGCGAATGTCCCTGATCCGAATGCAAGTCATCCGATCGTTACGATCGAGATGGAGAACGGGGATATCATTACAGCCGAGCTTTACCCTGAAGTAGCTCCAAATACGGTCAACAATTTTATATCCTTGATTAATCAAGGCTTTTATGACGGGACAGGCTTTCATCGGGTGATCCCGGGTTTCATGATTCAGGGCGGAGACCCTGACGGCAAAGGAACCGGCGGACCGGGTTATGGTATTAAAGGCGAGTTCCGCAACAACAACTTCCCGAATGATCTGAAGCATGAGACCGGCATATTGTCCATGGCCAGAGCGATTGACCCGGATTCGGCGGGCTCCCAGTTCTTCATTATGGTGGCTGACGCGCCGCATCTGGATGGAGATTACGCCGCATTCGGCAAAGTGATTGAAGGCATGGAGGCCGTTCAGGAAATCGTGATGCTGGAGCGTGACGAGATGAACAAGCCGTTGAACATGCCGCTCATGAAAAAGGTGACCGTCGATACGCTGGGTGAAGAGTACCCGGAACCTGAGAAAGTTGAATAGATAAAGGCTAAGCAATAGAGCAGCCATTAGGGAATTTCGGACAACGTGGGGCGGCCGACCGCCGGCATGCAGCCACCGCGCGCTGGGTTCCCCGTCTTCACGAACCCGGCTTCTGTATGGTACAATTTTTGTCCCGGTTTCAACATGGTGCATGAACAGGTTCCTGACGAAGCCGGATACTTACATGCGAATAGCGGGAGCCTCAATGGATAGGAGCCCCGCATCATTTTAAAAGGAGTGAGAGATTTGAGTCTACAGAACAAAACAGCTCTGATTACAGGAGCAGGAAAAGGAATCGGACGTGCCATCGCGATTGCCCTGGCCAAGGAAGGTGTACATGTCGGGCTCGTATCCCGTACAGCCGCCGACCTTGAGGCGCTATCTGAACTGATCACCAAGGAATACGGCGTGAAAACCGCCTCGGCCGTAGCCGACGTATCCGTACAAAGCGAGGCGGAAGCCGCTTATGCCGCCATCAGCATGGAGCTGGGCAATGTGGATATTCTGATCAACAATGCCGGCATCGCCCAGTTCGGCAATCTGCTGGAGATCGAGCCGGAGGACTGGAAACGCATCGTCGACGTCAATCTCATGGGAACCTACTACATGCTTCGCGCCGCACTGCCAGGCATGATCGAGAACAACAAAGGCGATATTATCAACATTTCATCGACTGCAGGCGAGCGCGGATTTGCAACCGGATCGGCTTATAACGCATCGAAATTCGCCGTTATGGGGCTTACCGAGGCCGTGCTGCAGGAAGTGCGCAAGCACAATATCCGTGTGACCGCTTTGACGCCAAGCACCGTGAACACCGAGCTCGCTGTGAAAACCGGCCTGAAAATCGGAGATGAAGACCGGATGATGCAGCCTGAGGATCTGGCTGAGCTTGTGGTCGCTGCACTGAAGCTGCCGCAGCGGGTATTTGTGAAAACGGCCGGCATCTGGACAACGAACCCGCAGTAAGGGCTTTAACCAGCATGCGGGTTGGGCGCTGGAGCTCGCCAAGCATCAACATGAACCATATCGCGATATGAATCGAGGGGATCTCCTGATAACAGTCCAGCCGGACCAGGGCCCCTCTTTTTCATGAAACCAGCTCACCGCATTAGGCAGAACCTTGGGCTATGCCCCATTTCACAAGTGTGTGTACGACATTCTCATGATATAATGACAGGGCATTCTTTAATCAGAATAGGCGCGCCTTTTACCAGCCATAACGAAGAAAGAAGATGACAACTGGCATGATTGCAGACATTTTACTCGAAGTAGTCCTTCCGATTTTTGTGCTGATTGGCTTTGGGGTGATTATGCAGTATGCCTTCAAGCTCGATCTGTACACGCTGGCCAAAATCAACTTTTATTACATCACGCCCGCTGCGGTTTTCATGAGCATGTACGAATCCGAAATGTCGCCGCAGCTGCTTGGAACCGTATCGCTGTTCTATTTTCTATACATACTCATTCTGTACGGCATAAGCTCGCTGATCGCTTGGCGGAAGAAATACTCCCGCGGCATGAAGGCCGCATTCACCAACAGTCTGATTCTGGACAATTCCGGGAACTACGGGCTGCCGGTCAACGCTCTCGCCTTCAAGGGAGATCCGCTCGCAGGCTCGGTTCAGGCGCTGATCATGTCCTTTCAAAGTCTGCTGACCTTCACCTATGGGGTCATATCCATTCAAGGCGCCAAGTCCAACGGATTATACAAGCAGGCCTTTATCGGATTTCTGAAAATGCCGGTCCCTTATGCGCTCGTGCTCGGGCTGCTGCTTCATGCGCTCGCATTGCCACTGCCGGTCTTTATATCCCAGCCGCTTGTATATGCCCACCAGTCCATGGTCGCCATCGCGCTGCTCACCCTCGGTGCGCAGATCATCAAATATCCGCTGCGGCTCAACCGGCTTGATGTATATTTAAGCGTGCTGCTGCGTCTGCTCGTCGCGCCGGCCGTCGGCATCACCATCGTGCTGTTGCTTGATATGAAAGGGATAGCCGCACAAGCGCTCATTATCGCTTCCGGCATGCCTGTCGGTGTCAACTCATCCATTCTGGCCGAAGAATACCAGAATGAGCCCGACTTTGCTGCACAAACCGTACTCATATCGACCATACTAAATATCATTACGATCACAGCCTTAATTTCGCTTGCCCAATATATCGCCTAACTTCATCGACATAAATGCTGACAAGGAGGATTTTCAATTATGAATTTTGATTTAGCCATTGACCGTAACCGCACCTCATGTGAAAAGTGGGATAATCTACAAGCCGTATTCGGCAACCCGGATGCGCTCCCGATGTGGGTAGCCGATATGGATTTTGCAGCGCCCCCTGCGGTAATTAAGGCACTTCACGAACGGGTCGAGCACGGCGTATTCGGGTATACCTTCCCGCCGGTGTCGTATAAGGAGTCCATCGTGGACTGGATGCAGACTCGGCACAACTGGTCCATCCAGCCGGAGTGGATTCAAAACTGTCCGGGTGTCGTTCCGGCGCTCAGCCTATTGGTTGAGGCCTTCACCTCGCCGGGGGATCAGGTGATGATTCAGACACCGGTATATCCTCCTTTTTATCAAGTCGTCAAGGAGCATGGCCGTGAGCTGATCACGAATCCGCTGATCCAGAACGAAGACGGAAGCTACGTGATGGACTTCGACCATCTGGAGCAGAGCTTGTCCGGCGGCCAAGTGAAAATGCTCATTCTGTGCAGCCCGCATAACCCGGTTGGCCGGGTATGGACCCGGGAAGAGCTAAGCCGTCTTGCGGAGCTATGCATCCGGTACGATGTGCTCGTCGTCTCTGACGAGATCCATTCCGACCTGGTGTTCGAGCCAAGTAAACATGTTCCGTATGCCGCCCTGTCCGAAGAGGCTGCTCTCAACTCGATCATCTGTACGGCGCCAAGCAAAACGTTCAACATCGCCGGTCTGAACACAGCCAATATGATCATCCCGAATGAGCAACACCGCTCCAAATTCCGCAAAGCACTTAAGCGGTATGCGCTCGGCTCGATTACACCTCTGGGCGCTGCCGCCACGGAGGCCGCATACCGTGAAGGCGGCGAATGGCTGGACACCCTGCTCGACTATATCCGGGGCAATATGGAGCTCGTGCACCGCTATGCCAGCGAGCATCTTCCGGAGGTCAAGCTGTCCCTGCCGGAATCCACTTATCTGTTGTGGCTGGATTTCCGTAAGCTGGGAATGGATAGCGATGAACTGAATCGCTTTCTCGTTCACGAGGCCAAGCTTGGTCTGAACAAAGGTTCAACCTTTGGCGATGAAGGAGAAGGCTTCATGCGAATGAATGTGGCCTGCACCCGGGCGACCGTGCAGGAAGCTCTCTCCCGCCTGCATAACGCGCTAGAAGCATGGCGGGCACGGAAATAATATAGCCAAGCTATGAAATGAAGCAACACCCCGAGCATTCCGGTTCCGGCCGGATTGCTCGGGGTGTTGCTCGTTGGCTTCGATTACAGCGACTTCTGCACGTCTTGCGTTCACGAAATAGAGGATCATGATCGTCGATGCCCTCGGCGACATCCGCATCCCGGTGCGGCGGCTTCCCTATATCCGCCTCCCAGCCGTAAGCCGCTTCCTATATAACGGTTTAACATTCAGCAAATTCAGGAGTACAATCCGGTATCATCCTCTGTCCCTACTGTATACGCATCGGTCTCTACCGCTTCTCCGGCACTCGGCGCCAGCTGGCTCCGGCCCATCTGGTACCCCGCATCCAGCAAAGACCCATCCAATTGATGAATTTGCTGGCTAAGCTGATCCAGCTGGTAGAATGCCTGCCTGTGGCGATAGCCCTCCGGGCTGCGGCTCTGCTGGCTGGCCTCGTCCAGCTGTTCGAATGCATCCTTCTCCTCCCCCAGCGCTTCCCGGTAACGCTCAGCGGATGTGGTCCGGAGCTGCTCAATTCGGCTCATCATCTCATGCAGCACCATTCTGCAATGCACCAGCTCTGTTCGAACCTGCTCGGAGCGATCCGGACTTGCCGCGGACTGTGCGCTCTGAATATCGCTTCCCATCTGCCCCAGCTCCTGAATGATCGAAGCAAGCGAATCGGAACTGCCTCCCTGCTCTACCTGCGCCAGCTGGGCAGATACCCGATTCAGCCGATCGGTCAATGCTTGTACGGACTGATCACTGTTCATGCGAATCCCCTTTCTTCAAGTATGCAGCTAGCTATAGCATGTGGATCACGATGGAATTGTATGCGCTGAAACTGCCGCAAACCATCCCTGGGATGTAAGAAACGACAAAAACCCCCACGCCCGATAAGTTCGGACACAGGGGCTACTCCGGGATAAGTCGGGGAAGCACAGGGAACAGCCAACACTTTGAAACTGGGGGAAGAGAAGATACAGGGCGATAAGCCCGACAAATGGCCGCTGTTTATTGGGGTGTGCGCAGCTTCAACTCCTTTGATCCTGGATAGTCCAGCTTATGCTGCCACTCTATGAAAAGTTCGGATTTCTATCACGTCTGGAAAAATTAGGGCTGCTATAATCATAGACTCTACCTGGCTGTTAGCTGGTCATGACAACAAACGAACTGGTATAATCGAATAGATGTCGAATCACGAATAGATCACGAAAGCAGGTAGATTCCGAGAAAAGATGGTTAAACGCAGAAAAACAACAATTCTTCTCATCGCCGTAGCGCTTCTGGCCTTCTATTACATGCAAATTCAAACCTCCATCCCGGGCGTCCTGCCCGAGCTGGAATGGAATAAAGAAGAGGCTCCGCCCATCACGGATCTTCATCCCTATGTGCTTGAACAGAAGAACAAGCTCGTAAGCCGTGCCAAAGAGCAGAAAATTTCGATCATTATTACCGACGGATTCCGCAGCCACGAGGAACAGACACGCCTATACAATCAAGGCCGCACGACTGACGGAAGCATTGTCACCAATGCAAGAGCAGGCGAGTCCTACCACAATTACGGATTGGCCATCGATTTTGCCCTGCAGCTGGAGGACGGCACCGTCATTTGGGATATGGAGTATGACGGCAATCGGAACGGGAAATCCGACTGGATGGAAGTTGTCGCCATCGCCAAGGACCTCGGTTTTCATTGGGGAGGCGATTGGACAGGCTTCCCCGACTATCCGCATCTGCAGATCGATTTCGGGTTGACGATTCGCGAGCTTCAGCGCGGGGAGCGACCGCCGCTGGATCCGGAAACCCGTGAGTAAGGAGTGGGAAACGGTGCAGTAAAGGGACGCACCGATGCAGTAAGTCCTTCAGCTGCCCTGTCTATAACCTTGAGAAAAGTCGCATGCGATAAACCGCATGCGACTTTTTTAATGGGATTCGGCCTCCCGCGGATTGTTTCTCCTTCGACTTGACATTACACACATCCGGTTATATAGTCATATATATAAGTATATAACTATTGTTGAACTAAGGATCAGGGGGTGATTCGAATTAACGGTTCCGTGCATCCGGACAACAAGCCTCTGTTTATCCAGATCAAGGAGAAGATTGAGGATCAGATCGTGAACGACCAATTGCTTGAAGGGGAGCAGGTGCCTTCCACGACGCAGCTGTCGAATTTTTACAAAATCAATCACATTACGGTCCTGAAGGGAATCAACATGCTTGTGGATTCCGGGCTCATTTATAAGAAAAGGGGTGTAGGCATGTTTGTTGCAGAAGGAGCCAAGGAGATGCTCCTCCGTACCCGAAGAGGCGCATTCGCGGATGATTACGTGGCACCCATGGTGCGTGAGGCGGATAAGCTCGACCTATCCACCGAAGATCTGTTTGAGATCATAACGCAAGTTAAGGAGCGTGAAGCGCATGAATCTTGATATACAATTCGATCAAGTCTCCGTCAACTACGGCGACGTCGAAGCTGTCCGGGACGTATCCTTCCAGCTTGACGGCGGGAAAATTTACGGCCTTCTCGGACGAAACGGCGCGGGAAAAACATCGCTGTTGTCCGTCCTGGCTTCCTTTCGCGAGCCATCCTCGGGGAAGGTTACGGTCGGCGGAGAGCCCCCCTTCGAAAACGCAAAAATCATGCGGGAAATCTCCTTCATGTATGATGTCGATTACAAGGACGAGTCGGATAAAGTGAAAGAGGGGATCGAGGCGGTTGCCCGATATCGGCCCCGCTTCGACAAGGAGTTTGCTTACGAGCTTGCCCGCAAGTTCAATCTTCCGATCGATAAGCCGGTCAAGGAGCTTTCCAAGGGCATGCAGTCGGCGTTTAATGTAACGATCGGGCTGGCGAGCCGCTCGCCGGTCACGATTATGGACGAAGTATACTTGGGGATGGATGCGCCGGCCAGGGAAACATTCTACCGGGAGCTGCTTGAAGAACAGGAGCGGCATCCCCGCACATTCATTCTATCGACCCACCTCGTGTCGGAAATGGACTATCTGTTCGAGGAAGTCATCATCATCCATCAAGGCCGGTTCATCTTAAAAGACGACTACGAATCCTTGACGTCCCGCGGCGTTTCCGTTACGGGACCAGCGCCGAAGGTGGACGAATTCATTCAAGGCATGAAGGTGCTGAACGTCCAGCAGCTCGGCCATACCAAATCCGTCATGGTATACGGGGAATTGAGCGAATCCTCCCGGTCGGCTGCTCACCGTGCCGGTCTGGAGCTCGGGCCGATCTCACTGCAGGACCTGTTCATCCATTTAACCGGGGAGGGATACACCACATGAAACAGTCTTCGTCCTCATCATCGAAAATTGCAGCCGAGATGTTCTATCATCAGGGCTCCTGGGCTTTGGCGTACCTGGTCATCGTCTTCCTCATCCACCTCGTGATCGGGATTACGAACAGCAGCGCTAGGCAAGAGGATTTCTTCTCCATCACGTACAGTTCAACCAAGGGCTTCATGCTGGTCATCGGTATTATTTCCGCCTTTGGCTTCCTAAGCTATTACGTGCGGAACGGCTTCACCCGCAAAGACTTCTTTACCGGCGCTGCCCTGGCCGCCCTGTTGCTGTCCCTTGCTTTTCCTGTCGTCGTCGGTCCCATCAGCATGCTGCTCAGAGCATTGAACGGGATGGGGGAGGATTCCACCGTCCTGCAGCAGTTCGGTGGCAGCTGGCTTATAGCGTTAGCCTCATACGGGATCCAGATTTTTGTCTTTTATTTGGTGGGCTGGATGATCGGCTCTGCCTTTTACAAATATAACTGGATTTACGGTCTGGGCTTCATTGCCATCGGCATCGTCCTGATCGGCATCCTGGATGTCTTGTGGCAGTTCGAGCTGGCCTCCCTATGGGAAAACTTCCTCCCTCCGGTATCGCTTGACGTATCGCTTCCCGTTTCGTTTGCCGGATCGGCGGGCTTCATCATCCTAGGACTCACGCTGATTCGCCTGTTAACCCGCCGCGTGACCATCAAGCTGTAAACCGAAATCGATGTTTTCGTGCCCAAAAAATAAACGGCCGGCTCCGCAGATTACAAATCATCTGCAGAAACCGGTCGTTCTTGTCTATCTTGAAGGAACAGGACTACGAAACGCTGTTCTTCTTCTTGTTATAAATATCGAAGGCGACGGCTGCGAGCAGAACCAGGCCTTTAATGCCTTGCTGCCAGTCGATGCCAAGGCCGATGAGCGACATCCCGTTGTTCAGAACCCCCATCACAAGACCCCCGATAATCGCACCGAACACTGTCCCGATTCCGCCGGTAGCCGAGGCTCCGCCGATGAAGCTGGCCGCGATGGCATCCAGCTCGAAGTTCGTTCCCGCCCTAGGCGTGGCCGCATTCAAGCGAGCCGCAAAGATCAAGCCGGAAATGGCCGCCATCACGCCCATATTAACAAACACCCAGAACGTTACCTTTTTGGTTTTGACACCGGACAGCGCCGCTGCTTTCTCATTGCCGCCAAGTGCGTAAATATGACGCCCCATCACCGTGCGGTTCATGACAAAAGAGTAGATAAGGATCAGCACGAGCAGCAGTATAAGGATGTTCGGCAGCCCGGCATAGCTGGCCAGCATATACGTAAATGCGTTAATGACCGCCGCCATGACCACGAGCTTCAGCACAAACAGGCTGTTTGAAATGACCTCGAATTGATATTTTTGCTGCGCTCTGCGGTCCCGCAATTCGTTAATAATATAGATCAGCGTGAATATGATACCGGCCAGAATCGCGATCAGATTGACACCAAAATCCCCGAAATCCGGTATAAATCCGGAACTGATCTTCTGGAAGCCGGCCGGAAATGGCGAGATCGACTGTCCCTCCAGCACAATCATCGTCAGCCCCCGGAAGAGCAGCATGCCGGCCAAGGTCACGATAAAGGCCGGAATTCGCACATAGGCAACCCAGAAGCCTTGCCAGGCGCCGATCAGCCCGCCGACAATCAGGGAGGCGATCACCGCCACCACTGGGTGAAGCTGCATATCCACCATCATAATCGCGGCTACAGCGCCAACAAATGCCGCAACCGATCCGACCGACAGGTCGATATGCCCCGTAATAATGACCAGCACCATGCCGATCGCAAGCACGAGAATGTAGCTGTTTTGCAGAATCAGGTTCGTAATGTTGATTGGCTCAAGCAGCAGCCCGCCCGTAATCAGCTGGAAAAAAATCATGATGACAACAAGCGCGATAATCATGCCGTACTGCCGTATATTATTTTTGAACAATTTCATCAGTGTTTCCATGCCCGTTCCCTCCCGTCTTGGTCATATATCTCATCAGTGTCTCTTGAGTCGCATTCTCCCGGTTGACTTCCCCGGTAATCCGGCCTGCGCTCATCACATATATCCGGTCGCAAATGCCCAGAATTTCCGGCAGCTCGGACGAGATGACCAGGATGCCTTTGCCTTCATCCGCAAGCTGATTAATGATCGTATAGATTTCGTATTTAGCTCCGACGTCGATGCCCCGTGTCGGCTCATCCAGAATGAGGATGTCCGGCTCGGAATAAATCCATTTGCTCAGCACAACCTTCTGCTGGTTGCCGCCGCTCAAGTTGCCGGTTTTCTGCAGAATGCTCGGCGTTTTGATCTTGAGCTTCCGTCTCATCTCCTCGGCCACCAGAACCTCCTCCCGCTCATTGATCACCGTACGATGGGTCAGCTTGCGCAGCCCGGTGAGCGAGATGTTGCGCTTGATATCGTCGATCAGGATAAGCCCGTAATCCTTCCGGTCCTCCGTCACATAAGCGAAGCCGTTCTCTATCGCCTCGGTGACGCTGTTGTTCTGAATTTCCTTGCCGTCCTTCAAGATGGTGCCGGTAATGCCACGTCCGTAAGACTTGCCAAAAATACTCATCGCCAGCTCCGTCCGCCCCGCCCCCATCAGACCGGCGATGCCTACAATTTCACCTCGCCGTACCACCATGTTGATCCGGTCCAGCACCTTGCGCTCCGCCTGCTGCTCGTGATACACCGTCCAGTCCTTGATCTCCAGCGTCACCTCGCCGATATTCGGCGTCCGCTCCGGATAGCGGTTCGTCAGATCCCGGCCGACCATCCCGCGGATGATCCGGTCCTCGCTCACTTCCCCGCTATGCATATCCAGCGTCTCAATCGTCTTGCCGTCCCGGAGGATCGTGATGGAATCCGACACCTTGGAGACCTCGTTCAGCTTATGGGAGATCAGGATACAGGAGATTCCCTGCTTCTTGAACTCCAGCATCAGCTGCAGCAGATTTTCACTGTCATCCTCGTTGAGGGCTGCGGTTGGCTCATCCAGAATGAGCAGCTTCACTTTTTTGGAGAGCGCTTTCGCAATTTCGACCAGCTGCTGCTTGCCGACACCGATGCTGCCCACCGGCGTGTTCGGATTTTCATCCAGGCCAACCTTGGCCAGCAGCTCCTTGGCACCGGTGATCGTTTCATTCCAGTCCATAATGCCGCGGCGGGATCGCTCATTGCCAAGATAAATGTTCTCCGCAATCGACAGATAAGGGATGAGCGCCAGCTCCTGATGGATGATCACGATCCCGAGCTCTTCGCTCTGTTTAATATTTTTGAATTCACATACGCTGCCTTTGAACAGAATCTCCCCATCATACGATCCGTGCGGATACACACCGCTCAGCACCTTCATCAGCGTGGATTTGCCTGCCCCATTCTCACCGCACAGCGAGTGGATCTCACCTTCGCGCACCCGCAAATTGACATTCTCAAGCGCTTTGACACCGGGGAATTCCTTCGTAATATTGCGCATTTCCAGAATGTATTCCGACATACGCCTCACCTTCCCTTCCTTTCCTTCGGGCTGTACCTTCGCTCCAGCCGCTCGATCTTGTCTCGAAGCTCACTCATTTCAGTCCGATCTCTTCGCGGGTATAATAACCGGTCTCGACCAGCTCCTTCTCCACAGCCGAAGCGTCTACCGGCACCGGAGGAAGCAGATAAGCCGGAACAACCTTGACTCCGTTATCGTAAGTTTCCGTATCGTTCACCTCGGCCTCCTGCCCGTTAATGATGCTTTCAGCCATATCGACCGCCTTCTCGGCCAGCTTCCGCGTATCCTTGAAAATCGTCATCGTCTGCTCGCCCGCAACGATCGATTTCACCGAGGCCAGCTCCGCATCCTGTCCGGTAATGATCGGCAGCGGCTTGTTCGCAGATCCGTACCCGACACCCTTTAGCGAGGAAATGATGCCGATGCTGATCCCGTCGTACGGCGAGAGCACCGCGTCCAGATTGGCATTCGAATAGTTCGCGCTGATCAGGTTGTCCATCCGGGCCTGGGCCAGCGCCCCGTCCCAGCGCAAGGTGGCGATTTGGGCCATCGTGGTTTGCTTGCTGCGGACGACCAGTTGTCCGCTGTCGATATACGGCTTCAGCACGGACATCGCGCCGTCGTAGAAGAAGTAGGCGTTGTTATCATCCGGGGAGCCGCCGAACAGCTCAATGTTGAACGGGCCTTTTCCCTCCTTCAGCCCCAGCTTCTCCTCGATATAGGAAGCCTGCTGCACCCCGACCTGGAAGTTGTCGAAGGTAGCATAGTAAGACAGATGCTCCGTATTTCGAATCAGCCGGTCATACGCAATGACCCTGATGCCCTGATCATGCGCTTTCTTGATCACATCGGTCAGCGTGTTGCCATCGATGGAGGCAATAACGATCACATCGACCCCTTTGGTAATCATGTTCTCGATTTGCGATATCTGGTTCTCCACCACATCCTCCGCAAATTGCAAGTCCGTCTTGTACCCTTTCTCCTGGAACAACCGCTCCATGTTCTTCCCATCCGCTACCCAGCGTTCCGACGACTTGGTTGGCATGGCCAAGCCCACGTAGCCTTTATCCTTGTCGCCAGCGCTGCTCTCCGCCAGATTGCAAGCCGTCAGAGCCATCAGCAATACGGCGCTCCATAGCGCTAACCATCCTCTTCTCATCGGCTTTTAGGTCTCCTTTCCGTCATGCTGATTGGAGAGCGCTTACATTCAGTGGAAATGTAAACCTCCCTTTACCTCCAAGGATACACCGACGTTGCTGCAGGGTCTTTTTAGGAATCCAACCTTTTTTATAAATTTCATACCTTTGTGGTAAAAAAATCCTCATCTACAAGCAGCACGCCCCGTTCACTCCTGCTCAGGCAGAAATGATCGGGGCGTAGAGTGCTTCGCCATATCGGTGGCTATGTACTTTGTCTTTGCGCTTTATGCTTTGTACTTTGTGCTTTGTGCTATGTACGATTTGTCGTACAAATCCGAGGCGACACCCAGGGAGGGCAGCCCATTTGTATGATTCATCATACAAATATCCCTCACGAACACATCCAAACCTTCGATGATGTACGATCCATCGTACATAACGGCCCATTCCATCGAATAAAAGGGGAATTTGTACGACACATCATACAATCCCCCTCTCCTTATTCATACCGCCTCGAAGCGGAGAACAATGCCGCCCGAGAATATATACAGGCGACCATGTCATAGTAAACAGCCGATCTCACGATCGGCTGTCTTCAAACGCATACATCTCATCCCATAACGCTTCGGTTATTCCTCGGCATAAGCCGCTCCCTTCCGGTAACGGTTGGGCGATACGCCCATCACCTTTTTGAAGGCAGTGCTGAAATAATGCTGACTGTCATAGCCGACCTGCTCTGCGATTTCATGAATCGTGTGATCGGTGGAAGTGAGCAGCTCGATCGCCTTCCGGATCCGGGTCTGGGTCAGGAAGCCGACAAAGGATGTGCCCAGCTCTTTTTTCAGCATGCGGCTTAAATAGACGGGCGACACCTGCAGCCCCGCTGCAAAAGCTTCCAGCGTCAAGTCATGCTGTGCGTATACCTCGTGGATAAGCTGCCTTGCTCTGCGCACGATCGGCGACAGCTGCGATTCCCGGAACACCGCCTCCCGGCAAGCATCATACGCCTCGCTGACGCCGCCCAGCTCTGACTCGACCGGCTCCAGATGCACATTGACGGTCCGTTTGATATATTTCAGCACCGCCTTCTCCATGTCCACGGCCGCTTCAACCGGAAGCTCTTCCCATAAGCAGATGCCGATCAGCCCGGTCTGCTCGCGAAACAGCATATGCGGCACATCGTGGATCAGCTCAGCGATAATGTTCTCAATCGCAAACAGGTACAGCTGCCGTTCGCCCTCCTTCATCAGCGGCTGATTCGAGGCCGTTTCCGGCCAGCGGACGATGCCAATCTGCAGCGGCAGCCTCGGGGGCAGCCCCAGAAACTCCAGCTGCTCCAGCGCCTCGTTATGACTGATCAAGCCATGAATCCATTCCAGACAGAAGCGCTCGCGCAGCAGCGGAATATTCTTCTCGATCTGCTCCGACGCTTTCTGGAAATACAGATCGCGCACATGCAGCTCGTCCAGCTCCTGCTTCACACTTCGCAGCACCTGATTCAGATGCTCGGCGTTCACCGGCTTTAAAATATACTCCTTCACGCCCAGCCGGATCGCCTCCTGGGCGTAAGCAAATTCATCATGCCCGGTGACGATCACAAACCGGCAGGACGGGCGCTCCTCCTTCAGCCGTTTCATCAGGGCAATGCCGTCCATAAACGGCATATTCATATCCACCAAAGCAATGTCGATATTCTCCTGCAGCGCCAGCTCCAGCGCCTCTTCCCCGTCCTCCGCTTCACAGGCAACTTCCATGCCCAGCTCTTCCCAACGCACCGCATCCCGAATCCCTTCGCGAATGATCGGTTCATCATCGGCAATCAATACCCGGTACTGCCTTCTCATCTTCTCACTCTCCTTGCTCGTTTGAGGCTTTGGGGACGGTATGCAGCAGCGGATGGCGAATGATGACGCGGGTCCCTGTACCCTCAGCGCTTTCAATATGAATGCCATATGCCTCGTGGAAGGTCAGTCTAATCCGGGCCTGCACATTCAGCAGACCATAGCTGCGGCTGGACCGCTCCTCCCCGCCGGCTGGCTCCTGCATCGCCGACAGCGGGTCTTCCAGCAGGCGGCGCAGCTCCGCCAGCCGCTCCGGCGACATGCCCGCACCGTTGTCCGTCACCGTCAGCAGCAGCATTCCCTCCTCCACTTCGGCCGAAATGACGATGCTGCCCGGGCCTCGCCGGGCTTTGATGCCATGATAGATGGCGTTCTCCACAATCGGCTGCAGCAGCAGCTTCAGCACATACAGGCCCTCCGCTTCCGGAGCCAGATGCAGCTCGTAATGCAGCCGGTCGCGGTATCGGGTCTTCTGGATTTGCAGATAGCTTGTAATATGCGTCCATTCGTCCTGAATAGGGATGATATCGCTTCCCTTGCTCAGCCCGATCCGGAACAGATGCGACAACGACTCCACCATGCCGGACACATCATCCGCCCCTTTTTTCAGCGCCATCCAGTGAATCGTATCCAGCGTGTTATACAGAAAATGAGGCTTGATATGCGCCTGCAGGCTTCGCAGCTCCGCCTCCCGCTTCTGCCGCTCCTTCAGCTCGCTCAGCTTCATCAGCTTGCGAATTTGCAGCAACATGCGGTTGAAGCTGCGCCCGAGCATGCCTACCTCATCCTGCCCTCCGCCCCAGTAACGGATCGTCAAATCCCCGGACTCCGCTTTCTGCATGAACGACATCAGCTGGCGAATTGGCCTCGAGATCGATTGTGACAGCGTGTACGATGCCGTTAAGCCGAAGAGACAGACGACAAACAGGAAGCACACCAAATAAAATTGAATTTTCCGGACCTCATGCACCGCCTCGCTCGCCCCGAATACCCCGAGCGTGCTCCAGCCTGTGAAGGAGGACGTCACGTACATGAACTGCAGCATCTGACCGCCGACTTCACGCACGAACGTGCCGCTCTCCTCTTCCGGAAACCAGGCGGGCGGGATTCCCGCAATCGGGGAATGATCCGGAGTGTAGATCGGCTTCCCATCCCTCGCGGTGACCATCAGATAGCCGTCTTTTCCAAGCGTAACCCCGCGCACGGCACCCGCTACCGCTCGCAGCTTCAGATCAATCAGAACAGCGCCAGTCACCTCCCGCGTATCCGGATCCACGAAAGAGCGCACAACCGAGATCAGTTCATCGTTGGAATAGAACACATGCGTGGTCACATTGCGCTGCACCGGATGGCCCAGCACAGTGAAGATCCCCTCGCGCTGTGCCGCTTCCACATACCAGCTTTCCTCCGTCAAATTCCCGTCGCTTCGGGCATACATCTCGTTGCTGATGTAGTCCCCCTCATGATTCACGACCAGGATCGCCGCAATCTCCGGATACAGCGTGGTGAATCCTTGGAGCAGCTGACGGATCTCATACCGCTCACTCTTCTCTTCGCTCAGCAGCGCATGCGGAGCTTCGCCATTCCCCTCGCCGCTCTCGGTGCCGTCCCCGGACATCTCCCCGCTTAAGAAACGCTTGACCGCAGGGTCAAATCCGATCAGATACGTAATGCTCTGCAGATTCTCCATGTTGTTGTCGAGCGTTTGATTCACTTTCCCGATCAGCTGAAGCGTATTGGCTGTCATCTGTTCGTCAACGATGCGGTTGACCGTCCAATTCACCAGCACGCCAAGCGCAATGGAAGGAAGGATGCCAATCATTAAGAATAAAACAATAAGCTTGTATTGCAGCGGCCAATCGCCGAAACCTGTCCACCGTTTAAAACGTCTCCGCCAGCTGCCCGGTTTGAATTCGTAATTATTTGGCATAAAAATCATCCACATTCTCACGGGTCACAATCGTGATCCCGGTATCTACGCGCGGCGGAAGCGGAGCCACATCATTGCCCAGCGTCGGAGCCGGAACGGTCAAGCCATGATGAAGGTGAAACAGATACTGAAGCGACCAATAGCCCATATTCCATGTACCCTGGGCAATCGTGGCCGACACCGTCCCGTCCGATATTCGGTCAAGCGTCTCCTTGTTCGTATCAAATCCGATAATTCGCAGCTCCCCCTTCCTGCCTGCCGCAATGACCGCATCAGCCGCGCCTGCCCCGCCGCTTGCTTCGGTGGCAAAGACGCCTCGCAAATCCGGATGCTCCTCCATCATCTCCAGCACCGCATCCCGCCATATAATCGCGTCACCCTTGCCTTCCTTCACCGCAACCACCTTCATGGCCGAATATCGATGGGCAATCGCTTCCTTGAAGCCGCTGGTGCGATCCGCGTGATTCTGCTGTCCGGACTGCGTAATGATGCCCACCTCGCCCTCTCGGCCCAGAAGCTGGGCCATCTTGTCGGCTGCGGCAGCCCCTGCGTTGTAATTGTTGGTGGCCAGAAATGAGTATGCCTTGCTTCCTTGCGCATCCGCATCAAACAGCACCACCGGGATGCCTGCATCCACCGCCTTGTTGATCGTCGCGGTCAATGCGCTGGAATCAATCGCTGACAGGGCGATGCCGGCCGGCTTCTTCGCAATGACCTGCTCCAGCACCATGATCTGCTCCTTCACGTCATACTGCGTAGCGCCTCGGTATTCGACCGACACGCCAAGCGCGTCGCCTCCGTCCTCAAAGCCTTTTAATATATTCTTCCAATATTCCATCCCTGACTGGAACGTGACCATGACGTAATTCTCGCCAATGCTTCCCCGCAGTCCTCCATCCTCCCAGGCCGCGGAGCGTCCCTCATCCATCCGGTACATCACCACATACACCAGAAACGATACAATCAGCAAGCCGTAAACCACCATCAGCTTTTTCACCGGTGCAACCTCCGATCCATTTCTCCCATGCTCTCATGCAATCGGTTACAAAAGTAATATACTGCAAGAACCGGGAAAATTTCAAACGCATGCCACTGCCAAGACTTCAGCTTAGCGGCATTCACGGCAAGCTGCCCTATGAAAAAAGACTGCGGCGGCCTTCACTTTTGGCTGCTGCAGTCCTCGGTCATTACGAGCATCTTCACTGTTACATATCTGCTATAAACGATCCGTTCAGGGGAACATGTCCAGGTATGCTATGTATGTAAACGTCTTGCTCATCAACGGTTTCATTATCGGACGATTTCATCCCGGGTGCAAGCCCGATCACTCGAGCCCGACGCTATAAAATTGGGCGACCTCCCCAGCCAGTTCCTCTGCCGAACGCTTGCCTGGGAGCAGCTGCTGCAAGGTCAGTCTCTCCACCGCCCCTACAAGGCAATCGGCCGCGACCGCCACATCGAATCGGGACTCCCCATCAAGCCCATGATGCCTGGACAGCAGACAGCGCGCAATTACCGCAGCCAGCTCCTCCTTCATATCCGCTGCTTCCTCGCTAAGGAAAAAACCGATCCGTGTCAAATCGGGATGGTGAGCCAGCTGTGCAAACAGCCGCGCCAGGAACGAGCGAACAGCAACCGTTACCGACTCACAGCCCCGCTCAGCCTCTCGCCCGCACTCTTCCATGAGCGCTTTCAATCCCGACCGGAACATGCCTGTCAGTTCGGCGAATATGGCCTCCTTGCTTTGAAAATACAAGTAAAACGACGGCTGTGTTAACCCCGCTTTGGAGACAATTGCACTGACCTTCGTCTCGTGATACCCTAACCGGGCGAATTCGCTGGCGGCAGCTGCGAGTAATCGTGTCCTGCTCTCTTGTCCATTGGCACCCTTCTTCCTCAAAGCTATCGAACCTCCGCATCCATCATGTTGTGAGTAAAAGTTATCGTTCATTATACTCCAACGTATTTGCCGGATGCCACGAAAAGAATGCAATAGAATGCAGAATCTATCTGTTCTGCAAATGACCTCCAAATGGCTGTCACCCATTTAAAACTTTACATCCGTCCCGGAACACGATAACGTTATTTATAGTGAAACTCACAAAATCCTGAGCAGCACAAACGATACTTAAACTGCCTTGGCACATCCAGAAGGAGAAATATAGCATGTCGGATATCGCATATACAAATTCATTCCCCTATGATTCCGGGGAAGCCTCGTCTTCCCCGGAATCCGCGCTGCATCGGCCGCATGTGCTGATCGCAACCGCTGTCGATGCCGAGCGGGAAGCGGTCCTGCGCGGGCTCGGTCAAGACGGCCGGTTTGATGTTGTTGCCGTCGGCGTCGGACCGGCGGCAGCAGCGGCCTACACCGCACGCGCCCTCGCCCGGCACCGCTATGGCCTCGTCATCAGCGCAGGCATCGGCGGCGGATTTGCCGGACAAGCCGCGATCGGCTCCCTTGTCATCGCGAACGCCATCGTGGCCGCCGATCTCGGTTCAGAGACCCCGGACGGATTCCTTAGCGTTCAGGAGCTTGGCTTCGGCACGGATCGAATCGTACCGGACGCCGATCTGTCACAGCGCTGGATGCAAGCGCTGGAACGAGGCGGATTATCGGCATACCACGGGCCGATTCTGACCGTGTCCACAACGACGGGCAGCGCCGAATCCGCCGCCTTCCTTGCCCGGCGCATTCCCGGCGCTGCTGCTGAAGGAATGGAAGGGTTCGGCGTAGCGACGGCGGCGGCAGCTTATGAACTGCCCGTTCTGGAGATCCGGGCCATCTCGAACGCCGTCGGTCCTCGCGACCGGGGGGCGTGGAAGATCAAGGAGGCGCTTGAAGCGCTGGAAGCGGCCAGCTCACATCTACTGGAGGTATTGACATGAAGATTGCATTTTCCCCTTGTCCCAACGACACCTTTGTATTCCATGCCTGGGTGCACGGGCTGATTCCCGGCGCGCCTGCGCTGGACGTGTCCTATGCGGACATCGATATAACCAACCACTGGGCTGCCGAAGACAGGCAGCATGATATATTGAAAATATCCTATGCCGCCTTGCCCTGGGTGCTGGACGAGTATGCCCTGCTTCCGTGCGGCGGCGCACTCGGCCGCGGATGTGGGCCGCTCGTGCTGACAGCGGACCACCTGACGGACGGCAGTGCGCCGGTTGGCCCTGCCAGCCTGTCCGGGCGCCGCGTGGCGGTTCCGAGCGAACGCTCCACCGCCTATCTGCTGTTCCGGCTGTGGGCTGCGCAGAACGTTCCGGGCGGACTCGGTGAAATTGTCGTGTTGCCCTTTGACCAGATTATGCCTGCCGTCCGGGACGGCAAGATCGATGCCGGACTCGTCATACACGAGGCCCGGTTCACTTACCCTTCCTACGGCCTGAAGCTGATGACAGACCTCGGAAGCTGGTGGGAGACCGACACCGGGCTTCCGATTCCGCTCGGCGCCATTGTCGCGCGCCGGTCGCTGGATCTGGCTCAAATCTCGGCCTGGGCTCGCGCTTCTGTCGAATATGCCTGGAAGCATCCTGAAGCCTCACGGCAATACGTACTGGAGCACGCCCAGGAGATGGACCCGGCCGTGGCCGATGCCCACATCAAGCTGTACGTCAATTCGTTTACTGCCGATCTCGGTGCTGACGGGTACGGTGCCATCACCGCGCTGCTAACCCGCGCTGCCGATGAAGGGCTAGTTCCGCGGGTAGATCCCGCCCTGCTGCGTCTGCCTTAACCGCATCATCCCACGACTAAAAGAGGATTGCCGCCCCCGGTGTCTTACCGGGTACTTGCGGCAATCCTCTCTGTGGTGAATCGGACATTATCCCTGTTACCTCCAGTCAACCTCTGTCCTCGCCATCTATTGCACCCTCTCCGCGGATTGCTTCTGACAGCTGGCGATATATGCCCACAATCTCCTCCATCGGCATGCGAACCAGCCCGCTGGAGGAAGGAGCAACGAACTCCCGGATTCCCTCGGTCACCGGTTCCGCCTGAAAGCCCCAATCCACCCGCTGCCTGCCGCTATATTCGGTATAAACTCCTTTTCCGACAAAGCAGGCTATCTGCGGCTGGTACTTCTGCAGCTTCTCCCTGAGCAGCGCCCGGCCAGCCTTGTATTCCTCCCGGGTAATGTCCTCCGCTCCCCTTGTCGGACGGGAAACAATATTCGTGAAGCCATAGCCGAGCTTCAGCAAGTCCCGATCCTCGGAAGCCGCGTATCGGCGCGGGGTCAAACCGGATTGATTCAATATTCTCCAGAAGTTGTTTCTCGGGTTGGCATAATGGTGGCCAACTTCCCCTGAGCGCAAGCTCGGGTTAAATCCGATAAACAAAATGGACAACCTATAATCCAAATGATCCGGAATTTCGTTCATGTCCATCCCTCCAAGCTCCATATCTCCTTCAGTGCAGCCCGAAACAAGGCATCCACTTCACTTTCCATCCCGCCTGGGGCAGCTCGATATTCACGGGTTGTATGTTCATAATGACCGATCTGCTCGGTCAGATAATGACGAAGTGACTGCATGCGCACTGCAGGCAGCGTCCGACTCCCCGCTCTTTTGGCCTCCAGCAGTTCGAGTGCCTCCGCGCGCACGATATCCTCTCCTCCCAGCAGCGTTTCCGTCAGCGCTCGGAGCGGAACCGGCGGCATATCGCCGAATCTCTCGATCCACCCGCAAGCCAGCATCGGCCGCAGCACTTGAATCAACCGTTTGACCTGAACCTGGTCCTGCTCCCAGGCTTGTCGGTCATTCCGAGCCGCCATCTTCACATAGTGATGAATACAGGCCTTCGGAGAGAACAGCATCCCGGCCAACCTACGGAGCTGCTCAAGAATAGCGCCATGCTCGATATACCGGATCGGCGAATTCAAGCATTCCAGCAGTGTGGGATTGGATTTTTGCATAAGCCTTAACGCTTTTATCATATCCCAGCCGCTCATATCCTCCTGGCCTTCCAGCGGATATACGAGAACGTCCTTTTTCTCCATAACGGATAAATACCACTCCACCGGCCGGAGGTACAGAAAACGAACGTCATAGTCGCTGTGTGCCGACGCAGTTCCTACAGCCCGGCTGCCAAGCTCGCAGGCATACACAACCACGATATTTTCTTTCCGCTCGATTTCCTTCAGTTTCTGCACAATCCCCTTGCGATCCCATAAACGCATTCTCCGCACCTCCAATCAGACAGCAACGTCAATGAATGGTCCAGCACCCCGAACTTATGCATGATTCCCACTCTTGCCCGTCCCATTGCCCATCAATCGATGCCATTATACCACGGTATGGCCCCTATCATTCACTTGACCATGATCCATGTAACCATGTTAATACACCGCAGGAACAAAGAAAGCTGCCCGTTCTGTAGAATATATCTGCAGATACGGACAGCCTTTCCCTGACTGTGGTTATATCTTATTGCGCATCTAGCGCCTCTTGAGGCACTTCGATTTTGTTGATGGCATTATGCTGGGCATAAGTGCTCTTCATCTTCATGTCAAGCTCTACCGATTGACCCTCGGCCTCCATCGTCAGAACCATGTCAACATCCGATCTCATCGGCAGATAAGATTCCTTGTTCACACTGTACACAATTTTGATGCTTTTAATATCCATTTGCTCAATCATAGCTTCAGTCTGTGGATCGCTTCCTGCCTGATCCATAATAGACTTGGCAAGATCCTTGAGGTTATTGCCGGACACATCAGCCGTCAGGACATACTCGTCACCCTCTTCGGTGATCTCAGTATCCTGTGCAATCATTTTGAATTGCTCAACCTGTTGTTCAGCGCTCTGTTCAACGCCTTCAATGGAGCTTCTGATCTCCCCTTCGGACTCCTCCGGAATCTTCATCCATTCGTCATCCATCTGCAAGTAGATTCCATTCTCCGTAATATATTGCAGCATCTCCATATTGCCTTCTGGAGAGGACATAACCATATTCTGCTTCATCTCCAACGGCTCGATGGTCACCTCGGAGTCCAGCTTCATATTAATCGATTGTTCTTCTTGACCTTCCCCATGGCTAACCACAAAATTCTGCTCGATGTCTGCTGCAAGCGCAAAACTTTTCATTTCTTTGCTCGCTTGTGCAGCCTTCTCGATCAGTTCATCAACCGTTGGAAGCTCCGATTCCTTTGGTTCTTCTTCATTGACCGGCGTCTCCTGCGGCTCAGTAGACTGCTCCTCCGATGATGGTGTTTGTGCCGCTGTTGGTTCGTCTTTCTTTGCATCCCCGCACGCGGTCAGACCGATTGCTAAAATTGCTCCCAGTAATAATGCTGTCCATTTCTTCAAAACAAGTTCCTCCTAAACATTATAAGTCCTGTTGCTTTGTCTTCTTTGCCCTATGTAATCTATCTCGTGTTGAAAAAAATGTGGAAAGAAGCTACATTAATTCTAGCATCAATGCGAGGTGAACTCAAATTGGAAAATCTGCTCGTCACTGGTTACCGTGCGCATGAGCTTGGCATATATGACCAGAAACATAAAGGCATACCTTACATTCTGCAAGCGATGGAGAACCGGCTCATTCCATTGCTGGACGAAGGTCTGAAGTGGATCATCACTCCCGGTCAATACGGGGTTGACCTGTGGGCGATCGAGGTTGCGATCCGGCTTAAACAACATTACCCCGAACTGCGATGTTCCATTCTGACCGCCTATCAAAACCCGGAAGAACGATGGAATGATCAGAAAAAAGCATACTACGAGCAAATTCTCCGCGGTGTGGATTACTATGCTCCCGTGAGCAAACAGCCTTATGCCGGCAGCTGGCAATTTGCCGCCCGGGATGAGCTTCTGCTTCGCAAAACCGACGGCATCCTGCTCGTCTATGATGAAGAGGCCGGTGTTGCCAGTCCGAAATTCATCAAGGAGCGGGCGCTGGCCAAGCAAGAAACGGAAGGGTACCGGTACATTAGCATCGGCACTGAGGAGATCCAGGCCGTCGCCGATGAAATGAACAGCTCGATGTTTGAGGAATGACAAGGTCCATCCCCGGCTATGATCCGCTATAGAAACGTGTAAACAACAAAGAGCCATCTCTCCAATCGCTCGGTCTGAAAGGATGCTCTCCGTACATGCTTGAACGTCCTCCCCCATGTGAGGCTTCCATCGAAATTGGAGTATGGCTCTCGCTATTAGAATCTGGCGCGATTATGCCAGAAGCTTATGGATATCTGTATAGGCATAGCCGTGCGCTTCTGCGACCGCTTTATAGCTGACCTTGCCGTCCATGACATTGATCCCCTTGGCCAGTGCCGGATCCGCAAGCGCGGCTTGACGCAGCCCCTGGCTGGCAATCTTCAGCCCGTAAGGAGCCGTCACATTCGTCAATGCGAGCGTCGAGGTACGGGCTACGGCGCCAGGCATATTCGCAACGGCATAGTGAATGACGCCGTGCTTCTCGTAGGTAGGATGATCATGGGTTGTAATCCGGTCGATCGTCTCGATCGAACCGCCCTGGTCGATAGCCACATCGACAATCACAGAGCCGGGACTCATCGCCTTGACCATCTCTTCTGTAACGAGCCTTGGCGCGCGGGCACCCGGAATCAGAACCGCCCCGATGACGAGATCGGCGGACTTGACCGTTTCAGCGATATGATAGGAATCGGAGATGATCGTTTTGACACGGCCTTGGAACAGATCGTCCAGCTGACGCAGCCGATTCGGATTAATGTCGAGAATGCTGACCTCCGCCCCCATGCCAAGAGCGATCTTCGCTGCATTGGTACCGACGATGCCGCCGCCGATCACCGCGACCTTTCCGGGCGCAACCCCGGGCACGCCGCTCAGCAGCACCCCTTTGCCGCCGTGGGCCTTCTCCAGAAAATGCGCGCCGATCTGAATCGACATTCTGCCTGCCACTTCACTCATCGGTGTCAAGAGCGGCAAGCTTCCGTCCGGAAGCTGAATTGTCTCATAGGCTACCGCACTCACCTTGCGTTCAACCAGCGCCCTGGTCAACTCTGCCTCAGGGGCCAGGTGGAGATAGGTATACAGAATTTGCCTTTCCTGAAAGTAAGCATATTCCTCCGGAAGCGGCTCCTTGACCTTCACCACCATCTCCGCTTGCCACGCTTCGGCAGCTGTGGGCACTATCCGTGCGCCGGCAGCCTCATAATCTTCATCTGTAAATCCAACACCAGCGCCTGCGCCGGATTGCACCAGCACCTCATGGCCGGCATGCTTGAAGCTGAGCACCGTTCCGGGGGTCATCCCGACCCGATTCTCATTGTTCTTAATCTCTTTAGGTACCCCTACCCTCATAAACTGTGACCTCCCGCATGCATTCTTGATTCTTGCACAATGGCCCAATGAAACTGTAGTTCGATCTATAGGGTCTAGCATGATGCCGATAATTGCAGTGTACTATATCCTATGAAAATATACGAGCGTCTGCAGCAGGAAAACGCCCCTAAATCATATTAGGGGCGTCCAGGCATCACAGCTCAGAAGCGATGATCAATACTCAGCGATCATAGCGCCTTCTCGCGATCCTTTCCTTTATCTGACTCGCCAGCGTTCTTGTTCGCGGCCTCCCGGTCCAGCTTCATTTCCTCCACCGTCTTCACCTTGAGCCTGGCCGCTCCCTCGTAATTGCGGGTTGGAACCTGCCGACCTGATGCTAACCGCTGCTTGGCCTCGGCAATCGCAGCTTTATACTGAGGCAGCCACGGCTCATGGGCGACCAGCATCTCATCTACCATCTGCCATATTTCCGGCGGATTGCAGACCGCGCCCACGAGCGGATCCATCATGAACGCCTGCCTAAGCAGCTTGTCATCCCCGTGAACGGCGGCCTCCACCGCAAGCCGCTGCACGGAAATGCTGGCACTGCACACCGCAGCCGGACCAAGCGGCAGCGGGCCGACATGCGGCATGGAGATGCCATTGCGATCCACATAGCCTGGCGCTTCGATCACCGCATCATCCGGCAGATTGGATATGATGCCGCGATTCACGACATTGAAGTGACCGCGGTATACCCGCCCGGTCTCCAAAGCTTCAATGATATATGATCCATGCTCCTCTCCCCGATTCTCCGGCTTAAACGGCATCGCCGGGTCCTTCATCCAGTTCGGGAAGTCCGTCTCGAACCAGTTCCGCCCTTCCGTGCAGACACGCAGGTAACCTCCCGTCTCCCCGTTGATCCAGCTTCCAAGATCAATCCAGTTCGGAATCTCCTCCGGACGTTTGCGGTACCATGGCACGTATTCGCTCAGATGGCCATTGGACTCCGTGCTGTAATATCCGAAACGCCGCAGCATGTCGATCCGCACCCGCTCGGTGCGGCTGTATTCGGGATGACGCTCGAAAGCTTCGAGCAGGCCCTGGGTCAAGTCCTCTCCCTTATGGGAAATTTGGATGTACCAGGTCTGGTGATTGATGCCTGCGCAGACGATATCAACCTCCTCTTTTGCCAGCCCATAGACGCTTGCTATCTGATGATGCCCGTGCTGCACCCCGTGACAGAGTCCGACCGTTCGAACACCGCCATACTGATTGCAGGCCCAGGTCAGCATCGCCATCGGATTGGCGTAATTCAGCAGCAGAACATCCGGTGCGCATACTTCGCGTATATCCTGACAGATGGACAGCATCTCGGCAATGCCGCGCTGACCGTACATGATCCCGCCCGCGCACAGCGTGTCCCCGACGCATTGATCAACACCATACTTAAGCGGAATGTCGACATCCGAGGCAAAGGCCTCAAGCCCGCCTACGCGAATCGTACAGATTACATATTTTGCATCCTTCAGCGCCTCCCGCCGGTCGGTCGTAGACTGGATCGCAATCTTCAGCCCATTCTCACGAATGTCCCGTTGACACAGCTCGGTAACCATATCCAGATTATGCTGGCTGATGTCCGTAAACGCGATTTCGATCTGATGAAACTCCGGCACCGTCAGCAAGTCCCGCAGCAGTCCCCTCGTAAATCCGATGCTGCCCGCACCGATAAAAGCAATCTTGAATGACATGTTGCTTCCCCTCCTGCACAAGTAAATTCAATCTGATTGTAGCAATCGGGGATTCGTAAGCGTTATCAAAATCATGACCACTTTGCCCGTAAAGAGTCAAAAATTCGAACTTCCGCACCGCTCCAGCTATTGTGCTAGTGGCCACCAGGTTCTGCTAATCTCCGGTCCCAGCTGTATTTATCCGAATTTTGGCGATATTGAGCGGGAGTCAACTTTGTATACTTTTTGAACAAAGCATGAAAGTACTGGCGGCTTGCCACACCGACATACTCGGAAATTTCGGGGATCGGGATATCGGTCCGGGACAGCAGCTGCTTCGCCTTTTCCATCCGGATCATGGTCAAATACGCCGTCAGCGTATGGCCCGTCTCCTTGCGGAATATTCGCTGCAAATAGCCGGGATGCAGATTTACGGACGAAGCAACGTCCTTAATCCGAATGTTCTGATCATAATGCTGATGCAAATAATCGATGCTTCGCTTGACGTACAGCTCACTGTGCCCGAATGCGCCCCGCTCCCGCTCCTCCACCAGCCTCGAGATCGTGACGAGCAGCTGAATAAACAGCACATTCGTGATCGTCCTGAGGTCCGTTCCTCTTTGATCCAGCTCAAGCACAAGGCTTCTCAGCACCGGATACACCTCTTCCTCATCGGACAACACCAGATACGAGCGGTCACGCCGCAAAAAAGCAGTAACTTCCTCTTCCTCTTCAGCAATCGTGCGAATGTCGGGAGCCGCCTGGCCGCGATCCGTAAAACCAAACTCCACATTCAGCATTCTGCACGAGCTGTCGGCGTCCACAATCAGACGATGAGGAACGCCGGAATCGAGCACAATAAACTCCCCTTTTCGAAGAACGACCCGCTGTTCCTGGCCTTCCCCTGCCCGCACGTCGATTCGGCATTGACCTGATATCATATACATAATCTCCGTGGAGTCATGAACATGAAACGGCATCTGGTAGTTGCTCCACTGCTTGTAATAAAAGGCGTAGAACTTCGGCCCGTAACTCCCGCTTAGCAGCGCCTCCTGAAATAAACTGCCATTCACCTGACGTCACCTCATCCTTTTCTCCCAAGCTCGGGTTCAGACAATCCCCTGGGCGTACTTGGGGCATCTGCGCCCTTGTTATCTACCAGTCTACTAAAAGCAGCCCCCGCCGAGAAAGTCCGTTTTTCGATCTTTCCCAAAATTCACGCTTGGTTTCAGGATAAGTCCCAGGCTTCATGCACCTTGGGCACATCGGAGATCAGCTGCCTCGTGTACGGATGCTGGGGATGGATGATGACGTCCTCGGCAGGTCCGCTCTCCACCACCTTGCCGCGTTCCATAATATACAGCGTATCGCTCACATAGTAGGCCAACCCGACATCATGGGTAATGAAGATGATCGTCATCTCATTCTCATCCCGCAGCTTTAACAGCATGTCAAGAATGGTCGAGCGGGAGCAGGCGTCCACCATCGAGGTCGGCTCATCGGCAATGAGCAGCTGCGGGTGCAGCATGAAGATGCGCGCGATCATCAGCCGCTGCATCTGGCCCCCGGACAGCTCGAACGGATACTTGTTGTGCAGCTCCTCATATTTCAGGTTGACGAACGAGCAGGCTTCCTTCATCTTCTGCAGCTGCTCCTCCTTGCTGCGCTTCAATCCCTGCAACCTGATGCAATCAAGCAGCAGCTTCTCGACCTTGTAGAATTGATTAAAGGAAGAGAACGGGTCCTGAAAAATCGCCTGGATATGCTTCCAGTACTTCTTGCGGTCGGCGTGGCGCTTAAGCTGTCTCGGCTTTCCCATATACGAAATGGAGCCGCTGCTCTCCTTCAGCAGGCCCATGATCATTTTGGCCAGCGTGGTCTTCCCGCTGCCGCTTTCCCCGACAATCGATATAATCTCGCCTTTATGGAATTCGAAGCTCACATCGTCCACCGCGGTTGTTTTATGTTTGCCATAGCCAAATACCTTCGTCAGATGCTTGCCGCTGATCAGCACCTCATTCGTCTTCATGGGCATACCACTCCCTTAATGTGTCTGCCGGAACGATGCAGCGATAAGACCGGTCCTGGAAGGTTTGCAGCTCGATCCTTCCTTGGCGGCACTCGCTCTGGGCATACGTGCACCGGTCTGCAAAACGGCAGCCTTCCGGCACCGTCTTCAGGTTTGGCGGCGTTCCGGGAATGGCCGCAAGCTTGTGGCCTCTCATCCCCTCTTCCGGCACGATGATGGAGCCCATCAGCTTTTTCGTATACGGGTGAATCGGATCAAAGATCATCTGCTCCGCCGTTCCGCGCTCCACGATCTCGCCTGCATACATAACCATAATATCGTCGGTCACATGGTACAGGAGCGGCAGCTCATGCGTGATGAACACAAGCGACTGGATATAGCCTTTCTCCAGCAGATGCTTCAGCAGCTTGATCACCGCTTTCTGTGAGGTAACATCCAGCGCGGACGTTGGCTCGTCGGCAATCAGCACTTTCGGGTTCAGAATGGTGGAGATGGCAATGACGGTCCGCTGCTTCATCCCGCCCGACAGCTCGTTCGGGTAGGACTCCAACACCCGGGCCGACAGATTCAGCGTTTCGAATCGCTCCACTGCCAGCTCCCACACCTGCTTCCTGCTCAGCTCCGGCCTGTGCTCCTTCATAATGTCTTCGATAAACCGGATAATGCGGAGCGTCGGATTCAGGGCGTTCATCGCCGCCTGGGGAATGTAGGAGATTTCCCTGCCGGACACCCGGGAGCGAAGCTGTTCCTTGCCCAGCGTCATAATGTCTGTCCCGTTCACGATGATGGAGCCCGAACCGAAATGGAGCGGGGGAAAATAAAATCCCATCAGGCTGAGCGCAAGCGTGGACTTTCCGCAGCCGGACTCGCCTGCAATCCCGAGCGTGCGCCCGGCCTCCAGCGTAAAGCTGACGCCGTCAACGGCGTGGACATGCTCCTTGAGACGGGTCCGATAGTACGTCTTCAAATCTTTCACTTCCAAAATATTGGTGCTCAAGGGTCATCAGCTCCTAATTTTCGGATTGAAGATTTCATCCATCCCGGTATTCATCATATACAGCGAGAATGTAATGACCGCGATGGACAGCGCCGCCGGAATGAAGGCCCACCAAGCCCCGGCTACCGGCGCCTCGAATACGAGCGCCCAGTTCATGATGATGCCGAGGGAAATCGTGTTGTAGGGGCCGAGGCCCAGCATCGAGATTGAAGCCTCCGCCAGAATCCCGGACGCCATCTGCAGCACAAAGGCCATCACTACATACGAAGCGATGTACGGCAGAATCTCATACATGATGATCCGGGGCGTGCTGTAGCCCGAGATTTTGGCAATATTGACATGATCGCGATTGCGGAGGGAGGACGTCTGCGCCCTAACGGCCCTCGCGGTCCACGGCCAGCTCGTAATGCCGATGATCGCCGCGGTCACGAAGGAACTGCGGGAATCAATGCTGACTGAGATCAGAATCAGTATGACGAAGGAAGGGATCACAATGAAGATGTTCGTGACAGCAGTCAGCAGATTGTCAATCATCCCTCCGATATAGCCTGAGGCGAGCCCGATCACAAGACCGATCGCGGTTGCGAACACCCCGGCAATCAGCCCGACCTGAAGCGAGGTTCGGATTCCGTAGATGAGCTCCAGGAACAGATCGCGTCCGAAATTGTCCGAGCCGAGCAGCAGCTTGGAATCCGGCGGCTGATAAGCGAGCGCAATCATCTCCAGCGGATCATTGCGATTGATCAGCGGATAGATCATAACTACCCCGATCATCAACAGCAGCAGGACCGCGCCCAGCATAAACTTAGGCGACTTGAGCAAAATGCGAACGGAATGATTCATATTACTGATCCTCCATCTGTGCAGCCTTGATTCTAGGATCAATCCAGCCGTAAATCAGATCGATGGTGAAGTTGGCCAGCAGGACAGCCAGCGCGATCAGCAGCGTACAGCCCGAGATGAGCGGATAGTCCAGCTGACGAATCGCCGTAAACATCCACGTTCCGATTCCCGGGTAGCTGAACACGATTTCGCAGATAAGCGATCCGCCAACCATCGTGCCGATCGATAGCGCCAGCCCCGTAATCTGGGGAAGCATCGCATTGCGGAACACATAGCGGGCAATTCGCGAATCGCGGATGCCAAGCAGCTTGCTATACAGCACATAGTCGGAATTCAGTTCATAGATCGACATCTCCCGCATTCCAATCGCTTGCCCGCCAATGGTCACCAGCACAATCGATAGAAACGGCAGCGTATGATGCCTCAGCACCGAGCCGATGAATTCCCTGCTTAGCGAAGGAATCATCTGATAATCATAGCCCCCGTGCATCGGGAACCATTTCAGTGTCAGAGCAAACGCATACAGCATGATGATAGCCAGTGTGAAGAAAGGAATCGAGTTCACAAACAGGGCTACCGGAAAAATCACTTTATCGAAGACACCCTTCCGATAAGCGGCCACCGCGCCGAGCACGTTGCCGATGATCCAGCCGACCAATATCGCGGGCAGTTGAAGCCCGATGGTCCACGGGATGGCCGAGGCCAGGATTTCCGTAACCGGCTTCGGATACAGCCCGAAGGAAGTGCCCCAATTGCCAGTCAGCAAATTTTTGACATAGATGAAAAACTGAACATGGAGCGGCTGATCGATGCCAAACTCGGCAGCAAACGTGTCATATACCCGCTTGATCGTATCGCTTTCGGTCATGCCCTGGGTCATCTGGGCCACAATGACGCTGACGGGATTGCCTTCAATCATTCGGGGAAGCAGGAAGTTCAGTGCGATCGCAACGATCAAGGTCACGAAGTACCAGAAGAACTTTTTGACGACATACTTTCCGTAAGCGCTCATACAGCATCACCCCTCCACATGATTCAGGCTAAAGGGAGCAGGCCTTGCAGGCAGATTCAGTATGCCATGGCCGAGCCAAGCCATCAGCCTATGGCAATGTCCCTTCACTGGGTGCCACTTGGCGATGCTCCTTGGCACGGCCCTTCGCTACGTCCCGATTGGCCAAACGCACTTTGGCGCCCTTTGCGACGTCCGGATTGGCCATACGCGCCTTAGAGTACCCCTGCCATGCCTGCCCCCTGCGATCAGTTGTGTATTTGGTACAAGGCTTTAATTCCCGCACCGTCCATCGAAATTTGCGGAGGAATATTGCTGCCGTCCCCTTCCTGCGGGAAGCCCTTCCATACCGTCTCGTTCACCGTGTCAAACACCCACGGGCGGTACATCAGCGGAATGGAAGGAATATCATTCAGCCAAATCTGGGTCAGCTCGGTATACAGCGCTTTCAATTCAGCTTCATCGGTAACCGTCGGAATCTTCTCAATGATGGCATCGGCACGGTCGTTCTGATACCGCCCCCAGTTCCAGAAAGCCATCTCTCCGATTGGAGCCACCCCTTTGGAATACATAATCGTCTGGGCCCGGTTCCACGGCTGGCTCGGGCTGACACCCCCGGCCGGGGTGTTCATAATGATATCGAATTTGCCGGTCTGCAAATTGTTCGTCCATACTGGCGCTTCCGGGAATTTGGTCCGAATTTCGACGCCGATGGCCTTCGCATTCTGGGCCACGATCTCCAGCGCTGCATTCCAGTCCGACCATCCGTACGGACATTCAATCTCGTAAGGCCCAAGCCGGACGCCGTTCAGTACGCGAATCCCGTCCTTGCCACGCGCAGCCCCGATGGAGTCGAGCAGCGCATTGGCAGCCTCAACATCGGTCGTCCACTGAAGCGGCTTGATTGCGGCCTGATCCACATATTTGGACTCCGCATCCGTATTCAAGGTAAGCGACGGCTGCATCGGCGCGGAATAGCCGCTGATCGCCAGCTCTGATATTTTGCCATAGTCGATGCTCATCGCAATGGCCCGGCGAACATCCGGGTTGTCTAGCCCCTCCTTGGACATATTGAAGAAGATCGAAGGCATCGAGCCCGGAACATAGTACGGCTCTTCCTTCAGATAGGTTTTCACCGGGGCTCCGTCCTCCCACATCTTCCATACCTGCGGGATGAACTGCTGGGACACGTCCACTTGGCCGCTCTTAAATGCGAGATCGCCGGCGGCATTGTCTTTATAGATGACATGCGTAATATATTTCGGGGCCGGAAGCTTGCCGAAGAGCACCTGTCCCCAGTAGTTGTCGTCCCGGACAATCGTAATTTTCTGATCGTTGTAGTAATACATTTTGTAAGGCCCGGTCCCGATCGGATCATCATTGATCTCCTTGCGAATCGTGGCCAGATCCCCGCCTGCCTGCTGCTCGATCTCTTCCCATACATGTTTCGGAAGCATCGGAATAAGCTCTATGCTGTCAAGCACCGTCAGCTTGTTCGGATTATCCTTGTTCAGCATGATGTCAACCGCATGTTCTCCGTCGGCAGACACCTCTTCGATGTACGTCCAGAAATTGCTCCAGTTGATATCATATCTCTGGCCCAGCTTGTAAGTGTATACGACATCATCAGATGTGAACGGCTGTCCGTCGCTCCACTTGGCCTCCGGATGCAGCTCAACACGCAGCGTGAGATCGTCGGTCCATTCGTACTTGGTTCCAAGCAGCGGCTCCAGTTCACCTGTGAGCTGGTTGACCATAAACAAGGTTTCATAGATCAGCTCTCTGGAGTTTCCATAGTTGATCGGGAAGGCCGGATTGCCGCTCAGCAAATTAAAGTTGGTCGGCGCTCCCCACTGCAGCCCGTTGACATACAGCGTTTCATTCCTCGGCGTTGCCCTCGGATCCTCCTGCGGCGATGTCTCCTCGCCGCCCCCTGGAGCCGTCACCTCCTGATTCGGCGGCGATTCTCCCGTTGGCGGCGGGGTGACCCCCTGACAACCTGCTACCATAAAAGATACGACAAGCAGCAACATCAACATCGGTCTGACAATCATGTGCACCTTCATTTCTGAACCCTCCATTCTTGGAATGAGTACGGCTCTAAAAAGGCTGATTAACACCCGTGCAGGTACTCCCCTGCTTTTTTGTAAACGCTTTCTAAAACGAATATATGTAGTCTTGTCATGTCTGATTCCATAAAAAAAGCCCGGTTGAAGGATACCTCCTTGACCGGGCCCCATCACTCGCATGATGTAAGGATTAAGAGAATTTCGGCAGCCAATCACCATGCGCTTCAATCAAGTCATCACAGAGACTTCTGATATCGTCTATGGACAGCTCTGCCGCTGTGTGCGGGTCCAGCATCGCCGCATGGTAGATATGCTCCCGCTTGCCTGTGGCCGCCGCCTCCAGCGTAAGCAGCTGCGTGTTGATGTTGGTGCGGTTCAGCGCCGCGCATTGCGGTGGCAGGTCGCCGACGAAGGTAGGTGTCACGCCGCTGGCGTCCACCAGGCACGGCACCTCCACGCAAGCTTCCTTCGGCAGGTTCGTAATGAGCCCTTGGTTCATAACGTTGCCTCCGATTTTGAACGGCACATTCGTCTCTATCGCTTCCATAATATACGAGGCGTACTCATGGGAACGATGATGCTCAAGATCCTTGTTGTTGACCAGTTCCTCACGTCTTGCCTTCCACTCTTCAATCTGGCTGACGCAGCGGCGCGGATACTCATCCAGCGGAATGTTAAAGCGCTCAATCAGCTCCGGATAATTGCGCTTGATGAAGTACGGATGATATTCCGCATTATGCTCGGAGGATTCGGTAATGTAATATCCGAAATTAAGCATCATCTCCAGGCGAACCATATCGTGATGCTTCTCCTTCTGCTTCTCGGCAGCACGGCGCTTGATCTCCGGATACAGGTCCACGCCATCCTTCGTCACTTCAAGCAGCCAGGCCATATGGTTGATGCCGGCGATTTTGGACTGAACGCCTGTCGGGTCCATGCCCAGGTTCTTGAACAGATCCGGCACGCATACCTGTACGCTGTGGCACAGTCCTACGGTCTGCACGCCGCCAAGGGTAATCATGGCGTTAGTTAGCACCGCCATCGGATTGGTGTAGTTCAGGAACAGGGCGTTCGGACATACTTCGCGAATATCAGCGGCAAAATCCATCATGACGGGGATGGTGCGCAGGTTCCGGAAGATGCCTCCGATGCCGACGGTATCAGCGATCGTCTGTCTCAGGCCATACTTCTTCGGAACTTCAAAATCCGTGATCGTACAAGGATCATAGCCGCCGACCTGAATGGCATTGACGACATATTTGGCACCGCGCAGCGCTTCCTTGCGGTCGCTGTACGATTTGACGACACAAGTGCTCCCGCTCGTTTTCTTTATATTATTCAGCATGTTCTCGGAGTCTTGGAGACGAACCGGATCGATATCATACAAAGCCAGCTCGAACCCTTGCAAAGCAGGCGTCTGCATGCAGTCGCCCAGCACGTTTTTAGCAAATACGGTACTTCCTGCTCCGATAAATGTAATTTTGGACATCGTTATGTTCCTCCCTATATTCTATGGAATAATCCGCTTTCACAAGTTAACTATAAGGGAATCGGCTTCCTTTGAATATGGAGCAAAACAATCACGATATGGACATTTGTCGTCTCATTGGCTAAGCTAGTGTCAAGCATGCGGAAGGCGCCGGCAGGCCTCTCAGCACCCGGCCGAGGCCCTTCACCACCATTCACCATCAAGGAGGACTTACCCGTATATGTCGATTTCACCGGATCATACGCTGTATGAAATCGGAACGAACCCTGCCCCCGGCGGGCATGATCTGGCTGTGCTGTTCAGCGGTGAAGGCAGACCCATTCCTCGCCACAAGGTCGGGCCGATGATTCATGATTACTGCCTCATTCATACCGTGCTGTCAGGCGAAGGATTCTTCGAGTGCGCAGGCAAGTCTCATGCATGCCGGGCCGGGGATACCTTCGTTATTCTGCCGGGCGTACTGTTCAGCTATGAGGCGCATGAACGAAATCCGTGGCACTACCAGTGGGTAGCCTTTCAAGTGAAAGGAGCCCCTCTGCTCATGAGCGACATGGGCGTTACGCCAGCCAGGCCGATCATCCGCTGCAGCGGTCAGGAAGCACTGGACAGCCTTTCGCTTATGTACCAGCACATCCGGCTGGGCTTCAACCAGTCCGCCTACCCGTGGCTGGAGGATCTCGAAGCCTCGGGCTGGCTGAAATTGCTGCTGCACAAGCTGGCCATGCTCAATTACGCGCAGCTGCCCGAGCCGGATACCTCCGATATTGAAAGAGGGGTCCGACAGGCGGAGCGATGGATATCTACCCAGTACCATCAGCAGCTGTCGATCGACCAGATGGCCAAGACGCTTGGCTATCATCGGGCTCATCTGTCCAAATTGTTCAAGCAGCATACAGGCCTGTCGCCAATGCAGTATTTGATGAAGGTGAGAATCGACAAAGCCAAGTCCCTGATGAATACCTCCTTCTCCATTCACGAGATTGCCGCCTCGGTCGGATTTAACGACGCCCTTTATTTCTCCAAGCAGTTCCGCAAGTGGACCGGCATGACACCAAGCGAATATCGGCGGCAGTCCGAATAAGGAAGGGCCGGGGCAGCTTCCGTCGGTGAAGCCGGTGAGAAGCCTGTCATAACCAGGAAGGATGACGGTTGCCCCTGAATCCTTAATCCTTAATCCTTGGGTAAATCCGGGAGCGCCGCCATCCCTGCTTATTCTTTGACCGACCCGAGGGTGATGCCGTGAATGAAGAACCGCTGCAAGAACGGATACACCACGAGCACGGGAATCATTGCGATGAAAATTTTGGCGCTGTTCAGCGTCTGATTCGACAGCTCGTTCATCCGCTTGTACTGATCCTCGGTCATGTTGGCCGCGTCGATAATGACAACAAGCTGCTGAATATAAGTTTGAAGCGGATAATGATCCTGTCTGGACATCAGCACCAGCCCATGAAAGAACTCATTCCAGTGATACACAATGGTAAAAAGCAGAACGGTGGCAAGAACCGGCACGGCCAGCGGCACAAACACGCTCCACAGCATCCGCCACGGTCCGGCGCCGTCCACGAGCGCAGCCTCCTCCATCTCCTTGGGCAGATTGCGGAAATAGTTAATGATCAGGATGACATGGAAGACCGGAAGACCTCCGCCAAGCACCAAAGCCCAGATATTGTCCATCAGCCCGAGCGACTTCATCGTCATATACCACGGAATCAGCCCGCCGTTAAACAGCATCGCAAAGATGAGAAACCACATGAACACGTTGCGCAGCCGGAATTGGCGCGGGGACTTGGACAGCGGGTAAGCCATCAGCGTCCCTATGCCGGTGGAAATAATGCCGCCCAGAACCACCCGTTGAACGGAGGTCAGGAACGAGCGGAAGAAAGCGCCATCTCCCATAATCTGCTTGTAAGAGTTGAAATTGAAGCCGACCGGCCACAGCCATACCCTGCCTGCCGCTGCCGCGGACTTCTCGCTCAGAGACACGGCCAGCGTATAGATCAGCGGAACGAGACAGAGTGCGGTAATGAGCAGAAGAATGGCAAGAAGAAGCCCATCGAATATTTTGGAGCCGATTGTAGATTCCTTGACCACCTCTTTATCCCTCCTTTGCAGGTTGTTCTTGAACGCATACGATCCCTTTAGAAGATGCGATAATTCGCGAATCTTGAAGCCAGTGCATACGAGATAATGATCAGGATGAAGCTGACCACCGACTTCAGCAGCCCGACCGCTGTCGCCAGACCGTACTGCAAATTGAGCAGCCCCTCCCGGTACACCCATGTGTCAATAATATCTCCGGTCGAGTAGACCAGCGGGTTATACAGGTTGAAGATTTGATCAAAGCCCGCATTCAGCACGTTTCCGAGGCTCAGCACCGCAAGCAGCACAATCGTGGTGGTAATCCCCGGCAGCGTCACATGCCAGAGCCGGCGGAACCTCGAGGCCCCGTCAATCGCCGCAGCCTCATACAGCACCGGGCTGATGCCCGTCAGAGCTGCCAAATAGATAATGGTGTTAAATCCGAATTCCTTCCACACATCGCTGGCCACAACCATGAACGGGAACAGCGTCGAATTGGCGAAAAACAGTACAGGCTCAAACCCCAGCGCCTTGAGCAGTCCGTTGACCGGCCCGCTAAAAGAGAAAATATCCAGTAAAATGCCGGCCAGAATGACCCATGACAGAAAATGCGGCAAGTATACAATCGTCTGAATCCAGCGCTTGATAAGCGCGAGCCGCAGCTCATTGAGCATGAGAGCAAACACAAGCGGAACCACCAGGTGAGCGGCCATCTTCATGACGGCAATGAACACCGTGTTAAAAAAGATCGAGCGTATGTCCGAGAGCGCAAACATATAATCAAAATTTTCAAGCCCAATCCAGGCCGAGCGGAAGAAGCCCGCACCCGGATTAAAGTCCTGAAACGCGATGACGATGCCAAACATCGGCACAATACTGATCAGAATCAACCAAACCATGCCGGGAAGCAGCATCAAATAGTAATGCTTGGAAAAGCTGCGGTTGTTCATAGGTCACCCCTATCCTTCACCTCGTCCAGAGGCGAACGTTCATCAGGAAGGTTTACTGCTGGATGTATTCTTTTACCTCTTCGGTAATTTTGTCGCCGCCTTGCTTCTTCCAATTGTCAACAAACGTATCGAACTCCTCGAGCGGAGCGGCACCTACGATAATTTTCAGAAAGGTTTCGTCCTCCAGCTTTTTCAGGTTCGTCCAGCGGGATTCCATCGTTTTCGTTTGGGAATAGAGCAGGCTGTACACTTTGTTATAGTCCTCAAGGAGTGTGGACGCCCCGACCAGGAGCGAATACTGGCGGCTCCATACGCCAAGGTCGGCCTGCGGGTCCCAATACTGGATATCCATGTTGTCATACGGCTCTTTTTTCACTTTTTTGACATTCTGCAGGTCGGCGGCAAGCAGCTTGTATCCCGGATCGTTGAAATCCTCGGGCGTCTTGGTGCCGGCCAGCACTTCCTGCAGTGCCTTGGCGGAATATTCGCTCTCATCCGGCGCCGATTGCGGCACGCGCAGCGGGTAGTAGCCGATGCCTACGCTGATATCAAACTTCGCCTCATCACGTATCAGCAGATTGAGCATTTTGACCACGGCCTCCGGATGTTCATAGTCTTTCCGGACGACCACGAACTGGGTGGAAGATGTGCCCATCCGGGCATTAAACTGACCTTCCGAATCCAGTGGAAGCAGATAGGCCTGCCAGTTGGCATCCGGGTCATTCTTGATCGCATCGGGCAGCGGACCGTAGCCCATCCACCACGGAGCGAAGAAGATGCCGGACTGACCGCTTTTGACCGGCTCATGGGCATCCTTACGGACGCCGATCTCCCGGTCGATCAGCCCTTTCGCATACCAGTCACGCAGCTTGCCGAGCGCCTCCTTCGTTTCCGGCAGTATTGAGCCGTATACCGGATCTCCGTCCTCACCTTCGATCCAGAAGCCCGGGTAAGCCCGGAAGGCGCCAAACACAGGATCAAGCCCGTACAGGTTGTTCGTTGAAGCCAGGAAATGAGCGTACAGCAGGCCGCCGCTTTCCGGTCCGGAAATGCCGATGGTGTCGTCCTTCCCGTTGCCATCCGGGTCTTGGGTAACAAAAGCCTCCGCTACTTTTTCAAGATCATCGATCGTCCGGGGCGGCTCCAGGCCGAGCTTATCCAGCCAATCCTTGCGAATCCAGAGCTGATGCACGCCATCCGCATGCACCTGCACGCTTGGAATGGCATACATTTTGCCATCGAATGTGACGGACTGAGCGGCGATGCCGCCGGTTTTTTCAATGAAGCTTTTCATGCTGGGCGAAGCGTAACGATCATAGATGTCAGTCAGGTCAGCCAGCTGGCCCGCCTTCACCATCTGCCTGAGCTGCATGTCATTCACGACCAGCGCATCCGGCAGATCGTTGCTGGAGATGGACAGATTCACCTTCTGATCGTAGTTGGGCCCCGAAGCCGCCTGCCAGGACACCTTGGTGTCTATGTTCAGCATGTCCTTGACGTAACGGGAATACTGATTGGTCTCGGGTGTATCGCCAACCGGCAAGCTTTTATCCGTAGCATCCACCGATTTGCCGTACGTCAGCGTAATCGTCTCCTCATACTTTCCGAACGGATCGGGCGTCTCCTCCTTCACCGCCCCGCCGCCATCCGCACCCGCGGATGCAGGACCAGTACTGCTGCCGCCTCCGCTGCAAGCCGTCAGGAACACAAGCAACAGTGTTAATCCAAGCAAACCTACCTTTTTCATCCCTTCATTCCTCCCCCTTCGAAATCAACAGATGAGTATGTTTGAATACCTGTATCCAAGTTAACATATATGAAAGCGCTTTAAGTTGGATGGATGGCGTCAATCCAGGGTGAGATATGAACGAAAAATACGAGCATTTACAGCCCCTTTCCTGATGCCGGTCAAATCTCCCCCTCTTATCGGTCAGATGTCTAACCTTCCGCCTCCCCGGAAGCCGATGAAGAGCTTCATGGGTCGGGTTCCTTAGCTTCCCGCTAGTCATAATCGTTCATCAACTGGAGCGGAACGGTGGCTTCGGCAGTGTTGGCGGTACTCGCTGGGCAGCATCGAGGTGAGTCGCCGGAACACTCTGCTGAAGTACTTCTCATCCAGATAACCCGTTCTTCCGGCAATCCACGGAATCGGCTTGGATGTTTCCCTCAGGTACACCTTCGCCTGCTCAATCCGGCACCAGCGTAAGTAATCATTGAAGGGCTGACCCACCAGATCCTTGAAGCACTGATTGAAATAGCTTCTGCTCATGTTGACCCGCCTGGATACGTCAACGGCATAGAGCGGCTGATCAAGCTCTGCGTGCATGATGGCCACCGCGGCTCGAATGCTCTCGACCACCTCGGGGGAATACTTGTGTCCCTGCCCTTCTTGCGGCAGCTGTGGCAGCTGCGGCTGGGCAGACCCGATGTTCACTGTCTCGGGCTGCTGCATCCGGGATGAGGAATGGCCAGGATCACGAGCGGCCCCGTCATAACGCTTCGCCTCTTCCTCTGCGATTCGCTTCCGAATCCGACCCAGCACCTCCTCAAAATGCTCCTTCTCCAGCTGAATTTTCGCTATATAATCGATGGCGCCGAGCCTCAGCGCCTCCTGTACATATTCAAAGTTCTGATGCAGCGTCAGCACAACGATATACATCTCAGGATACAGGCGCCGCACCTCCCGCATCAATTCGATGCCGGACATGACCGGCATCGCCAGATCCGTGAACAGAATGTCGGCCTCGTTACCTTCAAGCCATTCCAGCGCTTTCTCGCCGCTCGCTGCATCATGCACCACCTCCATGCTGAAGCTTGTCCACGGCATGGCAGAGAGCAGCCCTTTACGCACCAGCTTGTCGTCATCCACAATCAATACTTTCATCATCCCGATCCCCTCCTGTCATCGGCAGCCGCAGTACAACGGTCGTGCCTTGACCGCTCATGCTGTCCAGATTCAGCACGGCCTGCCCTTCGTAATGTGCGGCCAGCATCCGCTTCACATAGTTCAATCCAATGCCCATGCCAACCTTCTCATGATCGGCTTCCTCCTGCTCCAGCAGCCTGCGCAGCGCCGCCTCCGGAATGCCCATGCCATTGTCCCGGATGGCGATTTCGGCCATCTCCCCGTCCGGACGCACTTCCACCTCAATCCGGCCGTCATCCTTCAGGCCGTGGTAGAGGGCATTTTCTACGAGCGGCTGGAGGATGAACCGTGGAACCGGCGTATCCAGGAGCGCTTCATCCGCATGAATATGAACGTCAAACCGAAAATCGTATCGGATTTGCTGTAGTGTCAGATAAGCTCTGAGGGATTCGATCTCTTCGCCAATCGTTGAAATCTTGCCAAGCTTGCCCAGGTTATAATACAGCAGCTTGTTCAGCGACGTTACGAGCCGGTCGATTTCCTCCTGCCCATTCATAACGGCCAGCCAATGAGCCGTATCCAGCGTATTCATTAGAAAATGCGGATTAATCTGGTACAGCAGCTTCTCGATTTCAAGGTCAGCTCTCCGCTTCTCCTTCCGCTCCACGTCTGCGAACAGCTCGGCAATCTGCGCCTTCATCCGCCGAAACTGCCGAAGCACATGCTCGAATTCCGGAATGCGAGCGGCAGCCTTCTCATCAGCCGGACGATAGCTGTTATCTGTCATATGCTTGATCTCAGCCTGGAATTTGCGCAGCGGGTGGTACACCATTGCCCATAGCAGCCAGGCGAGCCCCAGACTGACCGCACCGAACAGCGCCGAAAGTCCTCCCATCTGAAGCAGCCACAGGTTCCGCTCGGCATTGTAATCCGCGGCCGGAATCAATGAGACGATGCTCCAGCCCTGATTGCTGGTACTTTTATTCCAATAATAGCCGTTATATACGCCGGAGGAGTCGGTTATCATTTCGGGGAGACGCATATTCTCCGGAAACACATCCTGCACTTCGCTGAACGAGATGCGCCCGTCATTGTCGAGGATCAAATGTCCCATATGCTTGCCAATTCTGTCGGTCTCCAGAATGTTCTGCGTAAGCTTGAAGCCGGATTCCACATAGACGTAAATATCATCGTACTCCGGGAGCTCCACCTTGCGCAGCGCTGACAGCACATATTGGTTGCTGAGGACGTCCTGGCTAATATGAGGCCCGTAATAGGAAATGGTATAATATCGTGCCAAGAGCGGAAGAGACTCCAGATTAAACGTGTCCTTGACATCAGAATTCTCGAACAGCGTCGCGCCGCTCTGGCTGAAATAATAGGTGGTAAGCCCGATATTCGGATTGGTAAAAGTGATCAGATTGAGCTGCGTCTTGATATCTTCGGTGCGCCAGATGCGCCCGTAAGGCTCTCTTTCCAGCAGAAACTGTTCCAGCTGCTTGCCGATGCTGCCTTGATATGCAAGCTGCTGGGATACATGATTCAGGTTGCTGATCGTGGTCTCCAGCGACAGCTGAACCTGCCGGAGATTGCTCTCAATGCTGGACTGCAGCTTGGTGTTCTGGATGGAGGTAATGGCGTTGTACGACACAAACGCTGTACTAATAAAGGGGATTAACGTGCTTGCGGTAAAAATCATCAGGATTCGTTTCTTCAACGTCAGTGAGATCGGGGCTCCTCGAGACAGCGCTTTCATCATTTTGAACGACATATTTCGGCATCACTCCCTTGCGATCGTGTACAGCTATCATGGCATGACTTCAGCGCACCCCGCAATCAGAACATATCATCGCGCCGATTCTGTCCGCTCCTCCGCGAAAAGGAGACTCATAGAAAAAGCCCGGGTACGCGGCACCGAAGCTGTATGCTTCGATGCCGCTCCCGGGCTTACACCGCTGCGATATCCTTCCTTTAAGCAGGCTGCGGGGCACAGCTGCTCCGCTGCTTCCTATACGCTGCAGGCTTAGGCCTGCGCTTCATACAGCTGCACGATTTCGATTATGGTCTTCACCGCCAGCACCATATTGTCGGCGGATATGTACTCGAATCGCCCGTGAAAGTTCTCGCCGCCGGTGAAAATATTCGGTGTCGGCAATCCCATATAAGACAGCTGCGAGCCGTCGGTTCCCCCGCGAACCGGTTCGATGATCGGCTTGATGCCAAGCTTCTCCATCGCGGTCTGGGCAATGTCCACCACTTCTTTTACAGGCTCAATCTTCTCTCTCATATTGTAATACTGATCGCGCATCTGAAGTATAATCCGCTCTTCGCCATACTTGCGCTGGAGCTGCTCCACGATGGAGGCCAGTGTGCTCTTCCTTGCTTCAAAACGCTCCCGATCATGATCGCGGATAATATACCGGAGCTCGGTCAGCTCTACATCGCCTTCAATGGAAGTGAGATGATAGAAGCCCTCATAGCCCTCCGTAAACTCCGGCGCCTCGCCTGCCGGGAGCATGCCATGCAGTTCCATGGCGATTTTGGCGGCGTTCACCATTTTGTCTTTTGCCGTGCCAGGATGAACATTTTTGCCCTTGCACGTCACCAGGGCTGCCGCGGCATTGAAGCTTTCATATTGCAGCTCTCCAAGCGGGCCGCCGTCCATCGTATACGCATACTTGGCGCCAAAGCCTTCCACATCGAACTTGTGCGGCCCCCGGCCAATCTCCTCATCAGGCGTAAAGCCTACGCGAATCCGGCCGTGCTTCAGCTCCGGATGCTGAATCAAGTAGGCCATCGCCGTCATGATCTCGGCAATTCCGGCCTTGTCGTCAGCGCCCAGCAGCGTCGTGCCGTCGGTTGTAATCAGCGTATGCCCCTTGTAGCGTGCCAGCTCGGGGAAGTCTTTAGGGGAAAGAATCACCTGCTGCCCCTCGTTAAGTACGATATCCCCGCCATCATAACTGTCCACGATCTGTGGCTTTACACCCGCTCCGGTAAAGTCAGTGGCTGTATCCACGTGGGCAAGGAACCCGATCGTCGGCACATCCTTGTCCGTGTTCGCCGGAAGGGTTGCCATCACATAGCCGTTCTCGTCCATGGTCACTTCCTGCATGCCGATCTCCTTCAGTTCTTCCACCAGCATGCGAGCCAGCGTCAGCTGTCCCGGAGTGGAAGGGCAGGTGCTGCTGTTCTCGTCCGATTGTGTATCCACCTGGGCGTACCTCACGAGTCTGTCGATTACTTCGTTTTTCATACTCTCAACTCCTATTACGGTTTAGGGCTTCTATATGTGACCCCGGCTTCATCAATCAAAATGAGTATACCATAATCCATGATGGACATTAAAAAGCAGCCGCGCCCTGTTTCTTAGGGTACGGCTGCACAGACATTCCTTAAAATGCAGGAAGCGCAATATCCGAATAATTCTCTTCGAAGAAGGCTTTCACTTCCGGGCTCGTCATGGCTTCGGCCAGCTTCTGAATCGGCTCGGAATCGACGTTATCCTTGCGTGCGATCAACGTGATCGTAAACGCCGAATCATTGCCCTCCGTAATGAGCGCATCCTTGTTCGGCGTCAAGCCGAGCGGCTTCGCATAGGCCGGTGTCATCGCCACCATGTCCACATCGTCCAGCGTGCGCGCCAGCATCAGCAGATCGACTTCCTGGAACTTGAAGTTTCTGTTGTTCTCGACAATGTCTGCCTGGGTCGCCTTAATGCCGACACCCTCCTTGAGCTTGATCAGCCCTTCCTTCTCGAACATGACCAGGGAGCGGCCAATGTTGGAAGGATCGTTCGGAATGGCGATTGTCGCACCGTCCGGCAGCTCCTCAATATCGCTGTAACGCTTCGAATATGCTCCGAATACCGCGTTGTAGATCGGAACTACAGGCACGAGCTCGGAGCCGTTGTTGGCGTTGTACTCTTCCATGTACGGCACATGCTGGAAGAAGTTCGCATCCACTTCCTTGTTGGCAAGCGCATTGTTCGGCTGCACGTTATCCGACAAAATAACGACCTCCAGCTCAATGCCCTCCTCCTGAAGCTTCGGTTTCACCAGATCGAGCACTTCCGTCATCGGCGGAATGAGCGATGCAACCTTCAGCTTCACAGGTTGTGCAGGCGCGGATTCTGCGCCGTCGCTGCCGGATGTTCCCTCTTCTGCAGGCTGTTGCCCGCAGCCGGCCAGAACCAGCATCACGGACATAAATAGTGCAAGTGCTTTATATTTCATGTTGATCTAACCCCCAAGTTTATAAAAATATCGCGATTGCTCTCGCTTCGTTGTATCACGGCCCCTTATCAGGCCCTTCTCTTATCCAGCAGCCTTGCGGCCAGGCTGCCGCCAAACTGGATGGATTGTACCAGTATGATCATGACGATAATCGTAAATACCATGAGCTCATTCTCGAATCGCTGGTATCCATAGCGGATGGCAAAGTCCCCGACACCGCCGCCCCCGACGATACCCATCACGGTGGAGTAGGAAATAAAGCTGATTGTCGATGTGGTGAGGCCCAGCGTCAGTCCGGACCGCGCCTCGACATACAGAAACTTGATGATCAGCTGCAGGGTGGAAGCACCCATGGAGGATGCGGCCTCGATAACCTCCTTCGGCACTTCGAGCAGCGACTGCTCCACCAGTCTGGAATAGGTGGCAATCGCTACAACGGATAGCGGCACCGCCGCAGCTACCGTGCCCAGCGATGTGCCAACGATCATGCGGGTGATCGGAATCATGGCCACCACGAGCAGCAGAAACGGAAAGGAGCGGATGATGTTCACCAGACCGTTGACGATGGAAAACACCGCACGATTCTCGTACAGCTGACCCTTGCGGCATAGGAACAGCAGCGTTCCGACCGGAAGGCCCAGGCATAGCGCAGCGGCAATCGAAATGCCCACCATCACGAACGTCTCCCCAATCGCATGCCAGATTTCCTTCTGGTACGGCATCACATGGGCCATGAAATCATGCAAATACTGAACAACGTCCAATTGCATCCCATTCATGTCGGGTCTCCCTCTTTCACAACCGGATAAGTCGTCACCAATCGTCCGCTCTCCATCACCGATATATGATCACAAATGCGGTTTACCACATCCATTTCGTGGGACACGATCACAATCGTCACCCCAAGCTGAAGGTTGATATCCTGCAGCACCGATAGAATGTCCGCCGTCGTCCTCGGGTCAAGCGAAGAGGTAGGTTCATCGCATAGAAGCACCTTCGGGTAATTGGCCAGCGCCCGGGCAATCGCAACCCGCTGCTTCTGGCCTCCGCTGAGCTGTGAAGGGTAATGCTTCGCCTTATCTTCAAGCCCGACATACTTCAGCACCTCGGCAGCGCGCTTCATCCGCTCCGCCTTCGGCATCCTGGCCAGCTCAAGCGGCATAGCCACATTGCCAAGCACGGTGCGGTTGCTGACCAGCTGGAATTGCTGAAAGATCATGCCGATCGCTCTTCTGGCTTCCCTCAGCTGCCGCTCTCCCAGCAGTGTCAGGTCCTGCCCGTTCACCATAACTTGACCGGAATCGGGCCGCTCCAGCACATTGATCATGCGCAGCAGCGTCGATTTCCCTGCCCCGCTGGTGCCGATAATGCCGTGAACGCTGCCTTCCTCAATATGAAGTGATACCGGCTCGACCGCCTGATGGCGGGTTCCCCCGGTAACAAAGCTTTTGCTGACATTGTGCAGCGATATCAGAAGAATCCCTCCCTTTCTTGGCCGCCGTGCTAACATGAAGAAAGCCCGCCCGGCCTTGCGGCCAGCGAGCGTAATTGCTTGAGCAACATATAGAATCATACCACAAATTAAACGGCAGGTGTTCATTCGTTCATCCAAACTTCAGGATAAATACAGCTGCTGGCCATACATGCCGGTCAGCCGCTCGACTGCACGGCTCAATATGTCCTCCTCAAATCCTTCAAGCGCCTCGATCGCTTCGACCTTCTGTGCGGGCGGCATCTCCTTGTCCAGATGGAGACTCCAGTTCACAATCGCCTGAACTGCATCTTCCATCTCGAATTGATGGTAATAGATGTAGGCTTTGTACAAATAGGTCTCTGCGTGATCCGGGATAATCTCCAGCACCTGGTTGAAGGCGTTCAGCGCCTCTTCTTCCTCGTTGTCCTTGTAGAGAATCTGACCCAGACGGAAGTATGCGCCCGGATGCCCCGGCGCCAGCGACAGAAATTTCATTGTGTCCTCCCTGGCCCGGGCATAGTCGAGCATGGAGTAATAGACGCCGCTGCGCAGGCTGTACAAGCTGCCAAATTCCGGATCAAGCTCAAGCCCCTGCGAGCAATCGGCCAGCGCCCGCTCCAGCTGTCCCGTTTCGATAAAGCAGACGGCCCGGAACTCATAAAACTTGGGACTGCCAGGCACGATCTCAATCGCGCGGGAATATGCATCAATCGCCAGATCCCACAGCTTCATCTCCTTATAGATATGTCCGCTTCCGGTCAAGAAAGTCGGATGATCCGCAAAGTCTTCATCCAGCCTCGCAGCTTCCTGCAGCTCGATCAGCGCCTCTTCATTGCGCCCCTGCAAATACAGGACATAGCTCAGCTTGTTGTGAAACTCGGCGTCATCCTGAAGCTCAAGGGCCTGTCTGAGCGCCGCTTCCGCCAAAGGCAGATCATACAGCTCGATGCCAATGTTGGCGCGCTGAACATAATTCGGCGCATCGTCATCCTCAAGCTCAAGCAGCTTGTTGTTCATCGCCAGCGCTTCCTCGTTGCGTCCCAGCCGATAATAGCCATCCGCCATCCAGTAGCACACCAGCGGATGCTCAGGCAGCCGGTCATACAGCTTGCGGATTAACTCGAAGGCCCGATCCTCCTGATCTTCTGCGCGGTACATTCTGGCCAGTTCGAAATAGCCCCGATAGTCCGCCGGTGCAGCCTGGATCACATGCTCCAGATCGGCCTCGGCCTTCGCTCTCCAGCCTGCTTTGGCGCGGATTGCTGCCCGCTTCAAATACAGCTCGTGGTCTTCCGGATACATCACGATCGCTTCCGTGATATACTTCTCCGCCTGTTCCCAATTCTCCAGCTGCACATAAAGCTCCGCCATCGCCGGCCGGAAGAATTGAGCCTCCTCCATCTCCTGCTGGAACGACTCAAATGCATCGAGGCTGTAATTCGAGCTACTCGCGAACAAGGCATAACCACCGTCGTCAGCGGCTGCATACCGATCGGCAAGCCGGATTCCTTCCAGCAGCACCTCAATCGCTTCCTGAACCTGACCGGTCAAGCCGAGCGAGACGGCCAGCCGGTAATAGTATAACGGGACGGCCCGATCCGGCCGGACGACACTCTGCCGCAAACAGTTCACCGCCTCCGCCGGGTTCCCGCTATCGTAGTAGGCCATTCCCAGCTCATAATAGGTAGAGGTAACGGTGCTCGCATCTTCACGCTTGATGCTCTCCTTCAGATCCCGGATGGCCTCGTCATAGTGCCCTAAATCTCTATTGGTAATTCCCCGGGTATACCAGGTGAGGTAATGATCCTTGTTCAGCCCAAGCGCCTGGTTCAAATCCTGGAGGGCTTCTTCATCCCTGTTCAGTTCACGCAAAACATGAGCCCGGAGCTCATAAGCGCGGCTGCTGCCGCTCGTTTCGATGACTCCGTCAAGATAAGCGAGCGCTTGCTCGGAATGACCGTTATGATGAAGCAGATTGGCATACTGAATCTTATCCTCAAAGCTGGTGATGGCGCTTTCGCCCCGGCGCAAATAGTGCAAGGCCTGATCCCAGTTCCGTTTCTTGTGATAATGCTTGCCGATAACAACCCAGATTCGTTTCATTATCTTCATGGTGCGTCACCCTTTTAATATAGTCAGTCAGGCTCCCGTTTGTCCTGTTTGCGTCTAGTCTCTATACTGTATGACGTTTTTTACCAAAAAGTAAAGAGGAACCTGTGCGGTTCCCCATTCTCTCGCCTGTTCTATTATATAGTACAAGATTGCCCAAATTGTCCATAGGATGATTCTAATACACCTTATGAATGACGTCCTCGAAATCCGGGTCCTGCATGTCAACGTCGGCCAGTTCGCCCCATTGCGCCAGCAGATTCAGAATATCCAGCGTATGAATCTCCTTCCGGTTCACCTCAATCGTTACGGTATGATCCTCCACCGCTATAATGTTCAGCCGAATCGGCAGCTCGGGTTCAGATGCCTCTTTGCTTATGCGGTAGCCTTCGGGAATGTGAAAAGCTCCCCGATAGGTGACCGTAATGACGGTGGGCAGCCCAATCGTATCCCGCAGCGACCGGACCGTGCCGTCATAGGACAGCTGACCGTCATTAATCACCATAACGCGCCGGCACAGCTGTTCAATATCATCCATATCATGCGTGGTCAGCAGAATTGTTTTGCCAAACTCGGTGTTGAGACGCTTCAAAAATTGCCGGATATTCCGCTTGGCGTTGACGTCCAGGCCAATCGTCGGCTCGTCCAGAAACAGCACGTCCGGATCGTGGAGCATCGCAGCGGCGAGATCGGCGCGCATGCGCTGGCCCAGAGACAGCTTCCGCACCGGGGTCGCCCAGAACGACTCCAAATCCAGCAGCTCCGCGAACTGCCGCATGCGCTTCACCTTCTCCGTTTCCCTGACCCCGTACATCCGGGCCAGAATATCAAACGAGTCTATCACCGGAAGGTCCCACCACAGCTGGCTCCGCTGCCCGAACACCACGCCGAGATTTCTTACGACCTCGCGCCGGGCCTTATGCGGGCTCAGGCCTCCGATGGACACATGGCCCGAGGTCGGGTGCAGAATACCCGTCAGCATTTTGATCGTTGTCGATTTTCCGGCCCCGTTCGGACCGATATAGCCTACAAATTCGCCTTCTTCCACCTGAAAGCTGATGCCCCGGACCGCCTCCTTCAGCCGATATTCCCTTGTAAACAGCGTGCGCAGGCCCGAGAAGCGCCCCTGCTTCACAACCGGTGTTCTGAATTCCTTGCGTATATTGCTCACTTCGATCATCACGTTCTCCTCCTCTAGCTACCGGTGCTCTGATATTTCGTAATTCCGTACTGCCAGAACCTCACGCTTAACAGCAGGCAGAACAGCGCCGCCACAGCCAGCAGCGGCAGTATCCATCCCCCGAGTTCACCGCGCAATATATACAGGGCCGGCACATAATTGACCAGTCCGACCGGAATGGCAAACAGCAGCAGCGAGATCATCCATTTTGGATACAGCGTCAGCGGATACTGGGCTGCCGAACGGGCGGCATCTTCCGTCAAATTTTGCAACACGGTAATTCTTGTCATCCAGAACCCGCAAGTTGCTGTCGCGAGTCCAATGGAAAACAAAATGACCGCACCCGTGCCAATGATGAGCAGCGTATACGGTACCGCTACCCAGCTGATCTGCCCGTCCGCCATCATGCCGTCAAGCGACCACCAGAGCAGAAACCCGCCCTGCAGGATTTCCCCAGGCATGAGCCGGAATTTCTGCGGCAGCAATGCCAGCAGCACCGGCATCGGCCGGGTGAGCAGCTGATCCAGCTCCCCGTTCACCAGATACTTTTCCAGATGATGCACTTCGTCGGCAAACATGCGGTAGATCGTTTTGGATAAGGTCATGACAGCAAACAGATATCCGATCTCATGCATGGACCAGCCTTGGATCGCTCCGAATTTATAAAGCACGATCGCCACCATCAGAAACTCAGAAATTTGGATCAGCGCAGCAAGCAGGGTGCCGAGCAGAAAGTTGAACTTGTACTGCATGCGGCTGCGAATGCTCGTTCGAATCAGCAGCGCATACAGAGATATCCAGGATCTCATCGTCATCCTCCCTGCACCTCCACCTTCCGTCTAAGGAGCAAAGTTGCCGTCAAACAGATGAGGGTCAGCAGTACGCACCAAAACAGCGTCCCCCATAAATAAGAGGCATCGCCAAAGCCTAGATAAAGTCTTGTCGGCACATACAGCAGATACGGATAAGGAGAGAGCCAGGCGATCGTTTGCAGCCAGGACGGGAGCCATTCAATCGGAATAAAAAAGCCTGCAAGCAGGTTGATCATGGCATGATTGCCCCAATACAGCCAGCTGGACTCCGTCGTCCATAACGCCGAGGCGCCAATGAGATAGTTCATGCAGATGGACAGATACGCAGCGCCGATCAGCGCGATGGCAACGTAAAGATAAGATGTAAGCGTGCCGGGTAATTGAATGGAGAACACGAAGTAATACACGAGATAGATCGGGATCGATTTGTAGATGAATTGGTAGGCGATTTGCCCCCATTCCCTAGCCATGAGGTGGGGAAACAGATGAACAGGCCTCATGAGGTCAAGCGAGATATGTCCGGTTCGGACCGTCTGGGGAATACCCAGACCGTTCGTGATGAAGCTGGTGACCCAGAGCGCAGACTGCGTGAAGGCGATATAAGCGACCATTCCCTGCGTCCCGTATTCTCCGAGCGCATGATCAGCACCGAGGCCGATCCAGATGCAGGCATACATGAAGCCGAACATCGCGCTGGCGATGTTGTGAACCATGTGGGCCCCACGGTACTGCAAATTGCGGGCATAGGCCTTCGAGGCCAAAGTGAAGTAAAGCATGTGACACCTCCGATAAGCATATTAGACGGTGAATCCGTCCACTTCAGACAAGGCGAAAATGAGAGAAGGACACCATCATACCAGATCCTTCCTAAGGAGGCAACCATTTTTTAGGCGTGAACTTCGGCCCTCGCCGTTTTGATTCAAACCGCTTTTTGCATTATTTGCATTATTCGGAACATCCGTTGTCTGACAGAGAGAACACCCAATAAGAGCTGTATACGATCCCAGAGCTTCCTCGTCCAATGTGGAATCCTAACCCGAAAAAAATAAGACGCGAGTCGTCACATCGCGTCTTTGCGCTGCACCGGTTCCTGCAACCTGCTGAAATAATCGACCAGAAACTCCCGGAATAGGACCGCCGCTTTGGACAAATAACGTCGTTCCAGCCATGCGACGGAGAACGTTCGGTAGCACGAAGGCGTCTCGATCCGTACCAGCGAGTAAGGCGGCTTGTCGTCGCCTTTGCAGCCTGGCACAAAAGCCAATCCGAGGCCCGCAGCCACAAGGCTCGACAGCGCTTCCGGTTCGTCCACCTCGCAGACAACGTCCCTGCGAATGCCGGCGGCTTCGCAGTTTTCGTCGTTCATTTTACGGAAAGGATGGCCCGCTTTGTACTCGATGAACGGCTCGCCTTCGACTTCCCGAAGCGCGATGCAATCGCGCTCCTCCAGCCGATGCCCAGACGGTACGGCCAGAAAGACCTCGGCGCGCAGGACGGGAAGCTCGCGAAGCCGTTCTTCCTCTAGCGAGGCTCCATTAAAGCACAAATCCACCTCGCCGTTCTCCAGCATCTCGACCATATCCATCATCGAGCCGGGGGCAATCTGGACAATTCGGAAGTTTACTTCGGGATGAGCCGCGCGGAAAGCGCCTAGCGCCTTCGAGAGGCGATTTAAGACGGTCGTCGCAAGGCGAATGGTGCCCTTCTCCATTCCCGCCAGATCTGCCACTTCGCGGCGTCCCTCCTCCAGCACGGACAATGCCGTATCCACACTTTTCAAAAAAGCCCTGCCAAATTCATTCAGCTTGATCTGCCGGTTTTGCCGATCAAATAGCGGGACGCCCAAATCCTCCTCAAGTCGGGCGATCGTCTTGCTAAGGGCAGGCTGGGCAATGCGCAGCTCCTTCGCAGCCTTGGTCATATGCTCCATGCGGGCAACGGTCCGGAAATATTGAAGCTGAAGCAGCTCCATAATATAACCCTCCTTTTCATAACCTTTAGTATATGAATTTATAACTTAATATATATTTTTATTTATCAACTATCGATTGTAAAATAAATCGTATCCAAAGGAAAGGGGGAATCAACATGCAAGCCGATCCCGTTCGGCCTTACGCCGACAAATTGATTCGCATTCTTGCTTTGACGATGATTATCTCATCGATGAGCGCCACGATGTTCAACATCGTCCTGCCTGAAATGAGCAGGGATTTTCGGCTCTCCTTTGCCGAGGTAAGCTGGGTATCATCGATTTACATGCTCATTTATGCCATCGGCTCAGTCATATACGGCAAGCTGGCCGATACGTATAAATTGAAAAATCTGCTGACCTTTGGGCTGCTCCTGTTCTTCGCCGGCTCTATGGTCGGCCTCGGAGCGCAAGCTTATTGGGTGGTTCTGCTCGGGCGGATTCTCCAAGCCATGGGAGCAGCGGTCATCCCGGCGACGGCCATGATCATTCCGGTCCGCTATTTCCCTCCAGAATCGCGCGGCCGGGCACTGGGCATTACGGCAACCGGGCTTGCGATCGGCAGCGCGATCGGCCCGATCGTTTCCGCGCTGCTGGTCAGCGCGTTCCATTGGCGGTGGCTCTTCTGCATTCCGCTGCTCATTCTGTTCACTGTGCCCCTGTACCGCAAGTACTTAGGCGACGAGCAGAGGCAGGGCGGAACGATCGACTGGCTTGGCGGTGGACTGCTCGCCGGAACGGTTGCCCTGCTGCTGCTCGCGGTTACGCAAGGCGGCTGGTTATACGCCGCAGGCAGCCTGGTTTTGTTCGTTCTGTTCATGATACGCATCCGGACGGCGAAGGCTCCCTTCGTCCAGCCTCGACTGTTCTGCAATGCCGGCTATTCGGTCGGCCTGACTCTTGGCGTCCTCGCGGTGAGCGTCGGCTACGCCCTGCCGTTTCTGACCCCGCAGCTGCTGTCGGACGTCCACCAGCTCCTGCCAGGATGGATCGGATTCGCCATGGTGCCCGGGGCTGTCGTAGCCGCGTTCCTTGGCAGAACCGGAGGCCGTTTGGCCGATACGAAAGGAACGTCCTTCCTATTCTATGCCGCCTCCGCACTCCTTCTGTCCGGCTTTATCCTGCTGTCTTCCTTTGCGGGCGTATCCCCGTTCTGGATCGCGCTGTTCCTCATATTCGGGAACGTCGGGCAAATGTTCACGCAGATTTCACTGTCGAAGACGATCTCGCTGTCCCTGCCGAAGGAGCAGACCGGGGTCGGAATGGGGCTGTTCTCCCTGTTGAACTTCCTGTCCGGCGCAATCTCGACGGGCATATATGGCAAGGCGGTCGAATTGGACGCTTCCTCGGCCTGGAATCCACTGAGCCTCAATCCGGGCGCCTCCACTTACAGTAATATTTACGTCGTGTTGGCGGCTGTGCAGCTCGGCATCCTCCTGCTGTTTTTTGTCCAGTTCGGGCGGCGCGGGCGTCTGCTCCCTGAGCTTCAGGCGACAGGCAGCAAGGGATAGGCCGCTTACACTAGCGGCTGCTATTGACGCCGGCCTGGCTCTGCAGTTCGAGGAAGCCTGCCGCGATGCGACAGGGGAGGCATCGCTTGCTCCCACCTCCATGCAAGCCGGCAGCAGGCGGCCTTCGCGGCGGCGCTGAAAAAACCACCGGGCAAGGGAACTTCATTCTCCCTTGCCCGGTGGTTCTGTTGTACCGAGCAGACCCTCGGCAAACACGCATCGTTGCCCCATGGTGCCCGAAACTTTAGCTGCTCAGCCGTTGCGGCGCAGCCCGTTCGGCTTGGGGGTTCCCGCATTCATCCTCGGATCCCCTCGTTCATCGCCGCTTGCATCACCGCCCGCTTCAGCTGCCCGTTGTACAGGTCGCTGTAGAAGCCGCCCTGCCGCAGCAGCTCGTCATGCGATCCCTGCTCAATCAGCTTGCCTTCCTTCAGCACCAATATCCGGTCGGCCGAGCGGATCGTATTCAGACGGTGAGCGATCACAAAACTGGTGCGCCCCTGCATCAAGCGCTGAAGCCCTTCCTGGATCTTGATCTCCGTCACCGTATCGATGCTGCTGGTCGCTTCATCCAGCACGAGCATCGCCGGATTGGCCAGAATCGCACGGGCGATGGCAAGCAGTTGCTTCTGCCCCTGGCTGATGCCGCTGCCATCGGCGTCCAGCATTTTGTCATAGCCGTCCTTCAGCCGGACGATGAACGAGTGGGCATTGGCCAGCTTGGCCGCTTCCTCCACCTCTTCATCGGTTGCGTCGAGCCGCCCAAAACGGATATTTTCACGAATCGTGCCTTTGAACAGGAACGAATCCTGGAGCACAAACGCCATGTGGGAGCGAAGGCTTTCCCTCTGAATCGTGGACAGATCGCGCCCGTCGAGCGTAATCTGACCGCTATCGGGAATGTAGAACCGGGATATGAGCTGAATGAGCGTCGTTTTGCCCGCGCCTGTCGGCCCGACGAGCGCAATCATCTCCCCCGGCTTCGCCTCAAAGCTGATGCCTTCCAGCGTATCCCCGCCCTTGTCATAGGAGAAGGACACGTTGTTGAACTTCACGGCACCCTCCACTTTGCTCAGCGTAACGGCACCCGTCTCGTCCTTGGCCTCCACTTCCTCGTCCAGCACCTCGAATACCCGCTCCGCTCCGGCAATCGCCGAAAGCAGCGTATTCCACTGGTTGGCCAGGTCGTTCAGCGGCCTGGTAAACTGTCTGGCGTAACTCTCGAATATAATGATGACTCCGACCGAGATGTAGCCTTTAATGGCCATAATCCCGCCGATGCCAGCCACGATTGCAAAGCTGAGGTTGTTTAAGCCGTTCATCAGCTTCGGAATAAAGCCTGAAATGCTCTGCGCCCAAAATCCGGACCAGCGAATTCGCTTGTTGCGCTCCCCGAACTCGCGGATAACCCGCTCCTCCTGCGAGAACGCCTTAATGATCCGCTGTCCCGACAGCGTCTCCTCGATGTAGCCGTTCAGGTCTCCAAGGTTGCGCTGGCGCTCCTTGAACAGCGGACCGGTTCGCCGGGTAATCCAGCGCATGCCGAGAACCATCAGCGGCACAACAAGGAAGGTGAGCAGCGTAAGCAGCGGGCTGAGCCACAACATGACCGACACCGTTCCGACCAAGGTCAGCACACTGGAAAAGATCTGAATCGCCGAGCTGTTCAACGTGGAGCTGACATTCTCGATATCGTTGGTCAGGCGGCTCATGATTTCGCCCTGCTGCCGCTTCCCGTAGAACGGAATCGGCAGGCGATGCAGATGGGTGAACAAATCCATCCGCATTCGGTACACCGTCTCCTGGGCAATCCCGATCATCCAGATGTTGTGCAGCCATGTTGTCAGTGCCAGAAGCCCATAGACGCAGGCCAGACCGACAAGGAAGTATATCCAGTCAGGTCCCCCCGGGCCTTCCAGGAAGTTGTCCACGCCTACGCCCAAGAGGTAAGGACCGAGCAGAGACAAGCCGGAGCTGGCTACAACCATCAGCAGCACAAGGGTCAGCTTGCCCTTGCGGCGGGCCAGATAAGACCAGATGCGGCCCAACGTTCCCGACCAGTTCTTGGCCTTGGCTTTAGGCTTGCTTCCACTGCCACCCTTCGCGCCGCTGAGATCCAGCTTCGGGCGCGGATGGCGGAAAGGTTCAATCAATGCCTTAAGCATGGCGCACCTCCTCCTCTCCGTATTGGGACTCATAGATGCGTCGATAGAGCGGAGAGCTGTCCATCAGCGATGCATGATCCCCCTTGCCGATCAAGCGGCCGTCATCCAGCAGCAGGATCAGATCCGCCGACGTAGTGGAGCTGATCTTCTGCGTGATCAGGAATGTCGTACAGGACAAATCCTTCAGCGCATCAAGCAGCTTCGCCTCCGTGCTCACATCGAGCGCGCTCGTGCTGTCATCCAGAATAAGAATGGCCGGACGGCGCACCAATGCCCGGGCAATGGAAAGGCGCTGCTTCTGCCCGCCGGACAGATTGACGCCACGCTGACCGATGATCGTATCATACCCGTTCGGCAGCTGGGCAATCGTGTCATGGATTTGCGCTCTGCGCGCCGCCTCCTGGATCTCCTCCAGCGAAGCATCCTCGCGGCCCCAGGCGATGTTCTCGCGTATCGTGCCCGAGAACAGCATCACCTCCTGCGGTACATAGCCGATGCTGCTCCGCAGCCGGAGCGGATCGATCTCCTTCGCCTTGATCCCGTCGATGCGGACCGTACCGCCATCCTCCTCGTAGAGCTGCGGAATGAGCTGCACCAGCGTTGACTTGCCGGAGCCGGTTGCGCCCATAATAGCGATTCGATCCCCCGGAGATGCCCTGAACGAAATGTCAGACAGTACCGTTATCTCGCTGCCAGGGTAACTGAAGCCGACCTTGTCAAATTCGACTTCGCCTTTCAAGGACGCAGGAACCGATGCGGACCGGGCCCCAGCCGTCTGCTCGGAAGCATCCTGGGATGCTGTGCTCATGACATCCTGCACCCGGCCGGCCGAAGCCTGGCCGCGGGAAAAGGCAGCCACAACCCAAGACAGGGTGGACATGGCGCCGATGCAGCGCAAAGAGTAGTTCAGTACGGCAACGACCTGCCCGAGCGATGCGCTGCCAGCCTCGATATCGTTTCTGCCAAACCATAGAATGGCCATGATGCTGGCATTCATGATGAGCAGAATGAACGGCATCGTGATTTCCGTCAGACGCAGCGTGGACACGGTGCTGCGCATCAGCTTGCCTGTCGTGTTGGCAAAGCGCTCAATCTCGTGACCCATACGTACAAAAACGCGAATGAGACGGATACCCGTCAAGTTCTCCTGGATTACACCGTTCACCGCATCCAGACGCCGCTGTACTTGACGAAAGGAATCGGCCGCTTTTTTCATCATCCATGCGATGAAGATAAATAGCGGAGGTACCGTGAGCACAAGCATCAGCCCGAGCTTGACATTCACGACCAGCGCCATCACAATGCTGCCGATCACAACAAGCGGGACCCGCGTCATAAAGCGCAGCCCCATAAACACCGTGTCCTGGATCTGGGTCACATCCCCTGTCAGCCGAGTGATCAGCGACGAGGTTGCGAAACGGTTGAACACGGAGTAGGTGAAGGATTGGACCTTCTCATATAGACTTTCCCGCAAATCATATGCAAGCCCCTGGCTCGCATGCGCGGCAAAGAAGGAGCTCGCTATTCCGGCAGCAAAGGCTATGGCAGCGCTTCCCAGAAGCACGCCTCCCCACATCCATACCACCGACATATTTTGAACCTGAATGCCATCGTCAATGATCTTGGAGATCAGCAGCGGCTGGATCAGCTCGACCGTCAATTCAATCAGCATCATGGTGAGCGCCGCAATCGCAGCTACGCGATATTTCTTCAAAAAAGAAAAAACAATTCCCATATGCATTCCTCCGAAGTTAAGGCCCGTCTATGTAATAGTGCACACGGCGTCAGGCCTACATTAAGCTCAGTTAAATGGATTCTCCCCCCTCAGGTCGTTCGGACCTTCAGACCCGGCAGAAGCTCCTGATTCCGCTGGTGCAGACGCTTCGGCTTCTTCCTTATTCTGCAGATCAAACAGCTGCATAAACTCATTGATCACCATATCGATCGCCTTTAATTCACCGAGCACTATCGGACGGATGGATTGATACTCCTGTGCGTCCAGCTGCTGCTTCAGCGTCTCGCGCTTCACATGCATTCGCTCTAAAAACTCAATCGCCCGGCCGCGGCGGTATGTCTGGGGACCGCGCTGGCATTCTTTCCGCTTTCCGCCTCCCCCTGGACGTTTGAATTCATCATGGGAAGGGCCCCCGCCTTGATGATCGTCCTTCCAATACAGTCGATTCTCGGAATGATTCACCCTAACACTCCTTATGTATACAATGATATATGAAATCATCGTATACAATTGTATGCATATTGTCAACGAATCTTCATGACGCATTTAGTGAACGTATATTGTGATTCATCGAGAAACCAGAAAATCTAGCTTGATCGACTATATATGCAAACATACATTGGGATTTCAGTCTATAAAAAAAGTACCCCTAGCTTCAGCTTCTGAAGCTAAGAGGCACCCATTACTTAACGCATTCCTGGATGCTCTGATGGGAGATTCTCGTGATTGGGTGTCCATCTTGATCCTAGGGTTAGGAGCTAAGACTATACTATTTCCCGGAAAATATTGAAAGCGGGTCCTCACCGAACTGACGAAAACTAAACTCTCATTAAGCGAAACCCTGTACCCGAAAAAGCGGACTAAGGTACACTCACCTTTCAGACCGTGAAGCTAATAAAGGATCTAGATCTTCCGGCCGTAGTCTGTTAACCAAACCGAAGGGGAAATCATATCTATAATTCATCGTCTCTACTATCCAGTTATCATCTTTTCGGAGGTAGTGCAGGATAATGGTTCCCGAGTCTGCAAGCCGATGTTCACTAATCGCACGTTGATGATCAGGATGAATTGCTATTGGAGGCGAGTACGGATCTATTTTTCCCACCTCCCGATACGCCATGTGTTCCCGGAATAATCGCGCAGAAATCTCTTCTTTCCAGAAGTCTTTTCAAACGCCATTCATCTACAATTCTCCCAGTAGTGTCATAAAGAGTGATCAAGCGACTGCCATCGGATATGTATCGAATTTCATACATACCATCCTCTCCCTCCCTGACAACATCCGGGCTTCCGAACCTGTCGTAGCTATGATCCTTCGTATAAGCAACCGACATCGCAATCCTGAATGTCTGAGGGGTATTGCGATAGGTTCTCAACTCGCGATTGCCATCCTCATTACCGCCCAGCGTTAATAGACAAAATAGAACAGCAAGGCCCATCACGGCCCGAAGAGCTCGTCTACGCACGGAGCTCACTCTCCCTTACGTTCCAGCCGCCCCGATAGGTGCATCTCGCTGAGATCGCGGCCATCCATCCATTCACGGAATGAGAACTGCAGGGTATTGCCACGGGCAAGGGCCGTCATAATGGTGCTTTCCTCATAGTTATAAGAGAACGTATGCAGTGTACCGAACCACTGCTCATAATCGGTAAAAAACAAGGGTGACTGCAGATCCTTAAACATCTCGAACGCTTGCCTATGGGACAAATCACCAGTCTTCAGTCTCTGTATATATCGACTGCGCCGAAGCGAATGCTCAATCGACTGCCTGTTCTTGCCCTTCTGCTCTTCAAAATGGTTCACACAATCCATCGCGACTCCCCCTTTACGCACCGTAACCCCGGACGGGCTGGCCTCCACTACCGCCATATTGCCCATGGCATCCCCCAATGAAAAGTTATAGCAGGCTGCATGCGGAATCTCCTTCAGCATATCGGAAGCCTCGTCTACGTCCCTGCACATCTCCAATATAAATCGAACGCTTATCCAAGGGGACAGCCCCTTGCGGTATCCGTCAAAGCTGACAAAATGAAGACCCGCGGCAAGCCCGTGCTCATTCACGCCGTCATGCCTGCCAATTCCCTGCAGATTATAGCCTGCCGAGGCATAAGCTTCTCCTGTCTCATTCAGCGTAAACAAGCCATCATAAATCGCTGGTGTGAAATCGTAATTTCTTACATAATACCGGTCCGTTATCAGGGCAGAGCAGCCCATCGCGGGAATACTCGGAATATCGTATCCGCTAAGGAGGGCGGATGCCTTCGCCACTCCACATCCCAAACCTTCAGCCGCTCCGTAAATTTCCTCAAGAAGATGCGGCGCAAAGCCGGTGTAGATGCGCTTCATCTCATCGAAATCAATCTGCGGCCTGACCATCGCTTCAAAACGCTGCTGTACTGCCCGAAAGGCTTCTCCAAGTCTTACCCCATTGTTATAAGCTTGGTCTCTTAGCTGCAGAATCCTCACACGGAATTCTGACACTTTACTCCCCTCCCGAAATTACAAAGTCTGGAAATGTGTAGTTACTACAATTATAAACTTACTGTATGTTTATAGCCAGTTTCCGACTAGAGATCTGTTGAATCTTCATTAGAAAACGGTTTACGGAGCATGTAAGCATGGATAAAAAAGGACGTCCGGCACAGGTCCATATGATCAATTACTTAACAGAATCAACCAGTTACACGATATAATAATTAAAAGCTTTAATTAGCTGAAACTTTTCTCCTGGCAAAAACGTCATAGTTAGGGAGGAAAATTATAACATCATACAAGATACTATTCAGGAGGTTGAGCAAGTGAAAAAAGTATGGACTGCCCTGTTGGCCGTGCTACTCATTGTGCCATTAATGTTTCAGTCTCAGGCGCAAGCGGCCGTCAACATTACCGTGCTGATTGATGGGACGAAGGTAGCATCCAATCAAGCACCGATCATGATTCAGGGGCGTGTAATGCTGCCGATGCGGGCGATCTTCGAGTCCCTGGGCGCATCCGTGAAATGGAATCAAAAAACGCAAACGGTAACCGCAAGCAGAAACGGCACCACGATTGTGCTGAGAATCAACGCCAATACGGCCACGATCAATGGTCAAACGGTTAGCCTTGACGTACCGGCCAAAAACTTAAAAGGTACAACAATGGTTCCTGTCCGCTTCGCAAGCGAAGCGCTCGGCGAAAAGATCGGCTGGAACTCCAGAACCAAAACCGTAACGATCACAACGTCAAAGCCGGCCCCTCCCCCAACCAATTACATTTCAGCACCGACAAACGTGAGCATGCAGGACATCGGGAACGCAGGTGACGGAAGAGATATTCAGGTCAGCTTCACCAAATCGTCAACGGAATCAATGATCTCTCACTACCGCATTCTGATCGTTAAGCAATCCAAATCGCTCAATCTGGCGGCAGCGCGCCAAGTGCCGATGGGCGGCTACACGGCCGTATACCCTAATGGATCGAATGTGACCCAAGCGTTATCCTCCGGTGCGCGGGATACCGATGGCGAACTGATTCGTGAAAACCAGGCTTATCGAGCCTATGTTCTCGCATTCGGCAACAGCGGAAACGTGGCCTTATCCACGCCTTCGCAAGCACTGACGCTGACGAACAGCAATGCGGTTCAGCCGGCGACGAATGTTCGCGTAAGCGATGTTAGCGACCATAACGATGGGCGCGACCTGTCGGTCAGCTTTACTCGCGCCCAGAATGAGAGCAACATTCTCAACTATCGCATCATGGTTGTAAAAACGAAGGATATCGGCAGCTTTAACCTCGCTGCAGCCAAGGACGTATCCAGCCAGTACTACACCAGCGTCAACAAAACGAGCAGCACCAGCACGACGTTGACGGCGAACCTAAGCTCAAGCGCAAGGGATACATCCGGAGAGCTTATCCGCAACGGCATCCCTTATACGGTGTTTGTCATGTCTGTGAGCACCAATGAGAACTCCGTTTCCAGCCAGCTGTCAGCAGCTTCTTCCTCCATCACGCTGGCATCAGGCGCAACCACTGCACCGGTTATTACTCAGGTAGCCGATGTTAGCGATTATGGGGACGGACGCGATCTGCGGGTAACCTTCAACAAGGTATCCAATGAGTCGAATATTAGCGCATACCGCATCTTTGTTGTCAAGGAATCCGAGCACTCATATTTCAGTCTGAGCAGAGCCAATTCGATTACCAACAGCAGCTATTACACGCAAGTGGGCAAGACGAATTCCGGCTCGAACATCACAACCACCTTGTCTTCCAATGCAAGGGATGTGGACGGCGCTCTACTGAGAAACGGTGTGAATTATCGAGTATTCGTTATGGCAGTCAGCAACAGCGGCAGTGGAAGCAATGTGCTGTCCCCTGTCTCTAATCCGATCGTCCTTGTCTACAATACGGGCAGTGTCGGGGCTGTCTCCGGGCTGTATGTCAACGATGTAGGCAACAGTAACGACGGCCGGGACCTTCAGGTGTCCTTCACCCGTCCATCGGATGAATCGAACATCAGCCATTACCGGGTATTTGTTGTTAAAGCGTCTGATAACAGCACCTTTGATCTGTACAGAGCCAGCAACATCAACAGCAATTATACGAATATTAACAAAACTGGCGGCAACACCATCACGAGCACATTGTTGGCGAGCAGCCGCGATATCGACGGCGCACTGATTCAGAACGGGGTCAGCTATCGCGTGTATGTCATGTCGGTTGCTTATTCCGGCAATCATGCATTGTCCTATCCTTCGAGCACGATTACGCTGACCAGCAGCCAGACGATTTCACCTGTCTCTACACCTGTGGTCAGCGATACGAGCGACAATGGAAACGGCACGGATATGAGGGTGTCGTTCAATCCGACAACGAATGAAATGTACATCAGTCACTACAGAGTTTATGTTGTAAAGTCGAACAAGAGCCTCACGCTCTCCCAGGCGATTAACAACAATAACTACAAGTATGTCGACAAACGCGGCGGCCCGATTACGATCAACCTGGACGCTGCAAGCAATGACACCGACGGCGAGCGCATCCGCAACGAGGTCGGCTATCGTGTCTATGTGATGTCCGTGGCCAACAGCAACACGACCGGGGGCAATGCACTGTCCGCTTCGTCCAATGTTATTACTCTCAAGGGGAACACCCAGGTCGCTGCCGTGACGAATGTTCAGGCTAGCGATGTTGACAATCGGGGCGATGCCAGCGATCTGTCTGTCTCCTTCACGAGAGCGGCCAACGACAGCAACATCCAGGAATATCGGATCATGGTCGTGAAGCAGTCGAAGGCTGCCAGCTTCAACCTGAGTCAGGCCAACGCCGTTCAGGCTGGCCGTTACGATACCGCTTCGGCTGGAAACAATTTCAGCAATGTGCTGCGGCCTACCCATGTCGATGTTGACGGGGAAGCCATCCGGAATCTGGTCGATTATCAAGTGTTTGTACTGTCGGTCAGCAAGGACGGAAATGCCAATAATAACGCCTTGTCCCAGCCATCCGGCGTCGTCCGCCTGACGGGAACGACGGTCGGGGTTCCTACGGACGTATATGCCGGCATCGAAGGAACGAGCGGCAACGCCAGCGATATTCGGGTTCGCTTCACTCCAGCTCCGAATCCGGGCACCGTACAGGAATACCGCATCATGGTTGTACCTGAGACGAAGCCTTTCGGATTAGCAGAAGCGACCGCCGTTGCCAGCGGAAACTATATCAAGGTTGATCCGCCTGCCGGAGAATATTCAGCTACCCTTGACGCAAACGCGAAGGATGTGGATGGCAATGTTATCACGGCTGGTCAATCGTACCGGGTGTTCGTTCTCGTAATAGCTGACGGTAAAGTGTCAACCAACCATGAAATATCAAAGTCTTCGAGCGTGTTCACTGTACCGGATCCAGTGCAAGTAACCAACGTGAAAGCCGAGCTGACCCAAGATCCGAACCCGCTGAAGATCAGCTTTACCAAAGCAATCGATGAGCGTAATGTTGAAGCTTATCACATCTTGTTGGTGGCCAAGGAGGATCTGAAGGATTTCGATCTGAAGAAAGCTACCGAGGCTGGCACCCAACTTGACAGTGAGCTGAAAATCAAGCCGGATGGCAAGGACGTCGCCGTTCAGCTGAAATTCGCTGATAAGGATGACACAGCAACGGACGCCATCAAAAAAGACGCGTTAGGCAAGGATATTAAGAAAGGCACTGAGTACGCTGTATTCGTGCTGTCCTCTGCCAAGAAAGGCAATACGAAATTGTCGTCCACGGCAGTAGCGGCCAATCCGTTATCCAAGCCTTCCAAATCGCTTGTTATCGTTCCATAAAATGAGGACAACACCGCGCGAGCTGGACTCGTGCATGAAACAAATGAATAGGAAGCTTACCAAGCTGCCCTTCCTGCGGATGATTCCGACAGGGAGGGCGGTTTGTTTTATCCGCGAGGAACAACTGACCGAAAAACGGCCAAGTGATGTCAAGAGAACCTTCTGCCAGTCAGGGGCATCTCGGGCATCTAGGTATCTCATGCATCTCATGCATCCCGGCTATCTCAGGCATCTCTGGCACCCCAGGCATCTCCCTCATCTCTAATTTTCCCATGATTTTTCTTCAAATTATTGCAGTACTCCCAGCTGGATTTTTATGTTAACTTTATACAGAAAGCGCTTTCAACAAGCTTATCGCTAATATCCGGATTTAGCCTGAAGCTAATGTGCAATCAGCTTGGAGCTAATCTCGCAGTTCGCCTAGAGCTCAAAGGTAACCAGCTTGGAGCTGGCTGCCATTCGCCTAGAGCTCATAGGCAACCGGCTTGGAGCTAGCATGCCATTCACCTAGAGCTCAAGAGTAACCAGCCTGGAGCTAGCATGCCATTCGCTTGAAGCAAACATCGCAGCAAGTGAGGTGATGCGATTCATCCCGATTGCAACAGCTCTCGGTGATTTCATGCCGCCAGACACGAAACTTCAAGTAAAGGAGAATGACCATGACAAAACGACTGCTTCCTGTTCTGCTCACCTTAGCAATGGTGTCGAGCCTTCTCTTCTCACTCGCTCCTTCCCAAGCTTCAGCAGCCGATGCAAGCCCGGAGGCTGCAAGCACCAGCACGCTTCAGTCCATCGTTGACGATATGCAGCCTGGCTGGAACCTTGGCAATACGCTGGATGCTGTAGGTGCTGATGAAACCGCATGGGGGAACCCTCGAGTCACCCGCGAGCTGATTCAGCACATTGCTGCCCAGGGATATAAGAGCATCAGAATTCCGGTGACCTGGGATTATCACATCGGGGACGCGCCGAACTATACCGTGAATCCGGCTTACATGGACCGGGTTCAGGAGGTGGTGGACTGGGCGCTTGAGGAAGATCTCTATGTCATGCTGAACGTCCATCATGACTCTTGGCTGTGGATCAGCCATATGGAGAACAACCGTGCTCACGTGGTTGCCCGCTTCAATGCGCTCTGGACACAAATCGCCGATCGCTTTAAAGATCATCCGCATCAGCTGATGTTCGAAAGCGTGAATGAGCCGAGATTCACCGATGGCGGAACGACAGATGAGCATAAGCAATTTCAAATGCTTGATGAACTCAACGTCTCCTTCCATCGCATAGTGCGCAGCTCGGGAAGCCTGAACGCGGACCGGCCGCTGGTGTTGTCTACGCTCGAAGCGTCGCCTACGCAGGAACGTATGGACGAATTGTACAAAACGATGTCCAAACTCAATGACGACCATCTGATTGCAACTGTGCATTTCTACGGCTTCTGGCCGTTCAGCGTCAACATTGCCGGGTACACCCATTTCGAAGAGGATACGAAGAACGATATTGATGAAACGTTCCGCAATGTCCATCAGACGTTTACCGCGCGGGGGATCCCTGTCATTCTTGGAGAATACGGACTGCTCGGCTTTGACAGAAACACCGGTGTCATTCAGCAGGGTGAGAAATTGAAATTCTTCGAGTATCTGACGCATGTGGTTCAGGAGAAACAGATTGTGCACATGCTGTGGGATAACGGGCAGCATTTCAACCGTTCTTCTCTGACGTGGAACGACCCCGACTTCTTCCATATAATGAAGGCCGGCTGGAGCGGGCGGTCATCCACCGCGGAAACGGACCTGATCTTTGTCGGGCAAGGAAGCACCCTCCAGGATGTTTCCATGACGCTCAATCTGAATGGAAATCACTTTACTGCGCTCACGCTGGGTGAACAAACGCTGAATGCCGGCTCGGATTATACGATATTCCGTGATCGGCTGACGATCAAAGCCAGTCTGCTCTCAAGGCTCGTTACCCCTGGGCAGTATGGCGTCAACGCCGAGCTGACCGCCAAGTTCAACCAAGGTGCAGACTGGAAGTTCCATGTGATCGTGAATGATCAGCCGCAGCTTCAACCGGCAACCGGGACAACCGAATCCTTCCTTATCCCGGCTTCCTTCCGCGGCGATCAGTTGGCGACGATGGAGGCTGTATATCCGGATGGCAGCAATGCCGGCCCGCAGAACTGGACTTCGTTCAAAGAGTTCGGTTATACCTTCTCCCCTTCCTACGATGATGGAACCATCGAGCTCCATTCGAACTTCTTCAATGAAGTACGGGACGGGGACGTACATCTGAAATTCCATTTCTGGAGCGGTGAAATGCTGGAATACAGCATAACCAAGAACGGAAACCACGTAACCGGAAGTCCGAGATAAGGGTTATATCTATCATATAAAAGCCCTACAAGTGATCTCTATGATCCTTGCAGGGCTTTTCGCGCTGCTGCGCGGGCAGAGCCGGCTCCCGATGGACGGATATGACGCGAGGCATCGCACATATCCATATCAATCGCATGGACTTGAGCGCACAGCAAAGCTTATACCGGCGCCTCGGCCATTTTTCGATAGTGCTGAATGACCCGGGACACCTCATCCATGCTGACGGGCTTGCTGATGTATTCATCCATCCCGAGCGCCAAATATTTCTCCCGATCATTCTTGATGGCGTGGGCCGTCACCGCGACCACAAAGGGAGGCCGGTCCCCTGCTGCCAGCTCCCGGATCTTCTTGGTAGATTCCAGACCATCCAGGTATGGCATTTGGATATCCATGAAAATGATATCGTACGGATAGCGTTTAAATGCCTCGATCGCTTCCTGCCCATTGTCCACCACCGTGGAGTTATAGCCGAGCTTCTCAACCATCTTTTTCAATACGAGCTGGTTCACTTCATTGTCTTCCGCGATTAGAATTTTCAGCGCATTCCCCGATCCAGGCACGCCCTCCAACGTTTCTGCCTCCGGGGTTTCCACAACATCTTCTTCCACCTTGAAGTTTACAGTAAACATAAATACTGATCCCGGATGATCCGGGGATGGCTCGTACCATATTTCTCCGCCCATCAGATGCACCAGCTTCTTGCAGATGGCCAGCCCGAGACCCGTGCCTTCCACATGCCGGGTCATGTAATGATCCACTTGGTAAAACGGCTCGAACAGCTGTGGAGCCTTATGCTCCGGCACGCCAATCCCTGTATCACGCACCGAAAATTGCAGCGTCACCGTATCCTTTTCCTGTGCCAGCAGCTTCACTGTTGTGGTGATTGCGCCGTTTGGCGTAAACTTGATCGCATTGCCAAGCAGATTGATCAGCACCTGCCTCAGCTTCGTAACATCCCCTTCAACGACTTCGGGCACGCAAGGCGATACCGACGTGGTCACTTCAAGATTCTTCTCAAGCGCCTTAGGCAAAATGAGATTGATTGTCTCCGATATGGTGCTGCGCACGCCGAAGATTTCCTCGACCAGCTCGGTTTTGCCAGACTCGATCTTCGAGAAATCCAAAATGTCATTGATGATGTTCAGAAGAGTGGTGCCACTTTTCTTGATGATATCAATATATTCCCGCTGCTCTGGAGACAAATCGGTCTCCAGAATCAGATCCGTCATGCCGATAACTCCGTTCATCGGTGTGCGAATCTCGTGACTCATCATGGCCAGAAATTCACTCTTGGCCTTGTTGGTCTTCTCCGCCGCTTCCTTCTCGATAATGAGCCGTTTCTGCTCCGTCATATCCTTGGCGATGATGTAGTAGCCCACCGTATTTCCATGGATAATGATTGGGGCCAGAGTGGACAGTACTTCGACCATTTTGCCGCTTTTGTGCCTGATCTCGGTAATATCCTGCTCGATCAATGTGTAGTCCTTCGCCGGATTCAGAATGCTCGCCAAGTTCTGCTCCCCGATCAGCTTGGAGATTCTCCTTCCGATCAGCTCCGGAATCTTATAGCCCGTCATCTGCTCTGTCATCTGGTTGCCGTTGATGATGCGACCGTCCAGCCCGAACGAGATGATGGCATCATGGTTATATTTTTTCAAAGAGGTATAACGTTCAATGCTTTCCTGCAGCTTCTGTTCCGCCACCCTGCTGTCGGTAATATCCACCAATTGCGAGATGAAAAACAGCGGCTCGCCGCTCTCCTCATCCCGGACCAGGGAGACATGAACAGCCGCCCAGATGTTATTGCCATTCTTATGATGGTATTGCCGCTCCGTCTCGAATTTGTCTGTCCCTTGGCTCATCATCTCAACCAATTCTTCCAAGTTGTCGAGCCTGTCGGACAATATAAAATCCGTTGCCGGAAGGGCCGTAAGCTCCGCCTGGGTGTAGCCTAAAATTTTGCAAGCAGCCGGATTGACATCAATCCAGTTCCCATCAATCGCAACCAAAGCGATGCCAATGGGCGCATTTTTATATACATGCTCGAACAATCCCTGATTGCCAAATACACTGATATTGCTCATGCTAATGTTCACACCTCCTGCTATCGCCTATTATACCTTAACTTATTTTATGATGAGGGATGAAAATCGGCGTACCCCCCATCCAACATTTGTGAATTCAAACCAACCGATAAATTTAGCACATCTTATGTATTTTAAACCGGTTCAGCGGTTTGGAAACAGGTTTGTCTGATTCTTTTTTCCTAAATACGCACATTTATAGCTCCAGCTTATATCCGGTCAGATGCGCATTGCCGGACAGTATGCCCCGGGCCCTCGCCCGTATGCGATCGTCAGCCGGTACAGCCCCGGTTCTGTGCAGCAGCACCCACCGGAGACATGCCAGCGCTTCCCAGCCTTCAAGATGCTCCGCTGGCAGGGGAAACGCCGATAAATACGCCGCCCGAAATGAAGTGGCCAGACACTCGGAAATGTAGATTCTTGTCAGCAGGAGAGACCAGGCATAATCATACCCCGCCTCGCCCAGACGCGCGTTCGTCCAATCGATCACGGTGAACCTGCCATCTTGCTCAAGAATGTTGCGGATATGGAAATCGCCATGAATGATATGTCCGTGACCCACCGGGGTCGTCATAAGTACAGTTCTCAGTGCCCGATCCAGGTCCGGATGCTCATGAATCGCAGGGAAGAAATAATTCACATCATCGTTTGCAGGTAACCGCAGCTTAAGGTCAGGTGCGGCTTGCATATGATGCAGGCTTGAGAGCATATGCGCGAGCCGGGTCATGGTCGCTGTATTGACTTTAGTCAGCTCAGTACCGTCATAGGTGGTCAGCAAAGCGGAAGCTCCGTTCGGATCACGCCCCCAGCCCAGCGGCCGGGATACCGGCAGCCCTTGCTCATGCAGCATAAGCAGCAACTGGTACTGGAGTCCGACATCAGGTCTTGAATGGCGATTCCACAGCTTGAGCACAGCGCTCTGCTGCCGGGAGCTTAGCTTATAGACCTCCGCCTCCATCCCATGCGTCATAGCCTCTACTGTCATGTCCTCCTGTCGAAAATCCCGCATTCGATCATCCTGTTCAATCCACGCAATCGCGTCAAACCAATTCTCCAACTGAAGTCATCCTCCTTCTATAAGATCGTTACGGGGTTATCGTGAACTTACGTCAGAGCCAAAACATGATACACTTGATTCATATAAGAATACGCCGGGGAGCGGACAGCAACATAGCAGGAGGTGCACCGGACCGATGAATAAGTAAGAAGCAGACGCCATGAACAATGAACTATCATGAGGGAGTTGAAAGAAAGATGACCGTTCAACATATCATACAGCAAGTCACCAAAGAGCTGGCAGACATCCCCGGCATCGTTGGCATCGTTCTCGGAGGTTCCAGGGCGAGAGGCACATCGCATGAACATTCCGATATCGATATCGGCATCTATTATGATGAATCGGCAGGATTTGATCTGCAGCAAGTAAACATCGCGGCTACCCGGCTTGATGACCAGCACAGAGAGAAGCTGGTTGCCGCGCCTGGCGAGTGGGGAGCCTGGGTGAATGGCGGCGCCTGGCTCATCGTCCAAGGCTATCACGTCGATCTCTTGTTCCGGGATATTCACAGAGTGAAGAAGGTTATGGAGGACTGCCGATCCGGCAACGTATCGAGCCATTATCACACCGGGCATCCCCATGCTTATCTGAACGTGATGTATATGGGCGAGGTCGCTGCCTGCCGCATATTAAGCGACCCCGACGGGGAAATCGCCAGGCTGAAGGCGCAGACCCTTCCGTATCCGAAGCCGCTGAAGGATGCGATCACCGGCTTTTTCATGTTCGAGGCTTCGTTCTCTCATCGCTTTGCCGAGAAGAATATGGATAAGGATGACCTGTCCTACGTGGCAGGCCACTGCTTCCGCAGCATCTCCTGTCTGAATCAGGTGCTGTTTGCCCTCAATGAAGAATACTGCATCAATGAAAAGAAGGCGGTGCGCATGATCGACGGATTCGCCAACCGACCTGCGGACTACAAGCGCAGGGTGGACCATCTCTTCAGCCTGCTATCGACGAACCCCGAGAACACCGGGCAGGCGATCAAGCTGCTGGAGGATCTGGTGGGTGAAACGGGAGCGCTGCTCGGCGAAGTCCAGAATTAGCGCGAGCATATAGGCGAGCATGGAGTTCGAGCGAGCATTGGAGCCTGGCATTTGCCAAATTAGCCAGATGCTCCAGATTTGCCGCTCCAGCTGTGCTGGAGCAGCATGAGGGGACCTGCGGGTCCCCTTTTTTCCACCCACGTTACTTCCCAGCCGTTAAGCTTACAATCTGGTCCAGGGAATCCGGAATCCCGCCGCTGGAGTAATACCGGACAGCCTTGCCCTGTTGCTTGGCATACTCGATCTCTCGTCTGGTGCTGTCGCCGATATATCCCCCGACATCGATCACGTAGATTTCATCAGACCGATCTATTTTTCGAAAATGGAGCTCTCCCAGCAGCTCCGCCTGCTCACAGGTAATCTCGAAGCCTTCGCTCTGCTCGAAAAACGCCAGTCCGAACACAAGATGGCCTTGCAGCGTCAGAAACGCGTTCGCCAGGTCGAATTGCGGTTTGAACTTCGTGGAGCCGCATAAGGTGATCACCTTCATCGTAACCCTTCCTTCTATCTTAATCTCGTTACGTTCCATTTCGCTATGAGAAGCATTATAATGGAACTCCAGAAGCAATTCTATTGTTTTTTTGGGCATGGAAGCAGCCCCCAGTACACGGGTGGAAGGGAGATCGATATGCTGAATCATTATCACGTCATTCTGTTTGACCTCGACGGCACGTTGACTGACCCCAAGGCAGGGATTACGAGATGTGTTCAATATGCGCTGGAGAACATGGGGATCATCGAGCCCGATCTGGACCAGCTTGAAGGCTTTATCGGCCCGCCGCTGCAGGAGTCCTTCTCCACGATGTATGCTTTTGACGCCGACCAGACCAGCCAGGCTGTAGCCTATTATCGCGAACGATTCCAGGCGACCGGCATGTATGAGAATGAACTTTACCCTCTGATTCCCGAGCTGCTGGCAGAGCTTAAGGAACGCGGCAAGGTGCTGGCCGTGGCGACCTCGAAGCCTACGGTATTCTCCGAAAAAATATTGCAGCATTTCCACCTCGACGCCTATTTCGACGTTGTGGTCGGCAGCAATCTGGACGGCACTCGATCGGCCAAAGCCGAAATTATCCAAACGATATTAGATCAATATCCGGAGTATGACAGACAGCATTTCGTGATGATTGGCGACCGAAAGCACGACTTGATCGGGGCGAACCGGACCGGCATCGATGCGATTGGCGTCACCTATGGCTATGGATCAATCGAGGAACTGAGGAGCGAGAATCCGGCCCACATCGTACATAGTGTCGAGCAATTAATGCACCTGCTGGCCGAGGCCGCCCCCAAGGGGCTGGAGACTCAACGTGGACAGTAGGTACCGGTTCCTGGAGGAATATTCGATCAACCACTGGCCGTCCTTATCCACGCTTATGTTCGACGGATGGGTGCTTCGTTTCGCGGACGGTTATACCAGACGGGCCAACTCTATCAGTCCTCTATATCCCGCTGGCCGGGGAGCCGGCGCGGAGACAAGCATGGACGTAATCGAGAAAATTCGCCATTGCGAGCGCATATATGCGGAGAACCGGCTGCCGACTATTTTTAAAATCACACCCGGGGTGCATCCGGCTCATCTGGATCGCGTCTTGGAGGAGCGGGGTTACTCGTTAGCGGATACATGCTGTGTCCTAACGTTGCATTGGGAGCAGCTGCCAGAGCCTGAACCTGCTGCTGTCACCATCGATGAGGGTGATGGATCGGAATGGATGGCGCATTTCTGCGCTATCAGCGGCGTAACAGACCGGGATACACAGATCCTGACCCGAATGCTGGCGAATATGAAAGCGAGAAAAGGATTGATTTCACTGTCCCACGAGGGACAGGTCGTCGCCTGCGGTCTCGGTGTACTGGAAGGCGATTACATCGGTCTATACAATATTGTGACGGCACCAAGCTATCGAAACCAAGGGTTCGGCAAGCAGCTAATCCTGAATCTGTTAAGATGGGGGCAGGAGCACGGGGCCAGACACAGCTACTTGCAAGTCGTATGCAGCAATGCTCCGGCGCTCAGGCTGTATGGCAAGCTCGGGTACACCGAGACTTACCGGTATTGGTACAGAGTGAAGGAAAACTTGAATATAGGATAAAAAAGAGGATGTTCCCAAGCCGCCCATGCGGCCTGGGAACATCCTCTTCTTATGTTATCGTATGCATGCTCACGCACATAGCTGCTGCGAATCGATGAAATTCGGATTGCCATTAAACCGTATTGCTCGCGCTATTTCCGCTTCAGCTTGCTGCTCCTTGACATCAGGAACAGCAGATACGGCGCCCCGATCAGCGCGGTCACGATGCCCGAAGGCAGCTCCTTCGGAATGATGACGACGCGGCCGATCCAGTCGGCCGCAGCCAGCAGTATGCCGCCGAGCAGTGCGGCAATGAGCATCGACCGCCGGTGGTTCGGGCCGACCAGCATTCTGGCCGCATGCGGCGCCAGAAGTCCGATGAAGCCCACCGAGCCGACATTGGCGGCAGCGATCGAGGCGAGCAGCACGGCGATGATGGCGACATACAGGCGCGCATTGCGCACATGCAGGCCGAGGCCGGTAGAGCTCTCCTCGCTAAAGGCAAGCAGGTCCACCCTGCGGCCAAGCCATAGGGCAATCGGCAGCAGAATGAGAAGGGTGGGCACGATCCGCTGCACCTCGGTCCAGGTCCGATTGTAGGTGCTGCCCGCCATCCAGGATAGCGCTGGCGCGACGTCCACCTTCGCATGAATAATCATCAGGTTGATGATGGCGGAACCGAGCGCGGCTACAGCGATGCCGACCAGAGTCAGGATGGTCGGATGCAGCCCCCTTCTCCAGGAGACTGCGTACACCAGGGCCGAGGCGGCGATGCCTCCGAGCACCGCGCCCACCGGCACCCAGGCTGCCGACAGCTGCGGGAAGCCGACCATCAGCAGCAGCGCGCCCGCCCCAGCCCCGCTGGTCACACCTACGACCTGCGGATCGCCGAGCGGGTTGCGGACGGCCTGCTGCAGCAAGCTTCCGCTAATGGCAATCGCCATGCCGGACAGCCCTGCCGTCAGCAATCTTGGCAATCGGAAGTCCAGCAAGATCTGGCGGTACATCGCTTCCCCGCCACCGGTCAGAACCGCAACCACTTCCGATAGCGGAATGCGCAGGCTGCCGCTCATCAGGCTGAGGATCCAGATGATCACCAGCAGGGTGCCGAACAGCGCTACCAACACCGGATAAGGCACACGCCGTAAACTTCCGCCCATCATCATGGAGCCTCCAGAGCTTCTCGGGCTTCCGATCATCGAGCGGGATACGCGCAGCGCCAGCCAGATCAGGCAGGGTGCCCCGAGCATGGCCGTAATGGCTCCAACCGGCAGCTCGCCATAAGCGTTCACGAACATGCGGGCCACCGTATCCGCTCCCACGAGCAGCGCGGAACCCCATAGCGCGGCCAGCGGGATCAGTCCGCCGTGACGGATGACACCGGACAGACGGACGAGATGGGGAGCAATCAGGCCGATGAACCCAATCGGCCCGACAACACTCACCGTCACGCATGCCAGCACGATCGCTGCGCCCATCGCCAGCAAGCGGGCGGTGCCCACCTTTTGCCCAAGCGAGCGGGCGGACTCCTCATTCAGCAGCAGAATGTCCCATTGGCGAACTGCCACATACAGCACGAGCAGGCCGCCGACAATCCATGGCCAGGAGAAAGCGACACCATCCCAGTCATTCTGGATCAAGGAGCCGGAGCCCCACAGAAAAATGCCCTGCGTTGTCTGCTGATTCAGCAGCACGAGCGCACTTGTCACGGAGGAAAGCACCAGCGTCACAATCATGCCGGACAGGGCAATCCGCAGCGGCGAACCGGAGGACCTCCCCGCCAGCGCATACACAGCGACCGCTGCGAGCGTCCCACCGGCAACGGCCAAAGGAAGCGCGTATTGATGCAGCAGTCCCGGCCAGAAGATCAGACCGACCACTACCGCGAGATAAGCGCCCGCATTGACGCCAAGCGTTGTCTCCGATGCCAGCGGGTTGCGCGTGACGGTCTGCATCAGCACACCCGATACCGCCAGTGCCGCTCCTGCCAGCAGCCCCATGACCGTTCGCGGAAGGCGAACGCTGCGGATCATATGGTGGTCCGCGATGTCCTGCGGGGATACCAGCGCTTGAACTACTGTCTTGACGGAGATATCAGCCAGCCCTTGGGTCAGACTGACAAACGTAAGTACGATCAGGGATAGAAGGCCCAGAACCAGCACCCATAACGGCTTCCAGCCCCTCCAACCTGTAGAGGCGGGCGGGGCCGGATGGATGCTCGGCGGCTGAGCGCCTTGAGCCGGATGCTGAGCGGAACTCATTGCGCGAGCAGGTCAGCTGTCTTCTGCGCCATAAGCTGGGCGGACAGCGGGCCGCCGTATGGCCACATGTCCCCGCCAAGCGCGTAGACGCGGTCTTCTTTTACAAAATTCAGACCTTTCCACACCGGATTGTCTTTCAGCTGATTGTCGATAATGTTGTCGGTCTCCTGGATAATATGCAGGAAATTCGCATCCTGAAGTGCCGGCAATGCCTCCACATCCGTCGTTGTGAAGCCGTATATTTCGAATTGATTCGCTTTATACGCGTTGGTCAGGCCGATATGCTCCAGCGTTTTGATGGCGAGCGCATTGTCCGTGGAGATCCGGAATGTCACCGCATTCTGGTTGCTGTACCCCATCGCAAGCACGATCGGACGCTCGGTCATACCGGCCGCCTCCAGCTTGGCCTTGGCATCCGCGTACGTCTCTTCCAGGCTGCTCAGCACTTGCTCAGCCTCCTCCTGCTTGCCAATCGCATCGGCAATGGTCTTGAAGGTATTGATCATTTCGTCATACTGATCGCCTTCCCCTTCGCCCGGATAGGGATCAAATATCAGAGTTGGCGCGATGCTCTTGAGGGCATCATAGTTCGCTTCCGCCGTCGACTTCACGCCGATGATCAGATCCGGCTTCAAGGAAGCGATGATCTCCAGGTTCGGCTCCTGACGCAGACCGATGTCGGTTACCTCCGGCCCGATCTCAACCGGGATGTTCACCCATTTGTTCATGCCTTCAATATCGGCGATGCCGACAGGCTGTACCCCAAGCGCCAGCACATCCTCGGCGTACACCCACTCCAGCGCGACGATACGCTCCGGCACGCCGGTGATTTCCGTCTCTCCAAGCGCATGCTCAAACTTGCGGGTCTGCGGGCTGTTATTCGCATTGTCCCCGCCTTGACCCGTCTCTCCCGCATTCGAAGCAGACTCATTCGCTCCGGAATTGGCTGCAGGACTCGTTCCCCCGGCTCCTCCGCCGCAGCCGGCCAGAACCACTGCAAATATGAATAAAATCATTACTAAACTCTTGGCATTACGCACTGTGTTTCTCCCCCTCGATTCTTCCTATGTATTGTGATCCATGAATGATGTCATCATTGCAATCATTGACGTCAATAAAAATGATAATCATTCTCAATTGTATTGTCAATAGAATTATAGCGAGCGGTGAAAATTTTGCCTGCCCTTGCTTCGGAACCGTGATATAAAAAGGCTGCCGCTAGCGCAACAGCCGTTCGTGCTCGCCTTCGTGCATGCGAACATGAAGCTGGTTGTCTTTCTTTACCTTCACCTCATATTGCAGCTTCAAATGTTCAATGGAATGACATTTTCCCCGGGTGATCAAGGATAACGCACAAAAAAACAGCCAGCCGACATAGTTCAGCCCTGCGTCCTCATGAGGACGGATAATACGGATTCGCTTCATATTCTCGCCTCCTCTAATTTATTCGTTACGTATCTCTTGATCCGAAATCGAAAGAGCCGTTAAGGACCGTTACGACTCTATAATTATGTTCCGCCATCCTGCTCCAGAAGCCTGTCTCTTTCCTCAGCGTTGGGATAGAGGGCATGAAATACAGGCACTCCCGCTCCTTCTTCATCATCATGCTGCCAAAGAATGGTCAACCACTCTTCAAAGCTTGGCAGGGTTGTAACGATCGCCTTCGAACGCTGGCTTATAAAACCGAGCCTGTACTCGTCATTCGGAATCCCCTCTTCATATATGAACACCCAATGGTCATTGGATAACCCAACCGCATCGAACATCGTGAAGGACACAAGCCGACTGGCCTCCACCTTCTCTGTTAATCCGGCGACAGCTACTTGCTCGGGGAGGTCTGGCAGGATAACCTTCGTCATACAGATCTCCCCGCAAGGGGACTCGCTGCTGCACCCTCCTACCGGCTCGCTGTCCAGCAGAAACATCCCGTTAGAAAGCTCGCTCAGAAACATGCGGAACGATTGCGGCAGCGGCACGCCCAATCTTCCTTCCAGCTCTGTAATCTCTCGACTGCTATTCCGTGCACACCGGTCCACGTCAGGATAACGGGCATTGAATTGGCGGATAAAATCTTTAACATTCATGGCGTCGATCCCCCTATAAGGCAGTCTTCCTGATCCGTCTCGACTCCTTAATCCCACTCCCTCGATCATACTATATATCTGAGAATATTGTTATATATTGACATTTGAATTCGCTTTCATATAAAATGAACAAGAACACATCACTATACTTACATACAAGCTAAGGGCTATGCATTCCTTACCTTACCCCCGGTATGGAACAACCCCGGTATCTCTATTAGAGACGCCGGGGTTTTTTATGTAGCCGAGATGAAGGAGGTGATCCCCAAAGCGACGGACAGGCCTGTTATCCCCAAGCATTGTATACGATGAGGAGGTATAGTATGAAAAGATTTATGAAACTAACAGCCGTATGGACACTCTGGTTATCCCTCACGCTGGGCCTCTTGAGCCCGGTCCACGCAGCCCCGGATACCTCGGTATCCAACAAGCAGAATTTCAGCACGGATGTCATATATCAGATCTTCACCGACCGGTTCTCGGACGGCAATCCGGCCAACAATCCGACCGGCGCGGCATTTGACGGATCATGTACGAATCTTCGCTTATACTGCGGCGGCGACTGGCAAGGCATCATCAACAAAATCAACGACGGTTATTTGACCGGCATGGGCATTACGGCCATCTGGATTTCACAGCCTGTCGAGAATATCTACAGCGTGATCAACTACTCCGGCGTCAATAATACGGCTTATCACGGCTACTGGGCCCGGGACTTCAAGAAGACCAATCCGGCCTACGGAACGATGCAGGACTTCAAAAACCTGATCGACACCGCGCATGCGCATAACATAAAAGTCATCATCGACTTTGCACCGAACCATACATCTCCGGCTTCTTCGGATGATCCTTCCTTTGCAGAGAACGGCCGCTTGTACGATAACGGCAATCTGCTGGGCGGATACACCAACGATACCCAAAATCTGTTCCACCATTATGGCGGCACGGATTTCTCCACCATTGAGAACGGCATTTATAAAAACCTGTACGATCTGGCTGACCTGAATCATAACAACAGCAGCGTCGATGTGTATCTGAAGGATGCCATCAAAATGTGGCTCGACCTCGGGGTTGACGGCATTCGCGTGGACGCGGTCAAGCATATGCCATTCGGCTGGCAGAAGAGCTTTATGTCCACCATTAACAACTACAAGCCGGTCTTCACCTTCGGCGAATGGTTCCTAGGCGTCAATGAGATTAGTCCGGAATACCATCAATTCGCTAACGAGTCCGGGATGAGCCTGCTCGATTTCCGCTTTGCCCAGAAGGCTCGGCAAGTGTTCAGGGACAACACCGACAATATGTACGGCCTGAAGGCGATGCTGGAGGGCTCTGAAGTAGACTATGCCCAGGTGAATGACCAGGTGACCTTCATCGACAATCATGACATGGAGCGTTTCCACACCAGCAATGGCGACAGACGGAAGCTGGAGCAGGCGCTGGCCTTTACCCTGACCTCACGCGGTGTGCCTGCCATCTATTACGGCAGCGAGCAGTATATGTCTGGCGGGAATGATCCGGACAACCGTGCACGGATCCCTTCCTTCTCCACGACGACGACCGCATATCAAGTCATCCAAAAGCTCGCTCCGCTCCGCAAATCCAACCCGGCCATCGCTTACGGTTCCACACAGGAGCGCTGGATCAACAACGATGTGATCATCTATGAACGCAAATTCGGCAATAACGTGGCCGTTGTTGCCATTAACCGCAATATGAACACACCGGCTTCGATTACCGGCCTTGTCACTTCCCTCCCGCAGGGCAGCTATAACGATGTGCTCGGCGGAATTCTGAACGGCAATACGCTAACCGTGGGTGCTGGCGGTGCAGCTTCCAACTTTACTTTGGCTCCTGGCGGCACTGCTGTATGGCAGTACACAACCGATGCCACAGCTCCGATCATCGGCAATGTCGGCCCGATGATGGCCAAGCCAGGGGTCACGATTACGATTGACGGCCGCGGCTTCGGCTCCGGCAAGGGAACGGTTTACTTCGGTACAACGGCAGTCACTGGCGCGGACATCGTAGCTTGGGAAGATACACAAATCCAGGTGAAAATCCCTGCGGTCCCTGGCGGCATCTATGATATCAGAGTTGCCAACGCAGCCGGAGCAGCCAGCAACATCTACGACAATTTCGAGGTGCTGACCGGAGACCAGGTCACCGTTCGGTTCGTAATCAACAATGCCACAACGGCGCTGGGACAGAATGTGTTCCTCACGGGCAATGTCAGCGAGCTGGGCAACTGGGATCCGAACAACGCGATCGGCCCGATGTATAATCAGGTCGTCTACCAATACCCGACTTGGTATTATGATGTCAGCGTTCCGGCAGGCCAAACGATTGAATTTAAATTCCTGAAAAAGCAAGGCTCCACCGTCACATGGGAAGGCGGCGCGAATCGCACCTTCACCACCCCAACCAGCGGCACGGCAACGGTGAATGTGAACTGGCAGCCTTAATAGTCACTTGCAAGGTAAGCAAGCGGCTCCGGGTAGAGGCACGGGGCCGCTTGTTACGTTATGTGGGGAAGGGTGCTGTAGAGTCTTGCCTCCACACGCACGATTCTTAAGGTGTATTCACTGACCATAGAAGTACCCCCAGGATTTATCGATAAAATAAATGGAGACTCCTGCATTTCATCCCTTATAATTGATTAGAAAGGCCCGTTTTTAAGTGTGTATATATTTTATCGTGACGGCATGGTTCTTTAGATGACTACACATTAGACATCAATGAAGAAGGAGAACTTATAGTTGATCATAAGAAATATAAAATCCAAGATAATGGAAGCTATGTTTTTGAGATATTATACTCCGCGTTAACCAAGATAAGTGAAGAATGATCTTAGAAATACCATGAGGTGAACCCTGTGAAGAAGACGGTATGGCTTGTTATTATGGCGTTATGGCTGACAGTAGGATGCAGCAGCTCTAATAGAGAGGCGGCTATGGATTACTTTCTCTCGGATTCCAGCGATACCTATGTGATTCACTTATTTTACGAAGAGCGAACCCCGCTCGATATGGAGCTGCTTGACTATATGAACTCAAGCGATGAATTGCTGACCGTGATTAAAGGCATCCAGGTGTATGATGTGACGAGAGTGGATAACGAGAAAAGAGCCAAAAAAATAAAGGTCAAGAAATTCCCGACCATGTTAGTGACGAATGATAAAGAGATTGTTGTAGACACGCAGGATATTGAGGAGGTTAAGGCGTTTTTTGATCAGATCTTCCGCGCCAAGTAAAGATCACGGCCCCCCATCGGCTGCCGGGCAGCGGACAGGCGCACAAGCACATAGGGGGCGTTGCGATAATGATCCGTGATGTAGTAGACAGCGGGATTGAGCTGCATGAAGAAGTCCCGAATGACCATAACAACATGCAGCATCCCTCCATGCAACGGGGATTCGTTCATATCGGATAACAATCGAACACAGATACCATTTACTTTAACCCTTGCCCTGTTGCCCGAATTTTAATTTTTCTTTTCATAAAAATGGCCACTTCTCCATCTGATACATCATCGTTCGTGTAATAGGATAGATCAATTCCTTCTATTTCAAATCCACATTTTCTATAGAACCTTATCGCATTTACATTGGTATTCTGCGTTTCCAGGTTGATAGCTCGGATTCCGTTTCCCTCTGCAAGACGTACTAATTCTTCCATCAACTGTCGACCCACAGACATTCTTCTATAGTCTTCTGCAACTTGAAAATGCCAAATCAATACGGTATTATTCCACTTTACCTCCTCAGCTATGACTACACCAATTAATGATGTGCCTATATAGGCTCCTAATGAATATCCCTGGGGAGCAATCCTGCTATAAAGCTCCCAATCATCTTCACTGGCTGTGTATGCTTTATGATACGGTTCTTCAAGTTCAACCAGCTGAATGTCGATTATGGTTCGACGCTGCGGATGCATCCTAACGTTTAATAAACACAATCTTCACACCGACGACCTGATCCTGGGCATTAACCGCCTTATACACGCCGTACGCCCCGTCACCTATGCCGCTGCGCGAGACGGCCCCTCCATCCAGCACGCCGGCCTCTTCCCCGCTCTCGGTCATATCACAACAAGCGTAATACCAATCAGAGTCTGTATCGGAGCTGCCCGGTGCTGCTCCTGCATCCGGAATCCGGTACTTGCGAATATCAAAAATCCCCGCCTGCCCGCTATCCACCCCAACGACAAACGGACATTTGATCCATTCCAGATATTCGCCCTGTTCGGCAACAGATGGATGATATGCCGTCAGCTTGGCGTTAGCCTCGCCCCAGTCCGGGAGCTCGATCTTCTCCACCTCTGCGGACCACATGCCGTTCAGCACAGGCTCCACCGTACCTATGATCACGTTGCTTGTCGTCTCCAAATCATAGCAAGGATCGGCCACTACCAGTTGACCGGAATTCACTTCGAAATTACCCAGTTGAATGATCAACGAGGATACCTCCATTCACAATGTTGTTGTACATCTATTCTAGCATGCATCGAAGGCATCGGATCAGCTTATTGAATACGCAAGGAAAATAGCCATGCTGCTTATGTACCAGATTTCTGTTGTAAGGCATTGACCACGGGTGTATTCGTACAGTAAATTACTTATATACGTCATTTCCTGAATATGGAACACGTCTTGGAGGGTGAGTGTGATGGTGCCTACCGACTTCACGATCAGCACAGCGCTTTTACGATATATGGAGGAGAATCATGTGAGCATCTCTGCCTTTGCCGCATTATCGGGAGTGAACTCGGGAACGCTCAGCCGATTCCTTCATGCACAGCTGCAGCTGTCTGTAGCAAGCCTGGACGCGATTACGCGCGCGATGGGCCTTGAGGAAGGGCACTTCTATGCGGCGTATGTACAAGAATCCACGGCCAACTGGAGAAGGCTCGGTCCTTATATCATCCGCTGTGCTGAAATAGGCAAGCTCGATTGTATCGAGCAGGCGGCAGGTATGCTGACAGAGCATCTGAGTTACTCCGATCAGCTATTTGATTGTGCAGAGGAACTGTATCATCAAGGATATGCCGAAGCTGCCCTCATCCTCTACACAAAAGTTGCCGAAAGTGAAAAATATCAGCATTCGGAACGCTTGAGCTGGTGCCAGTATCGAATATTCACGTCCTCCTTAAATGCCGATCAGGAGCATAACCTGAACTGTGCCATTCAATTTGAGCCCTATGTCCGGCGGCTTCCGGAGGCTCTGCAATTGGACGGTCTGAAGGACCTGGCGAATATTCTGCTGTCTTTACGTAAGTGGGACAAGGCACGAGGGTACGCGCAGGAAATGGGACGCATCGCTAGAATGCGGTATAACGCCAAGCATCATGCTTCCAAGACGAAGAGAAGCGTGATCGAGCCGGCGAAGCCGTTATTTGGTTATATTTTATACTCGGACCTGATTCTAGGTTCTATTGCCGCCGAGCATGCCGATTATGAGCTGGCTCTGGAGTACGTATCCCGCTACGAGGAGCACAGCTGGGTTGTAGAAGGTGATGAGGCTGCCGAAGACACCAAGCAGCAGTTTAAGGTGTGGGCGACGGCCAACCGCTATCTGTATCAGTTGATGATGGGAAAAGTAGAGGTGCTCGATGCCTACATGGCGTACATCTCTTCCCATGAGAACGAAATTCTTCGTGCTCTATTCAACATTGTCCAGGCTGCCAATAGGTATCAGTTTGAGATTGAGAGATATCTTGAGCCGAATGAACATCTTATCGCAGCGTTTCTTCAGGACAAAAGCGCCACCGGAACCTATACCGGCCAGATGATCGATGACGGCTTTGCCATTTTTCTGGCGGATGTCGGGGAGTATTATTTGCGACAGCAGAACACCTCGAAAGGCATCGGGTATTTATTAGACGCATTAGAGGTCTCCTATCAAATCCGCAATCCTGTCAACGTTATGAGATGTAAGACGATCCTGGAGCATCTTCGGTCCAAGTTAAGTCATGCCGATCTGGAGCGATATGAAGCGATACGACAAAGCCGCAGAAGCAGCGGAATGCTTGTGATTTAATCCATTTCTACATTTTCAGATGACAATGGGATTGCAACTTGAAGTTGAATTGTTTATTATGGATAACATAGATCTATAATAAAGACACCGCCGAGAAGAAAGGTGAAAAATCGCAGCCGTTCTTGAAAAGTACGGATTAATGATGATGTCAGCAAGTTCAGCCTTTTCGCGCCTCAATAATGGATATTGTAGATCTATAATTATAACGAATAAACAATTGGAGGCGACAACATGAATGAATTTTTTAATGCAGCTATATGGGAAAAAGCTTGGAAAAACGACGCCAACACCGTGATAAGCAAAATGAGAAAGGCCGGCATTGATCCTTCCAGATCTTTCGATCAGAAGGCCGAGGCATTCAACGAGCAATCGTTTAACGAAGAGGGACGGAAGCGGTCCAGGAGAATCATCAATTGGCTGGAAGGACAGGGCGTGCGGTTCGAGCATGCCTCAGTGTTGGATATCGGCGCCGCCTCGGGCGTGTTCACCGTGCCGTTTGCAGAGCGTGGAGCTGCGGTAACGGCCATTGAGACCTCCCCTCCGCTGATCGAATTGCTGGACTACAACATCGCGCATCTGACCAAACATCAAGTCAAGATTGTACCCGAGAGATTCGAGGATATCGACGTCGCGGCAAGAGGCTGGAATCAGGCATTCGATCTCGTCTTTGTCTCCATGTGTCCGGTTGTCCATGATTGGGATAGCGTGAACAAGATCCTCCAATGCGCCCGACAGTTCTGTTATATCAGCATGCCGGTAAATACGCACGAGCATAGCCTGGTGAATGAGATCTGGCCGCTCGTCACCGATCAGCCCCTCCATTCGAAACCTACGGAAATGGCATACTTGCTGCATCTGCTGTATTTGAAAGGTTACGCTTACGAATCGCTGATTACACGGGAAACGAAATCAAAGGAACTCTCCGCAGAAGAGGCGCTGGAAGAAGCGATAACTTGGCTTCGTCATCATCGACTGCCTGTGGATGAGCGGAAGCGAAAGATCATTGCCGACTATCTGGAGCAAGCCTATCCGTCTGGCAAGGTTGTTATCCAGGAAGGCGGACGATTCGGCAAAGTACTGATTCGATTGCAGGATCAGAACATGTACACCCGAGAGAACTGAGTGCTTATCGCGAAATTACTGAAGGACCGTTAAGCCCGAATCCCTTATTATCCGTGTGGATACTGCACAGGTTGTTAAACGCCTGACGGGTATCCACACGTTCTCTTCATGACTCGCCATGAGCTTTAGCCTATCGTAACTGCCCTCTATGAAAAGTCCTTTTTATATTGTATGGCCATGTAAACTCCACCAGCTAAAAAGCCCAGCGAATATTTGAACAAGAAAAAGATGTTCCACATATACTCTTTGGGAAAAATCATGTCACATAGAATAATGGCCCACAGCATACAGTAACTGCTTTTCAAAAAGATTTTATTTGTCCGTTCGTCGTCTTGCCCAATCATCTTATGAAATACATAGACAAAAATCATACTACCAATAAGCAGTAATCCACCCACACCAATGAGAATATTCCAATTTCCCGGAGATTGTTCAGCCCAGGACTTTAAAGGTAAAAAAATTGCGTCGTGGATATCTGAGAAAAACTTACTTATCATTTTGATCATTTCCTTTCACGTAACTAAAAATATCGTTTACATCAACATTAAAAAACTCCGCAATTCGAAAAGCTAACAGCAGCGTCGGAACATAATTTCCTTTTTCCATGACGAAGATGGTTTGTTTGGAAACTCCGACCTTCTCAGCTAATTCTTGCTGAGACATTCTGGCAAGTACACGATATTCATAAACCTTGTTAGATATCGAATCACCAAAATCTTTCTTCATGACCATCACCTCTTGAAACAAATTATAAACTCACTTTTTATAAAAGTAAAGTATACTTATACAAAAGCGTTAAATAACTTTACTTTTGATTGGATTGCTTTGATACAACAAGAGCCCGAATGCAGAAAGAACCTGACGAAATTCATGATTTCGTCAGGTTCGTCAAAGCATTATTGGAGGTATAAAATTCAAGCATTATTGTGCGTACAATCGAAATGGAAAAATTTCAATACAGGTATTACATGGGTTTATTTGTGTTATTGTTGGATAATGGGTTCATTCGGCACTGGGTGTCCCCCCCACCACCAGTCAAGTATTGCTTACCATTATCCATGAATTTTATTTTTTATTACATCTATGTAGCCTTGATACGTCTCCTTCTGTTCATCGAACATCCAAATATCCGCTAAATTTATTAAGTCATTCTTTTCAACATTTTCAATCATTTTATCCAATTTACTCTTATATACTGAAAGTATATCCGAACTAACAGATGATAACTTTTCCATCAATTCCATTGAATCAATATCAGCATAGAACGGTGTATTCTGTTCATCAATCCTCTCAATAATTTCAAACGTCGCTAAATCTGTAAAAACATCCTGTCTAATACAACGGATCAAATCGAAGTTCGATAACTCACACAGACATTTACCTGTAATCTCCAAATGCCACACAGGTAGCGACATATCAGAAAACTTTGTTGCATTTTGTACTACACTTTCATAATCTTCATCAGTCAAATACTCTTTTAATGTCTTTTTTCTATTAATCATATACATTACTCCAATCATTATTTAGGTGGAAACACTCCGCCATGTGGACTAAACATAGTTTCAACTTTTTCCATTGTAGCGTTTACCTCATTCAACTTAGATGTGTAAAGTTGCCGAAGTTCATCATCTAAATTAGGATTTTTAAGCATCCCTTCCCAACTTCTTTTTAAATCAACTAAACCACGATATGCATCAGAAACTTCTTGAGCATGATCATAATAACCTCCACCTGGTTTGGGAACAGGAGCGCCATCTAAGTCTCTCTGTGCTCCTTTTAAATCCATTTCGGTTAAATGCGAGTATGTTCTCTCCTGTTGGTTCAATGTAGCTCTTTGGCTAGTAGTAATTTTAGACTTTGCAACTTCTGATAAATCATCAACACTAGAGATTATCTTACCACCCTTACCCGTCCCCACATCCCCCGACTTCTTACCGTCACCATCACCACTACTATTACCACCACTGTTGCCTCTACTTCCACGATCGCTGCCACCATTACCGCTACCGCTTCCACCACCACTTCCGCCGCCAAGATCATCATGCTTATTATTCCGCGGGCCTCCCCCTCTAAGTCCAGCACGGTTGAGGAGTGCGCCTCCAATGATCATTGCCGACTGTGTG
>NZ_NQLZ01000034.1:0-98661 GCF_002276395.1 Paenibacillus sp. 7541 | reverse complement strand
CCCCTTTTCTGCTTGCAGCACTCCTTGAGGAGCGATATGTTCTTACTTTTTGATCCAGTGCATCATTTCACGCAGCTGAGCGCCGACAACCTCGATTTGATGCTCGGACTCGTTGCGGCGTGTAGCTGTCAGGAACGCGTTGCCCGACTGGTTCTCCAGGATGAAGTCGCGGGCAAATTTGCCCTGCTGGATATCGGAGAGCACCTCTTTCATCGCTTTCTTCGTTTCGTCGGTCACGATGCGCGGGCCTGTTACATAATCGCCATACTCCGCCGTGTTCGAGATGGAATCGCGCATGCTTGCCAATCCGCCTTCATACATCATGTCAACGATCAGCTTCAGCTCATGCAAGCACTCGAAGTATGCCATTTCCGGAGCATAGCCAGCTTCGGTCAATGTTTCGAAGCCTGCCTTCACAAGAGCGGATACGCCGCCGCACAGTACAGCCTGCTCACCGAACAGATCTGTTTCTGTCTCTTCACGGAACGAAGTTTCGATCACGCCCGCACGGGTACAGCCGATGCCTTTGGCATAAGCAAGACCGATGGCTTTAGCTTGTCCAGTCGCGTCTTTCTCGATCGCGATCAGTCCTGGAACACCGAAGCCTTCCACATACGTGCGGCGAACCATGTGACCCGGGGATTTAGGAGCTACCAGCAGCACGTCATTCTCCTTCGGAGCTACGATCTGTCCGAAATGAACGTTGAAGCCGTGGGAGAACATCAGCGCTGCGCCTTTTTTCAGGTTTGGTTCAATATCGTTCTTGTAGACGGAGGCTTGAGTTTCGTCAGGCATCAAAATTTGCACCACATCAGCACGGCTTACTGCGTCAGCAACGGACAGAACTTCGAAGCCGTCATTTTTTGCTTTCTCGAAGGATTTGCCTTCACGAAGACCGATAACCACTTGAAGACCGCTGTCACGCAGGTTTTGTGCCTGGGCATGCCCTTGGCTGCCGTATCCGATCACCGCAATTGTTTTTCCTTGCAGTACGCTGAGATCTGCATCTTGTTCATAATAAGTCGTAATTGCCATTTGTATAAGTCCTCCTTTGTTTTTAAAGACCCTCCATGATGAGCGGGTATTTCAAGAGACCGACTTCGTGCATCCGATCTGCTGAAACACCCGCTCATCTGCGGCAGGTGTCTAGCTATTGAAATTGAATGTACAACGGTTTCCTATACTTGAAAAGAATGATTACGCATTACCGCGAACCATCGCGGTAACCCCTGTCCGGGAGAGCTCCTGAATGCCGTAAGGCTTCAGCAGCTCGATCATCGCATCGATTTTTACCGTATCGCCAACCACCTGCACCATCATGCTGGAGGCTCCGATATCGACGACCGATGCGCGGAATGTCTCGACAACGCCCATAATTTCCGGACGCTCGGAAGGCTCGGCCTTCACCTTGATCAGGGCAAGCTCGCGGGCAACCATCGGCTTGGAGCTGAGATTAATGACCTTGATCACGTCAATCAGCTTGTATAGCTGCTTCTCGATCTGCTCCAGCATGTTGTCTCCGCCGGTCGTTACGATGACCATCCGGGATAACCCGGCCTCTTCGGATTGACCGACCGTGATGCTTTCAATGTTGAAACCTCTTCGTCCGAACAATCCGGACACCCGCTGCAGCACGCCCGGCTGGTCGTTCACTAGTACGGCTATGGTATGTTTCATGCTCATGTTACGCATCCCCCATTAGCATTTGATCGATGGTCGACCCCTGCGGCACCATTGGATATACGTTCTCGCCTTTTTCAACCACAAACTCTACGAGAACCGGCCCTGGTGTTTCCATCGCTTCGGCCCAGGCTTGGCGCGCTTCTTCTTTGTTCGTCGCGCGGAGTCCCTTCACGCCGTAGGCTTCAGCCAGCTTGACGAAATCAGGGCTGCCTGCCAGGTCAATATGGCTGTAGCGGTTGTCATAAATGAGCTCCTGCCATTGACGAACCATCCCCAGCACCTGGTTGTTGATAACAACGATCTTCACCGGGATATTGTTGATCGCGCAGATCGCCAGCTCCTGGGAGCACATCTGCATGCCGCCGTCGCCATTGATGGAGATGACCAGCCGGTCCGGATTAGCCATCTGGGCACCGATGGCGGACGGGAAGCCGAAGCCCATCGTTCCCAGTCCGCCCGACGTGATCCACGAGCGCGGCCGGTTGAATTTATAATACTGGGCTGCCCACATCTGATGCTGTCCAACGTCTGTCGTTACGATGGCCTCGCCCTTCGTTGTATCGTTCAGCATTTCGATAACCCATTGCGGCTTCAGCACCGTGTCAGAATCGACGTAGCGATACGGATACTCCGCCTTCCATTTGCTGATCTGATCTCTCCATGCATCCGCCTTGGACGCGTAAGATACGAGCGGATTCAGCATTTCCAGAACCGTTTTGACATCGCCGACGATAGGAATATCCGTAGGCACATTCTTTCCGATTTCCGCCGGGTCAATATCGATATGCGCAATCTTCGCATTCGGAGCAAAGCCCGCCAGCTTCCCTGTTACGCGGTCATCGAAGCGTGCCCCGATGCTAATCAACAGGTCCGACTGCTGAATGCCCTGGTTCGAGGTGTACGTCCCGTGCATGCCTGGCATTCCTGTCCAGAGCTCATGTCCGCTTGGGAAACCGCCCAGTCCGAGCAATGTTGTCGTAATCGGAATTCCTGTCTTGTTGACGAATTCATGCAGCGCTTCATGTGCACCGGAGTAAATAACCCCGCCTCCGGCAAGAATCATCGGCCGCTCCGCCTGCTCAATCGCCCGGGCCAGCTTATCCAGCTGGAGCTTGTTAGGCACCGTGCGCGGATTGTAGCCTCTTAGGTTGATTTTATCCTCAGGCTGGAACAAAGTGGTGGCCGCCGACACATCCTTAGGGATATCGATCAGCACCGGTCCCTGGCGACCCGTTGAAGCGATATGGAACGCTTCGTGAATGATGCGCGGCAGATCGTTAACATCTCTCACCAGATAACTGTGTTTGGTGATTGGCATCGTAATCCCCGTAATATCCGCCTCCTGGAAAGCATCGGTTCCGATCAGGCTCGTAGCCACGTTGCCGGTAATCACGACGAGAGGGACGGAATCCATGTAGGCTGTTGCGATACCTGTGACGAGGTTGGTCGCCCCCGGTCCCGATGTTGCTATACATACACCGACTTTTCCACTCGCCCGCGCATAGCCGTCAGCTGCATGAATCGCACCTTGTTCATGACGGGTCAGCACATGCTTGAAGTCCTCAAAACCATACATTGCATCGTAGATGTACAGGACGGCCCCTCCGGGATACCCGAAGACACATTCGACTCCTTCAAGCAAAAGGCTTCGAAGCAGGATTTCCGAACCGGTAATCACTTCAGGCTTCATCCATTTCTCACGTAATTGTTCTGTAGACCGCACTTCTGGAGTTTGCGCGCTCATCAGTCATCCTCCTCTCAAAATTTCGCTGAATCATTTGCCTATCGCCTTCTCAAGCAATAAAAAAACCTCTCGCCCGCCACACCGGAAATAACTCCGTGTGAGGGACGAAAGGTTCAGCTTCCGTGGTACCACCCATATTTGCTCTACACTTCACAGTATAAAGCCTCAGCAGGTATGAAGGCTTCGGAATAATCCGGGCTTCAATATCTGCGATCCGTAACGCGGACCAGACGATTCCCCCTACTAAATGCTGTTACGACTTAATGCGGTAAAGTCTTAGAATGCACAGCCTTTTCAGGGAAACAGCTCCGAGGTGAGCTCGTATAAAAGGGGTTTTGGTGGTGGTTTCAGCAAATCCATCCACTCTCTGAGCAAAAGAGCCCTTTAAACTTCGTCCTCTTCATTGCCGATGTCATATGTTCGTTAAATGTTTAGAAACATTATAAGATTCATCCATTCCAGAAGTCAACACATTTATTTTACTTCAAATGAAAGGTTTTGATGCAGACAAGCTCCCATTTTGTTTCCAGACTTGGCCAAACACCCTCTCCAGCCGCATATCATAGGATAGATCAATGACTGCTGCATAGCGGAAAAGAGGTGGAATCTTTGCGATGATTCGATACCGTCAACCGGGTGTAGACGATCCCGCTATTTTCCAGCTGATCCAGTCCCAGCTTGTCCCGTTGTCCCATCTGAAAGATCAGGACCTGGACGCGGTTCTTAAAGACGTGCCCGCCAGACTCCGGCGCGGCGTGACGCTGGTCGCTTCGCCTTTTCCCGATGAGCGGGTAATCGCCTTCGTTCATTTCATGATGCACGGCGAGCTGCTGTACATCGACATGCTGGCCGTCGCACCAGCCGCACAGCGAAAACGATGGGGAGTCCGTCTGATGGCGCATGCCGAACGTTTCGCTGTATCGCGCGGGTGCAAGCGGGCCAAAGTCATGGTCGACATCGGAAATCGGACCGGACTATCTTTTTACAAAAAACTGGGATATTCGGTCACTCGAACGATTCGTGCCAGCCAGTGCTATGAAATGGAGAAGAAGCTGTCCTAGCAGCCGGCCGAATCAGGCGCGGCCAGGTTTACCAGAAGAACCCTCCTGCTCCATACGGGAATCCGACGCCAGGCCCGTAGCCGAAGCCTCCAGGGTATCCTCCGAAAGCACCCGGATATCCGTACCCATAAGCGTATGGAGCGGTTCCGATCGCCAGCAGGTCAAACAGCACCAGCGGTGCCAACGCCTTCGTTTTCACTTTTTTGCCTGAACGGGTTTGCACATACAGACGGTTGCCGGCTATGCGAACCAGCTTGCCTGTGACCACACTCCCGTCTTTCTTATATGCCACAATTGTTTTGCCCACATATTGCTGCGCCTGGGCCTTGCTGACAGGCTTATGCATAAGATCCCTCCTCAGATGGTGATACATTTCAGCGTATGCCGCTTTGGAGGGACGTGCTTGTTTCATCGCCCTGTACACGAAAAAAAACCGCCGAATGAAATCAGCGGTTCTCTCCTAAATCTATATGCAGCGTATGAATGGATTAAGCGTTCACTTTCTCTTTAGCTACAGTAGCCAAAGAGTTGAATGCGTTCAGATCGTTAACAGCCAGATCAGCCAGCATCTTGCGGTTGATGTCAACGCCAGCCAGCTTCAGACCATGCATCAGCTTGCTGTAGGACAGGCCGTTTTGACGTGCAGCCGCGTTAATACGAACGATCCATAGTTTGCGGAAGTTACGTTTGGTTTGACGACGATCCCGGTAAGCATAAACCAGGGATTTCATAACCTGCTCGTTAGCCGTTTTAAAAATACGGTGTTTAGAACCGAAGTAACCCTTCGCAAGTTTCAATACTTTTTTATGTCTACGACGAACAACAAATCCGCCTTTAACTCTAGCCATATCAAAAAACCTCCCAATAAATGTTGTTTACTATTTCAGGTTAGCCAAGCCTTGCTTCAAACGTCTTACGTCTCCAGGAGCCATTACCGGGCTGCCGGACAATACGCGCTTCGCACGCTTGGATTTGTGGGACAGCAGGTGGTTTTTGTAAGCTTTGTAGCGTTTTACTTTACCCGTACCGGTAATTTTAAAGCGGCCTTTCAGGCTGCTGTGTGTTTTCATTTTAGGCATTGTACTACTTCCTCCTCTAATGTCTCTTAGGCTTTAGGAGCCAAAATCATAATCATGCTGCGGCCTTCCAGCTTCGGCTGACGCTCAACGACGCAGAGGTCCGCAACCTCAGTTTTCACGCGCTCCAAAATCTTCTGGCCAATGTTGGCATGTGTGATTTCACGACCGCGGAAACGAACCGAGCATTTTACTTTATCGCCGTCCTTCAAGAACTTCACGACATTGCGAAGCTTGGTTTGGAAATCATGTTCCTCAATGTTGGCTCGGAACCACACTTCCTTAATGTCAACGATTTTCTGGTTTTTGCGGGCTTCCTTCTCTTTCTTCTGCTGCTCATAGCGGAATTTTCCGTAATCCATGATACGGCATACCGGCGGTTTCGCCTGAGGTGCCACGTTTACCAGGTCCAGATTCAGGTCAATTGCCATTTGCAGCGCTTCACGAAACGGCTTGATGCCGATCTGTTCGCCCTCAGGGCCAACCAAGCGTACTTCCCTTGCCCGAATCTCCTCATTGATCATATGTTCCTTACTGATAGTCCTCCACCTCCATAAATTTTGATTCCTGCTTGCAAAGAATAAAAGGGATGACGGCTCACTGCCGACATCCCTCAATTGATAACTCATCTCAAAAATGAACGTTTCATTCACTCGTTGATTTCGTGATCAAACCAGCCAACTCAAGTCGGTCAGGTGAGAAGCGGCGCTTCTGCTTGCAATCAGATATTCTGTTTAACAGACTTTAATAGTATAACAACTGACTTTATTCGTGTCAACTTCTAATTCATATCGACGACGGGTTTAACCCTGCTTGCTCTGAACTTCCTCCAGGCGTACGACACGCGTATGCTCCGTATGGCTCCACTGCTTGTTGTTCTGGGTAAAGAACGCGTACACCGTAATCGGGTACCAAGACAGCAAGTACACAGGGAACAGCACCAGGTACATATACACCTTTTTGAACTTCACCTTCTCCAGAATCATCGCAATCATGAAGGTAAACACGTTGGCAGCAATGGCGGTAAAGCTGAGCCACAGCGGCAAGTGTCCGTACAGATTCGCAATGTTCGGGCCATTAAAGAAGGAATTATCCACCCAAATGACCGCGGTAAGCAAGAAGGTCAGCAGCACGATGTACACGTTGACTCCATATAGCGCAAGGTCCAGCTTGACGATGCTCCGCTCTTTGATCGCCCGCCAGATGAGCGGGAAGAAATAGCGGCGCGCGACCGTGAAGTGCCCCTGCATCCAGCGCAGGCGCTGTCTTGCTGAAGCCTTGAACGTCAGTGGCTTCTCGTCAAATACTTTGGCCTCATAGTTGAATTTCGGATACACGCCGCGCATGACGCTGCGCATCGTAAACTCCAGGTCCTCTACGAGACTTGTTGCGCCCCAGCCGATCTCTTTCAGGAGATTGGTCTCGAAGCACATGCCGGTGCCGCCAAGGAAGTTGGCCATGTTCAGATTGTGGCGGGACAGCTGCCACAGGCGGTTAATATACCAGTAGGATACGCCGTATGCAGCCGTAATCCAGGAATCCTCCGGGTTCTTCGTATCGATATAACCCTGAATCACCTTCGCACCGGAGCACAGATCGTTGTTCATATGCGTCAGGAAGTCCGATGCCACCAGGTTGTCGGCATCAAACATGACTACAGCATCGTATTGACGCGGCATCGCCCACAGCTCTTTCAGCATCCATTCAATCGCGTACCCTTTACCGCGAAGATTCTGGTTCGTGCGCACACAAGCGTTCATGCCGTGCTCTCGAACGATTTCAGCTGTACGGTCCGTACAGTTGTCGCAAATCACAAATACGTCATACAGTTCTTTCGGATAGTCGAGCTGCTTCAGGTTCTCCATCAGCGCTCCGACAACCTGTTCTTCATTGTGGGCAGCGACAAGCACTGCAAATGATTTTTTCGGTTCGAAGTTCTTTTTCTTTTTTCTTTTGATCAAACCGAATAGAGAGAATGTAAACTGGTACACACCTACGGCTGCCAAAAATAGTTGGAGCGCGATAAAGATGGCGTCTGTCATGATTCTCCGTTACCCCCTTTTTATACCCCGAGAATGTTTTTGTTTGTCTCTCGTGTAATGTTTGCTTGATTGACCCTTGTAACGTTGTTTTCTCTTTCTGTAGCCTCGGTGCCGCGGGGCAGTTTTGCACGTCATACCCGATTTTCCACACTTTTGGATGCTTTGTCAAAAAGCTTGAAAGCTCTAATTTACGGAAAAAGATCGCAAATGAGCGCAAATTAGCACCGGGGTATGCCAGCAAGCTTCGTTTCCAGCAGCTTTAGTTGTTATTTTCATCTGTTTGCTTACTTTTTATTTCTTTAGTGTGCCCAATTTTTGCAATACCAACTTGTCCGCCACAATATTTAAGACGCAACGAACTCCAAAAAAGTTTAACCCCGTTATCTTTCTTTCTCTCTAATAAACTTCCAGGCGTCCGTTTGAATCATTGTAGCGATAACAAATTGCCAAGTCAAAAGTCCAAGGACCCTTCTTTTCTACAAAATGCGCGTGCCCCAGCAAGCAGCAGCCGCCCCTTGCCAGAGCTGGCTTCCCGAATGCTGCCAAAAAAGCCTCAGGGACGAAAGTCCCTGGACATTCGCCGGGTCATAGTTGCAATCTCGCCTTAAAGTCGATATGTTAAGGTTAATAATAACGCTGCAGAACGGGTGAACGAAGTCGTGGCTAAAAAAAGAGTCTTGCTGCTATCCGAGGGGTTCGGTGCTGGCCACACGCAGGCCGCCCACGCACTCTCCAGCAGCATTAGGCAATTATCACCAGATGTCCAGACACGGGTGCTTGAGCTTGGTAGCTTCCTGAATCCCAAGATCGCTCCGCTTATTATATCGGCCTATCGTAAGACCATTACGTCCACGCCGAAACTGGTCGGATACATGTATCGGCACCAAAAATCATTCAACCGGTTTACGACATTGGCGCTGCACCGCATCTTCTATACGAGCACGCAGGATGTCGTCCGGCAGCTGAGGCCAGACATTATTGTGTGTACCCATTTCATTCCGAGTGCGGTCATCTCCCGATTGAAACGGCTGGGCACGAACATCCCCCTCTGTACGGTGATCACGGACTACGATGCGCATGATACGTGGATCAGCCCCGAGGTTGACCGATATTTCGTGTCCACGGCCGAGGTCAAGCGCAAGCTGCTCAACCGCGGCGTGTCCCATGCCAAAATCCAGGTGACTGGCATCCCGATTCACCCGGATTTCTGGACGCATCCGAGCAAGGAGGAAATCCGCGAGAAGTTCGGCTTGGCCGACATGCCGACCGTGCTTGTTATGGGCGGTGGCTGGGGCATCATGAACGATGAAGTTGTGCATGAATTCCTGACCAGGTGGCGCCAGGATGTCCAGCTCATCTTCTGCCTGGGCAATAACGACAAAGCCCGGGAAGAGATGGAAAGCAACCCGAGGTTCCAGCATCCCAACATCAAGATTCTCGGCTTCACCCGGGAAATCGACAAGCTGATGGAAGTCTCAGACCTGCTGGTGACAAAACCCGGGGGGATGACCTGCACCGAAGGTCTCGCCAAGGGCATTCCGATGCTGTTTCACCAGCCGCTTCCTGGCCAGGAGGAGGAAAATTGCCAATATTTCACCGCTCAAGGCTTGGGCGAGCCGATTGATTCTCTGGAAGTGATCGGCAAATGGATGAACATACTGCTGCATCAATATGACCAAATGGTGGAGCGCAGAGAACAGAACCTGCGCAATATCGAGCGCTTCTATCCGATGCAATGTGCGCGCAGCATTATTGAGATGCTGGAAAACGAAAAGGTGCCCTTCTCTTCACCATAAGAAGCGCACCGTTCAGCTGTCGAGGCTTGGCCTCGGCAGCTTTTTTCATATGAGGTTCAAGGCTATCCAGACTCAGCTGTATTTTTTGAGACGTTCCTGCTTGTACTTCGCCAGCGCCTCTTCCCCGACGATAACCTCGCAGCGATGAATGTTCATGCCTTGACCAACAAATTTGGTCTCATACTCCGTCATGACGAACTGTTCATTCAATCCATCGCGATGAAGATCAAGCGAGATGTTGGTCATCTGCAGCCCAAAATCCGCAAATGCATTCAGCGAGAACTCAAACAGGCTGACAGAGTCCGTCTTGAAATGGATCTCTCCCCGCGCATTCAAAATGCGGCTATACTTCTCCAGAAACCGCGGATGTGTCAGGCGGCGGCGGGCATGCCTTGCCTTCGGCCAGGGATCGCTGAAATTCAGATAGATTCGCTCCAGTTCCCCCGGCTCGAACACTTCCTCCACCTGCTCCAGGTTAAACAGCGCCAGCTTTAAGTTCGGCGGGGTCTCCACACCCTCCTCGGCCCAGACGTCTCTTCCCTTCTCGCTGGCCCGGCGGATAAGCTCATCATACATATCCACGCCGATAAAATTGACATCCTGGTGCTTGTAACTCATCTGACTGATAAACTGGCCTTTACCCATGCCAAATTCCACATGAATCGGACGATCATTGCCAAAGAGCGACGCCCATTTTCCTTTATATTGTGCAGGATTCAGAACGACGAGATCCTGCTGTGCCTCCAAACTTTCCCGAATTCCTTTTCTTCCGCGTAAACGCATCCTATACCTCCGAAACTGTCTATATAATCATGATTATGAATGTTCGATACTGCATTATTGTGCCGAAGTTCGTCCCAAAAGTAAAGAGGGCATAGAAAAAGGAACCTATGACGATGCCCGTAAGCATCATACAGGTTCCCTTTTCTTATATTTGGAATTGGGGTTCCGCGGTTATTAACCTGTGAAGAAGCTACCTGTTCTCTGCCTGAAACTCAAACGTTCGTTCGAAGGCATCCCGAATCTTGCGCTGCGCCGAAGCCTTGATATGCTGATTGTCGTTGAATTCGACACCTGTCAGAGCCAATGCTTCATTCGGGGTTAACTCCACAGCGATTTTGCCTTTGTCGTCTGTCTTGATTGCCGATGAATTCATTCGTAATCACCTCACGGTATAATTGTATCCATGACGTCTCACAAATATGAATCCTATCCGGTAATTACCCAAGCGAAATCCGCTTGAATCATTCTCTTTCTATACATTAAATATACCAAGATTATCGTTCTCACACAAGTGAATCCACATGAATTGGGCATGAAGACCTGTATATGATGCCGCGCCCTTTTTTGTTACAATACATATGTCTGCCCTAAAGGCGAGAAACGATCTATACTCGCTGTATTCTCGTTGCCCTTGAATCAAGGCCGAAAGACGGGGAACAAACAGCACAGAAGGAGACTTATGAATACGCCAATGTTAACTGCCCCGCAGCTGTGGGGCGACAAGCGATTCCATACATGGAACTATGAGATGCGCAGCCAGTTTCAAGACAAGGTGTTCAAAGTCATGCTCGACGCCGGATTTACGTGCCCGAACCGTGACGGAACGATTGCCAAGGGCGGCTGTACGTTCTGCAGCGCCCGCGGATCGGGCGATTTTGCCGGAAGCCGGCGCGACGATCTGGTTACCCAGTTCAATACGATCCGCGACAGGCAGCATCTGAAATGGCCGAGCGCCAAATATATCGGATACTTCCAGGCGTACACCAACACCTATGCTCCGGTCGAAGAGCTTCGCGAATATTACGAGGTCATTCTGGAGCAGCCCGGCGTTGTCGGCTTGTCGATCGCGACCCGCCCCGATTGTCTTCCGGACGATGTGGTTGAATATTTGGCCGAGCTGAACGAGAGAACATACCTGTGGGTGGAGATGGGGCTTCAGACGATCCATGAATCCACCTCGCAGCTCATCAATCGCGCCCATGATACGGAGTGCTATCTGGAAGCGGTAGAGAAGCTGCGGAAGCATAACATCCGGGTATGCACCCACATCATCTATGGATTGCCGCAGGAGGACCGCGAGATGATGCTCGCAACCGGCAGAGCCGTGGCCAACATGGACGTACAGGGCATTAAAATCCACCTGCTCCACCTGATGCGCAAAACGCCGATGGTGAAGCAGTATGAAGCCGGATTGCTCCGTTTTCTCGACAAGGACGAATATGTGAAGCTGGTTGTGGATACGCTGGAATTTCTGCCGCCGGAGATGATTGTGCATCGTCTGACCGGCGATGCTCCGCGCGATCTGCTGATCGGCCCGCTCTGGAGCCAGCGCAAATGGGATGTGCTCAACTCGATCGATGCCGAGCTTAGACACCGCGACACCTGGCAGGGCAAGCTGTGGAGGGGGCGCTGATGGGATTTCTATCTGTTCTTAGCTTTGCTCACAAGCTGGTATCCGAACGGCTGCTGCCGGGGGACATTGCCGTCGATGCCACCGCCGGGACCGGAGCGGACACCCTCTTTCTCGCCCGTTGTATCGGTCCGAAGGGAAGCGTGTTTGCCTTTGATATCCAGGAGGAGGCCCTTCAGCTGACAAGACAGCGCCTTAACAAGGAGGCATCCTCCGAAGTGGCCAGCGTCTCCCTGCATCTGCAAAGCCATGAGGATATGCGCAGCAGCGTTCCCGCACCCTATGTCGGCAAGGTAGGTGCGATCATGTTCAATCTCGGCTACCTCCCCGCCGACGAAGCGGACAAGACCATTATCACCCAGCCGGAGACAACGATCGCGGCGCTCAACGGCTCGCTGGAGCTGCTCCGCCCCGGCGGCATCGTGACGATCGTGCTGTATCCGGGACATCCTGGAGGGGAGACCGAAGCCCGGACGGTGGAGCAGTGGGCAGCCGCCATCCCGCAGCATACGGCGCAGTCCATTCTGTACCGCAACCTGCAGCGGCCTGCTGCGCCCTATCTCATCGCACTGGAGCGAAGAAAACCGATATAATGGAATTAAAGTGCATACCCGCATCAACAGACACGATATAAATTGAACAAAAAATGCGTCAAGCAGCAAGCTTTTTGTTCATCTTATATATAACACGCTAACATGACGAAAGGTGATGATCACGATGACACAGCCGTATCCGCTGCTGTTTCAACCTGAGTTCAAAGAAAGAGTATGGGGAGGCCGGGCGCTGGAGCAATTCGGCCTGCAGCTTCCGGAAGGACATATCGGTGAAGGCTGGATGATTGCCGACCATCCGAACGGTACGACAAACGTGATGAATGGCGAACTTGCCGGCAAGGGACTGGACGAGATTCGCGAGCAATTCGGCCGCGAGTGGTTCGGTGCCAAAGGATTTTCTGAAGTAAACGGCCGCTTTCCGCTGCTGATCAAGCTGCTGGACTGCAACGATAATCTGTCGGTACAGGTTCACCCGACCGATGATTACGAGGGGCTTCCGGAAGGCGAGCTTGGAAAAACGGAAATGTGGTACGTGCTGGACGCAAAGCCGGATGCCAAAATCATCTACGGTCTGAAAGACGGCGTTACCCGGGCCGATCTCCGGCAGGCGCTCGAGAACGATTCGGTTATGGAGCTTCTGCGCGAGGTGCCGGTCAAGGCCGGTGATACGTTCTACATACCTGCCGGCACCGTACATGCCCTGTGCGCTGGTGTTGTTGTTGCAGAAATTCAGCAAAACTCGGACACTACGTACCGGATTTATGATTACAATCGTCCGGGACTGGATGGTAAACCGCGTGAGCTCCATATCGAGGACTCCTTGAATGTGACGGCCTATGAAGGCTCTGGCGCTACGACCATGAGCACAGAGGGGGCTGTTCCGGGCGAGTGGCTCGAGCTGGCAAGATCGCCTTATTTTATAGTAGAAAAAGGAATTGTGTCTGGCCCATGGGAGCTTTCGACTTCCACAGACAGCTTCACCATCCTCGTGGTGTGTGACGGCGAGGGCGTGATCAGCTGGGACGGCGGATCTCAGCCATTCGCTTCCGGTCAATGCTTCCTGCTCCCTGCCAATCTTGGAAGCTACAAGCTCGAAGGCAGCTCTACTGTGCTTCGCTCTTATCTTCCATAACACAGCTTGAGATTTCCGCACAACTTAGCTTGACTTTGCATTTCATGCCGGGCAGGTGCCCGGCAGTTGCTTTACTTGCTCCGGGACAGCCGGTTCCTTGCTGAACAACATGCAGATCGGCTTGGATACCCTGAACGTCCCGGCCAGCAACGGAATGGAAACTCACGGTATGGCGGAGGTGCAACGCAACATGCAAGCTGAAACGTTTACGATGCTGAATACGCAGGCCATGGATGTGTTTGTGCGTGCTTGGCTTCCCGCGTCTGGCACAGACGTTCGGGCAGTGCTGCAAATCGCCCATGGCATGTGCGAGACAGGCGCGCGGTACGCGGAGCTGGCTGAAGTGCTGACAGCCCGCGGTTATGCGGTATATGTCAACGACCATCGCGGACATGGCGTTACCGCCGGAGAGCTTAGCCGCCTCGGTGATCCCGGAGACAATGGCATCGAGGGCATGATTGAGGATATGCTCCTGCTCGCTGCCGAGCTGCGCAAGCGTCATCCCGGGATACCGCATATTTTGATGGGACATAGTATGGGCTCCTTTTTAACCCAAAAAGTGATGTGCACGCACGGCGACCGCTTCGATGGCTATATTCTGTCAGGATCGAACGGCCCGCGCAGAATGCTCGGGCTCGCCGAGAAGCTGGCTGCGGCTCAGTCTCGGCTTCAAGGAGATGAGCATCGCAGCCTGCTGCTGAATGCGCTCGTGTTCGGGCCATACAACCGGGGTTTTGGGCCCATCCGCACCCCGTTCGATTGGCTTTCCCGCGATGAAGCCGAAGTGGACCTGTACATCCAGGACCCTTATTGCGGCCAGGTATGCAGCGCCCGCTTCTTCCGCGAGTTCTTTCGCCTGCTGCGCCAAATTCACAGGCCCAAGCTGCTGCAGGGGCTGCCGAAGGAGAAGCCGGTATACATCTTCTCCGGCGAAGAAGATCCTGTCGGTCTACGCGGCAAGGGCGTCCGCAGCTTGATCGAGCTGTACCAACTGCACGGCATCACCGATCTGGAGTTCCGGCTGTACCCTGGCGGCCGGCATGAAATGCTGCATGAGATCAACAAACAGGAAGTCGCTGCCGATGTGCTTGATTGGCTGGAGAGGCATACAACTGACGAAAGAGACAGACACGCGTCTTCTTCCTCGCCGGCCGACGAGTGACGTTGAGGAGCGGAACCGAACGCATCCGAAGCTAACAGGCTCAGCGAGCCTGAAGACGGCCGTTATTCCGGTCCGACAACAAAAAAAGCGATCTGTCCCCTCGCGGAGACAGATCGCTTTTTCAATCACCAGTATGAGCCTCCACGCAGCAGGCAGTTTCAATTCCCGGCTAATAGCCAGCTTCCCTTCATTCTTCATCATTAGGAGTGCGGTCGATGGCAAGCTGGGTAACCTCCGTGTAATCCCCCTGCCGGACCTCTTCATCCGTCGCCTCTTCGCGCAGGGCATCATTCGTTTCCATCCCTGGTGCAACGCTCGGCTCCTCATGCTGCCGATGCTCCTTGCTCATGCTTGAAACCTCCCTTATTAGGTGAATAAGGTTAGCTTCCCGAGATCAGCGAGATTTATGCTCCAAGCCGCAGCTCCCGCTATTCGAGAACATCAGACCGATGTCCGAAGTTCATTAAACCGGCATGGTATAGTAATGCGGGCGCCCGCTATCATCCTGCTGATAGAGCACAATCAGCATCGTTTGCCGATTCGCATCACCGCTGAGGCCGCTGCCGCCCTGGATCGCATCATTCAAATCAAACGGCATCATTTCAATCATCGCATGCTTGTGAAGCTCCCGCTCCGTCAGGCCAAGCTTCGCAAACTCTTCCGACACGGCAGACGGCATTTCGACAATTCGCTTCATATGGGCTGACCAATCGCTTTTATCCAGCGAGAAATCCCACCAGATTTTCCGAGGTTTATATTTATGTCCCAGGAAATAATCGAACTTCATTAAGCCCATAACGATGTCCATACGCGGTGTCTGTCGATGCTCCAGGAATGCTGTCAGGCGCGTGAACAGATCCTCGAGCTGATGCCCGATCTTTTGCCAGCCCTGGCTCTCCCAATAATCTCCGAACGCTTGGAAAAAGTCGAACGGCGACGGGAACTCATGCTTCATCAAATAGTTGAGCGTATGGTCCATTCGGTGGGCATTCCAGTATTTCTCAAGCACGTCCTCCAGCCGCTTCAGCCTGACGATATCCGAGAAAGGAAGCACATCGCTGCCCAAAATTTCATAAGGGGCATGGTCCATATACGTGTAGTTATACTTGGCCGCATCATGCCGGAGCCCTGTTCCGCGTAGCATCTTCAAGAAGCCCAGCTGCAGCTCCTCCGGTCCGAGTGCGAATACGTCGTTAAACGTTTTCCGGAACGTATCGTAATCCTCCAGCGGCAGGCCCGCAATCAGATCCAGATGCTGATCGATCTTGCCGCTTTCCTTGATCATGGTCACTGTTCTGGACAGCTTGGTGAAATTTTGCCGCCGCTTTACCAGCTCATTCGTCGGATCGTTGGTAGACTGAACGCCGATCTCGAACCGGAATATGCCCGGGGGCGCATTCTTCGCCAAATAATCCAGCACCTCCGGCCGCATAATATCCGCCGTAATTTCGAACTGGAACACGCAGCCGCCATGATTCTCGATCAGAAACTGGAACATTTCCAGCGCATAATCCCGCTTGATATTAAAGGTGCGGTCCACAAATTTGATCAGCTTGGCCCCTTGATCAATGAGGTACAGCAGATCGGACTTCGTGCGTTCAATATCGAAGTACCGGACGCCAACCTCGATGCTGGACAAGCAAAACTGGCAGCTGAAGGGACAGCCCCGGCTCGTCTCGAAATAGACCACCCGTTTGCCCAGATGCGGAATATCCTCCGGGAATCTGTGCGGGGAGGGCAGCTCGTTCAGGATCGCCTTCGGTCGCGGCGGATTGAGGATAATCTCATCGCCCTTGCGATACGCGACGCCGTACACAAAGTGAAACTTGCGCGTGCTCGAAAGCTCCTGCAGTAAGTGATGGAAGGTTTCCTCGCCTTCCCCCATCACAATAAAATCGACATTGGCCAGCCGCTCCATCCAATATTGGGTATCATAGGACACTTCCGGTCCGCCCAAAATGATCTTGACCTCTGGCATAATTTTCTTCACAATGTCGATCACTTTAATCGTTTCTTCAATATTCCATATATAGCAAGAGAATCCAATCACATCCGGCTTGCGCTGGAAGATGTCGGACACGATATTCATCGGCGGGTCCTTGATTGTATACTCCGCCAATTCGATATCAAATTCCTTCTCGCTGTATGCCTTCAGGCAGCGAATCGCAAGCGAGGTATGAATGTATTTCGCATTTAAAGCGGACAGTAAAACCTTCATGATTCACGTTCCTTCATATGTGAAAGTGTAGTGCGTACTTCGGTACAGCTGGGTGGGCTCAGTGCTCCCTTATCTCAAAACTCATAAACAGGCTCATCTCCGCCACTGCCTGGCTGATTCTGGAAAAAGTCGAGGAACGGCTGGCCGTATTTGCGAAACTTCATCTCCCCAACCCCTTTAATCCCCAGCATCTCCTGTTCCGTTTGCGGGCAAACGACACTCATCTCCCGCAGCGTTGCATCGTTGAAAATGATGTAAGACGGCACATGCTCTTTGCTTGCAAGCTCGCGGCGGATCAGGCGCAGCTGCTCAAATATCGTTTCATTGACCGCAGACGGCGAGTAATCACGCCGCCCTGCGCTCCGCTGCCCGGCTTTCGTGCGGGAAGGCTTCGGCACACGCTGCATGACTTCCTTCTGCCCCCGCAGCACCTCGGCCGCGGCGCTCTGAAGCTTCACTACAGGGTACTGCCCTTCCGTTAATGTCAGGTATCCTTCGGATACGAGCACATTGATGGTTTCGGCAATTTCCTTTTCCGTGCGGCCCGACATCACTCCATAGGTAGGCAACCGGTCAAACCCGTATTCCAGCACCTTCTTCGCTCTGGAGCCTTTCAGCACCGCAGCGACGGTCGACACGCCAAACCGTTCGCGCATGCGGTGAATGCAGGAGAAAATCTTCTGTGCATCGACCGTGATATCGATCAGCTCACGATCGTCCGTGCAGGAGCTGCATGTGCCGCATGGCTTGTCGTCATGGGCTTCCCCGAAGTAATCCAGCATCGCGCTGCGAAGGCAGCGGGTGGTGTAGCAGTAATCGATCATCTGCTGCAGCTTCCGGTATTCGTTATGCTTGCGCTCTGAATCCTGGGGATTTTGCTCGATCAGAAATTTCTGGGTGATGATGTCCTGCGGACTGAACAGCAGGATGCACTGGCTCGGTTCACCGTCCCGGCCCGCGCGGCCTGCCTCCTGAACGTAGGACTCCATATTTTTCGGCATATTGTAGTGGATGACGTAACGAACATTGGACTTGTCTATCCCCATACCGAATGCATTCGTCGCTACAATGACGCGAATATCATCATACAGGAACGCCTCCTGGCTCTCCGCCCGCTCCGCATCGCTCATGCCTGCATGATACCGCCCGGCGGCGATGCCCTGCGCCTGCAGTCGCTGGCATAAATCGTCCACATCCTTGCGGGTTGCAGCATAGATAATGCCTGACTGATGGGCATGGGAAGCGGCGTAATCCATAATGAATTCGCGCTTGTTCTCCCCCCGCAGCACCGACATCTCCAGATTGTCCCGGCCAAGACCTGTAACGAACACCTGCGGCTGATCAAGCTGAAGGAGACGCTGCATATCCTCCATAACCTCTGGCGTTGCCGTCGCCGTAAAGGCGGCCACAATCGGGCGCTGCGGCAAAGCGTCGACAAACGGTGCTACCGCCAGGTAGCTTGTACGGAAATCATGTCCCCACTGGGATACGCAGTGGGCCTCATCCACAGCGACGATCGAGATGTCAAGGCCGGCCATCTCCTCCCGGAACCAGTCGAGCTCCAGCCGCTCCGGCGCGACATACAGCAGCTTCAAGTCCCCTCGCTTCGCAGCCCGAATCCGTTCATTCACTTCCTTGCCGCTGAGCGTGCTGTTAATATAAGCCGCAGAAATACCCGCGGTCGTCAGCGCATCCACCTGGTCCTTCATCAGTGAGATCAGCGGCGATATAACAAGCGTCAGGCCAGGATGCATCAGTGCCGGAATCTGATAACAGATCGACTTGCCTCCGCCTGTCGGCATAATTCCAAGTGTATCCCGTCCACGGAGCAGGCTGTCCACAATCTTCTTCTGCCCCTCCCGAAAGTCCGGGTACCCGTAATACCGCTGCAAAATTTCCTTCGCGGTGTCCATATTCATCAATTCATTGCTCCTGGCTTCCACATTCATGGATAAAAACTCCTTATCAAAAACCGGTCATCCTTTAAGTTTAATGGTGTTTCATCGAATGAGCAACCGAGTCGGGCAGGAAAAACAATAAAACGATCCGCCCATCGGCGTCACTCTGCCGCTGCTGCTGATTGAGAAGAACGCTGCAACTTCCGCAAAGTAGAAGAATTCTTGGGGGCACGGAACCGTTATAATGAAATGCAGGCAAAGAACATTACGATTCACCCCAAGCTATTGTTATGAATGGAGGAATTACGAATGGTTATCACACAGGAAACACATATCCAGGCAGATATATCCCTCGTATGGCGCGCATGGACAGAAGCCGATCGCATAAAGGAATGGTTTGCGCCTGCCGCCGTTATCGAGCCCTGGCAAGGAGGGAGATTCGAACTATATTTCAACCCTGCGAATCCAAGCAGCATGAGCACCTCCGGCTGCACCATCCTGAAGGCAGAGGAACCGCATTTGCTGATCTTTGAGTGGAAGGGACCCGATCCGTTCGCGGAAACGATGAACCACAGCGGGCAGCTCACCTCGGTTGAAGTTGGGTTGGAGCCCCAGCAGGATGGGACACGGGTAACGCTTCGCCATGACGGATGGAAGGATTCCGCCGACTGGCTTGCAGCCAGAAAGTGGCATGTTGAGGCTTGGAAAGATATGCTCACAAGTTTGAAGTCCCGGATGGAATCAGGGGAAGGCATTCTCTGCTGCCAATAATCGAATAAAGGAATCGAGACAGATGCCCAACATTTGTGTTCTACCGTTAACGTAATCGGTATGGTGGCCGCACGGCGGTTTTACGGTGACATCCTTGTGGCTATTGTCATCGCGCTGATGGAATTTATGGCTTCATAAACAGAGGGGTCAGCTTTTTCCAAATACGCTGTTCTGTTACTCCCTCCTCGATTTCGGTTATAAACTTATGTATGCCTAAGAGGGTCCCATCCCTGGACTAAGAATGCCTGTTTTCGGAAACAATAGGTACTCGAAATGGCATATTAACCATTAACCGCAAGGGGGATTTCATATGGACTATTCACCTGAACAGCGGATTACGCTGCATGGATTCAACAACCTGACGAAATCACTCAGCTTCAATATGTATGATGTCTGTTATACAAAAACGAAGGCAGAGCGTGAAGCTTATATCGAATATATCGACGAGCAGTACAATGCCGACAGGCTTACCAGCATTCTGACCCACGTCTCTGAAATTATCGGCGCCCATGTGCTGAACGTGGCCAAGCAGGACTACGTGCCTCAAGGCGCAAGCGTAACTGTGCTTGTATCCGAGGGGCCTGTCGTCGAGGTGCCGGAAGAGTCCTATGAGGAATCGCCGGGGCCTCTGCCAGACAATATTGTGCTGCAGCTGGACAAAAGCCATATTACGGTCCATACGTATCCGGAGTATCACCCGAATGAAGGCATCAGCACCTTCCGGGCCGATATTGACGTATCTACCTGCGGGGAAATTTCCCCGCTTAAGGCGCTCAACTACCTGATCCACTCCTTTGATACCGACATTATGACAATCGACTACCGAATCCGCGGCTTCACCCGGGACATTAACGGCGATAAGCTGTTTATCGATCATGAGATCAGCTCCATCCAGAACTATATTCCCGATGAAGTGAAGGACCAGTACGATATGATCGATGTTAACGTGTATCAGGAGAAGCTGTTCCATACCAAATGCAAGCTCAAGCAGTTTGATCTGGACAACTATCTGTTCGGTTATACGAAGGACAAGCTGTCCCCGCAGGAGCAGCAGGAAATTACCGACCGCCTCAAGCTGGAGATGGATGAGATTTATTACGGCAGAACGATGGACTAAGGTGCCTTCCTCAGCGCCGGACGTTGCATCATGCCAGTGCCAGCCCCATACAATTCAAGCCGCTGACGGTTCAAGACAACTTGAATGATCAGCGGCTTGTTTCTTGAGCAAGCGGAGGATATCAGAATTGCACAGAGAATCCGTCGAACCGATGAATGCCGGTACCGAAACGGACAAGATCCTGGGCCCGCAGCTGCTGAGCCGCTTCCTTCACCACTTGCAGCAGGGATGGCGGAAGGCCGATCCGGTTATGGGCGCCGAATATGCGGGTAATGCCCTGCAGTTCTGATATCCTCTCAAGCGAGCGAACGAGATCCTCCGGGCTTGTTGTCGGGAAGAATGCATAGACAGGCGTCTCGTCATAGAGCAAATCTCCGGTGAACAGGTATCCCCGGCTCGTATCCAGGACGGTGATATGGCCCGGCGAATGACCCGGCGTATGGTACACCGTCAGCCGTCTGCCCCCCAGGTCGATCACATCCCCCTCACGCAGCAGGCCAGCAGGCTTGCCTTGATATGGCGTATACAACTCCGGCTGGAAGGAATCCGGCACCGGTCTGGTAATATCCCTGGATACATCCTTGCGGATTTGCTCAATAGACAGGCCCTGAATGCCATGGAGAAGCCATTCTTCCTCGGCTTCATGCACATAGATTTCCGCATATTGCCCGTGGCTGCCGATATGATCCCAATGCACATGCGTGGTCAGCACAACAATCGGCAGATCTGTCAGCTGATCGGTGATGCGCTTGATGTTGTCTATGCCCAGTCCGGTATCCACGAGCGCTGCCCGCTCGCTGCCAAGGAGCAGATAGGAGTGCACCTTCTCCCAGTGGCCGTATTCGCTAATGGCATATGTCGTCTCATCCAGCCTGGTTACCGTGAACCAGGGATCATCCATGACGATGTCGTAAGCCGTGGTGTTCATTGTATCGTCCCCCTCGTTTTTTTTGCTTCAGTTCATCCTTACAACGCATAGCTGTCTTAGGTTTACCAACACCTTCAGGAACGGTCGCTCCCATGCTCATCCTGAAAGGCAATCAAGCTCAAATAGTATGGCTTCTGGGTCTCTTCGGATCGCTCCTGATCCATGGGATGATCCTTGGCAGCTGTCGTAAAGTGCTTGTCCAGCAGCTGCTTGAACTCCTCCACGAATGCATGAAAGCTCTCCTGTGTTGTATGAAGCTGATAGGTTGCGGCAATGTTTTTGCGACAATGCTCATTCGAGCTGTCAAGCGCAAATGCGGCCGGGTCTGCCAGCTCAATTCGCGAGCGGGTTCCCTCGACCGTCTCCAGGAATACCTGGCGCGACGTCTCGACAAGGTCCATGCTGGGCAGCAAATGATCCTCCGGAATAAAGCGGCTCGCCGCAGCCCGGTAGTATTTTTGCACGATGCCGTTCTTCTCTTCCTTGTGCACGATCTGAATGATGTCATGCTTCTCCAGCTCTTTGAGATGGAAGTAAATATTATGGCGTGCGATGCCAAGCATCTCCGCCAGCTGCTGCCCGGTGTAAGCATCCTTCACCAGCTTCATGAGAATTTGGGTTCGGAGCGGGTCAGCGATGGCCTTCAGCTGCTCATGCGTTTTAATGATATACACACCTGACCTTGTCACACGATCACCTCTTTTTTTCGCTTCAGTAAAATTTATTTTACCGTTTGAGTATACTCTACTGTTCGTTCCAGATCAACCTCACTTTGGTTTGGAGGGGCGATGGCCCCCTTCGACATCGCTGTCGTAGAAGAGTTAGCATCTGGATCAGCATGGGGTTATTTTCCGGCACAATCAGATATGATATAGTATCGACGATACCGTATCGACAGCCCCTTCTGCTGGATTATAAGCGACAAGGATGTGTCCGGATGTTTGACCCGACTGTATTTGAGAATTTAAAAGTAGGCATAGAGAATATCGTTTACGATCTGGATAATCTCGACAAAAAAGTGCTTGTCACGGGCCGCTCTGATCTACTGAACATGGCCGTCATGTCCAGATGCTTCGTGCTGCAATTCGAGTTGACCGGTCAACACGAGACCTATGCCGAGATTGTCCTGGAAGCGGGGGTGCAGGATTTAGCCGCTGAAATTTTGGAAATCCCTGATGAGACACCGGGATGTGCGCTGAAGCTTCGCTTCACCCAAACGATCGAAGATGTTGAGGCCGGCTGTCCGGTGATGGCCGAGATTGTCCAGCGTATATGGGAGCCGGAGGTTCAGCCGATCCAGACCGTCGGCTTTATGTATGGGGAGAAGCCTGTGCGCTATCTCAGCACCATTGAAATCGGGTTTTCACGGAAAATTCACGAGGAACAGATGGGGGATCTTCCGAAGCTGGTCGATTACATGCTGCAAACATTAGCGGCATTAAACGAGGCTGCTGCAAGGAAATCCTAAAACCAAGCTGCATGACAGCGGTCGATCGGCCGGTCCGCCGCATACAATCCAAAAGGGCTCCGAGTCATTCCACCTCGGAGCCCTTTTGTCCGTTCGCATCAAGCGGTCATAAACCGAATCCAAATATCCGAAGGGTCCAGCACGTACCAAGCATCGTCACGCTGCTCGGCTTCATGACCCGAGTCCCGAAGACGACTGATGACCGTCTCGATCTCTTCACTGCTCGGCAGCTGGATCGTATAATGCTCGATTCCCGCCTGGTTTGGCGCCGTATTCGGGATTCCTCTTCCGGCCCAGGTGTTCAGTCCAACATGATGGTGATAGCCTCCGGCAGCGACGAACAAGGCTGCGCCTCCATAGGCGGCTGTAACCTCAAACCCAAGAATATCGCAATAAAACCGTCTCGCTTCAGCCAGATCCGATACATGGAAATGCACATGCCCCATAACCGTTCCTTCCGGCAGCCCCGTCCATTCCAGGCCATCCGTCAAAGCAAGGAGCCCTTCGACGTCGACGGGATCTGTGGCCATAACATATTCCCCGTTCGCATCGCGCTTCCAGGTGTCCCGAGGGCGATCCGCATAGATTTCGATCCCGTTGCCGTCCGGATCGTTAATATAGAGCGCCTCGCTAACCAGATGATCCCCTTGGCCAACGGAAATGTTATGCGCGATCAGATTTCTCAGCGCCAGGCCAAGGCTCTCCCGATCCGGGAGCAAGATGGCGTAATGGTACAGTCCGGCAGCTCTGCCCTTGGGCCGAAGCGCTTCAACCTCATGAAGCTGAACGAGCGTATGCCGGCCGTCTGCTGTCAGCTCCACGGTCCTCCCCTGCTGGCGAAGGATTCTCAAACCGACAATCTCTGTATAAAAACGAATTGATCTTGCAAGATCGCTAATGCGAAGTGATACCGGGCCAAGCCCGAGCGACGGATGCAATACAGATGACATAATGTTCACTCCTTCAAGAAAATGTATATATGACGATCTCATCTTTGAATAAACTAACAAAAAATAAGTAACTAACTTGTAGTTGTAATTATAGTTCGGATATCAACGATTTGTCAAACGAAAATCAAAAGCCTGGCAAGGTGCGTCCCTGCCAGGCTTGTATTGAGGTAAAGAATGTTACAGAATGCCAATCAGCACGGGCAGCATGATAAACGAGGCCAGTGTTGTCCACAGAATACATCTGGACACCAGCTTCGGTGCGGCATCATACTCCTCGGCTAAAATAACGGCGTTGACGGCTGCCGGCATGGAGGAGAGCACAAGTATCACGGCAAACAAATCGCCGTCTACACCAAGGAGGATCAGCAGTCCCCACGCAGCAAGCGGACCGGCCAGCATTCTCATCGTCATGCCCGCCCAGAAGCCCCGTCGGCTGACAGATAATGCACCCGCATCTTCTCGTACGCCCACCATCTGCGCCCCCAAAATAACCAGCGCCAGCGGCGCGTAAGCGGCCGAAAGCATCGACACCCCGGTCTCCAAACCATCCGGCAGCTGATAACCGGTCACGCGAAACACAACCGCCAGCAAGGCTGCGTACACTGCCGGAAGTTTAAATACGGACAGAACCGCCTTTTTCGCTGAAAAGTGCGATCTTGCCGCCAGATACACGCCCAGCGTATGCATAATGATAATCTGTATCACGACATACACGGATGCCTTGTCCAGCCCTGCCTGACCAAACGCCAGCAGAACGAGCGGTAAACCGTAGTTAACACTGTTCGTAAAAATGGCGGTCAGAGCCAGGCCTGAGCTTTCCGTCTGCGGCAGACGGAGCCATTTTCCAGTCAGCGTACTTAGCAATGACAGCACCACCACATTCAGCAGACAGAAGATGACCGTCGTCATGATATCGCCGGAGGTGATGGAAGCATTCTTAAGCGTTTCGAAGAGAAGTGCCGGACTTAGCACGTACAGAGACAGGCTGGATAACGCCTTCGTATCCAGTCCTCGGAGCCCCTTCAGCAGCGCGCCGCCGATCACCGGCAGGGATATAGGAAGGAAGACACTGTATAGGATAGATAAAAATTCGGAGATCAATGAGGTTCACCCTTTGACGGAAAATTTTCGACAACTCTCTTCATCCTACCTCATAATCCCGGCTTACGTCCAAAACTTATTAGCGGGAGAAGGCATGGAATAATCGCAGTTGGAGCTGCATTTTCCGTCAATGGAGCCGATTTAAACCACCTTAGTATGGGTCGGGGGATGTGTCATTAGAGTGGCAAACAGTTCACGGGCTTTGACATTCTTCACGGTATAGAACGAATAAAAACGCTTCATCGCTGCCGCTTCACACAGCCAGGAATAAAAGTCGACCGACGACTCGCTCGCCTGCTTCCCACCACCTTGGATCCAGCTGCGCAAATAGTTGACGTGAAACTCCACCTGCCCCTCCCACATAAAAGTAAAGTTGTTCGAGTCGCCACTGCTTTTCAGCACAAACCGAAACCCCTTCTCTTTCAGCAAGTACACCTTGCCATTACTGAAAAAAGCCGGGCCCTCATCGGTCGCTACGATGCCGATCATCACATTGTTATGCAGCATATAAAAACCGCGGCAGTACTCCACATCCTCTTCTTGATCCAGCTGTTTCTCCTGAAATGTATCCAGATCGAGACCGACAGGTCTTTCCCAGGCAAATTCCTTGAATTTTCGAATCACCTTCATCAAATATGTACCTCCTATTAGAGCTTCATTCCCAAAGTATAGGAAAATCGACTCTACAATTTCTCAACAAAAAGTGAGAAACGCCCGGTATTGGCTCTACTAGGAAGCTACCCAGCATAACTGCTAGTCTATATAAGGAAATTCAGTTCACAAAAAAATCACCGGATTTCCCGGTGACTTCATCCATCTCATATGGTTAGCGGGCCAGCTCGATGCCGCCCCCTCCCTGTTTCCATTGCTCGTACCATTCCGTAATGTAAGGACTCGGCTCCACATTCATTTCCTCTCGCAAAATTTGGCTCATCTGGCTGTATTGCATATGGACTTGAGCGCCATTGTTCAGCGAGGCGTAAATTTGCATCAAGGAATAGTAGGCTCTCTCCTCAAGCGGATGCTGCTTCGTAATCGAAGAGTAACTGAATATCGCTTCTTCCATCCGGTTATGATCGAAATACCACTCTGCCAGGGAATAGGATAGGCCGAGCCACATCCGCTTGTATCTCTGCCGCTCGCTTTCTGCCCACCAGTAGTCATATTCCTGCAAGTAATCCCCCGTGTACAGATTCAAAATCTCGATATGCTTGTCGATCGACTGATGAGATATCGCCGGACTCGCGGCCAGCCACTCCTCCCAAATCTCGACATCAAGCTGAATATCCTCCATGTTCAGTACATAACCTTCCGTCGTGTTGGATATTTGCAGACGCCCGTTAAACGAATCCAGTGATTTACGAATATGATAAATGGCCGTGTAAAGTTGGGGATACGCTTTATCCATATCAAATTCAGGCCATAACAGATCAATGAGGACTGACTTCCGCACCAGCTGTCCTCTGTGCTGCAGAAGATAAATAAACAGCTCCTGTGCCTTCGTTGTACGCCATTGCAGCAGCGTATACTGTCCCTCGTGCTCCGGATGCTCGATCATGACCTGACGGAACATGGTCATCTTCAGCGGCCGCTTCTGAACAGGCTGCTGCTCGCCGCGCATGGCGATACGCTCCTGAAGGCGCTTCATCGTTTTGGCCAGCCTGTCCATCTGCAGCGGCTTCACAATATAATCAACCGCATTCAGCTCGAAGGCGTGCACGGCGTACTCATGATAACCTGTCACAAACACGATGCACAAATAAGGCTTCCGCTCAAGAAGCTGCTCGGCAAGTTCAATTCCGCTCAACTCCGGCAAACTGATGTCCAGAAACACAATATCCACTTCCCGGGACAGAATTTCTTGCCGTCCTTCAGACGCATCCGAATATTTGCCCACCACTTCAATTGGAAGGTGATCAAGCTTCGACAGTTGCCGTTCCAGGTATTGCAATGCAAGCGGTTCATCATCTACGAGAATAACCTTCATGTCATGTGCTCCTTGGAAAATACCATTATGCCTTAACTATATATAATTCCTGCCCGTTGATGCAACAATCGTAACCCGTTTGGACCAATTAGAGTCTAAATACCTACTACTTAAGATGCGCTCGCACCAGACCCTAATCATGGCGTTACCCGTGCATCTGCTTTTCCCTGAACTCATGCTCAAGCACACTCATCAGAATGGCGTTATGATAGCGGTGATTGTAATAGAGCACATCCCGCTGAACGCCTTCCCGCACGAATCCAACCTTCTCATATGCCTTGATCGCCCGTTCATTAAAATCGAATACCTGCAGCTCCACCCGGTGCAGATTGAGCTGGCCGAAGCCATATTCTAGCAGCAGCTTCATCGCTTCGGGCCCGTAACCTTTCCCCAGATGCTGTTCCGAATCGATGGCAATCCGCATGCCTGCATTGCGATTGACAGAATCAATGTCCTGCAAGGCGATGTCGCCAATGACCTGATCCGTATCCTGCAGCGCTATAAGAAGCAGCACGGACGACGAATCGGTTGATCTGTCTTCGATATAACGGCGAATCCCCTCGATTGTGAAGATCTGCCGTGTTCCGGTCAAACGACGCATTTCCTTGTTGAACAGCATGTGATAATAACCGTCCACGTCCTCCTGGCTAATGGGACGAAGATACAGGCGTTCCCCTTCCAAAAAGCGTACCGGTCGTGGATTCCATAACGATGTGCTCATATGCGATCCGCTTCCCCCTTAATTCTGATTTCTTCGTTCAGCTCGATTAGATTTATGAGAAAAGGTCCTTCAGGAAGCCTCCACCTTGCGGCCGACAATGACGAGATCACGCTTGATCCCATCCAGTTCGGCCACGCCGGGAAGAAATCCCCACTGCTCAAACCCGAACTTTGTCAGAAGCCCCAGGCTTGGCTTGTTATGTCCGAACACCAGCCCGACCAGATTGCTGATACCAAGACGCGGGCATTCCTCGATTGCCTTCGCAACCAGAATGCTCCCGGCTCCGGTCCCCCGGAAACGCTCGTCCACATAGATGCTAATTTCAGCGGTTGCATCATACGCGGCGCGCTCGTGAAAACGCTGAAAACTCATCCAGCCTACGATGTGCTCCTCAGACCGCATTACCCACAGCGGGTGACGATCCGGTGTATGCTCCTCAAACCACTGCATCCGGCTCTCTACCGTGATCGGCTCCAGATCTGCGGTGACGGTCCGACCCGAAATAGTTGAATTGTAAATGTCCACAATAGCTGGCAAATCTTCTTTGACAGCATAATCGATGCGATAAGAATGCAGTGCCATGATTCCCCTCCGAGTGCAATAAAATATCAGTTTATCTGTGATCTAATTAGATTCTATTGTACAAGAACCGGCGAAAAAACGCTTCTGTTTTCTGAGCCACTTTACTTCAATGCGCGAACCCGTTACCCTTAGGCTAAGTGCTCCAAATGCGCTCCCCAGTTGTGGATAGAAAGGATGAATCAATATGAAGCAACGTCTGGACAAACTCCAACATACGATAAATACCCAGGGCTGGGATCATGTGCTGATCACAGATCCCAAGCATGTCTATTACTTAACCGGCTTTGCCAGCAATCCGCATGAACGGTTCCTTGGGCTACTGCTCTCCGCTGCGGAGGAGCCCGTGCTGGTTGTGCCCGCGCTGGATGCCGAGGCCGCTCATGCGTCCTCGATCGTGAACCACATCGTTACCCATCAGGACACGGACAACCCTTACGAGCTGCTGAAAGGCATCATTACGGGTTCCACGGGCGTATTGGCCGTTGAGAAGGAGCAGCTGACCGTCTCCCGTTATGAACAGCTGCAGCATCACTTGTCCGTCTCCCGCTATGAGGACGCAGGCCCGGTACTGCGCGAGATGCGGGTCCGGAAGTCGCCCGAGGAAGTTCAGGTGATCAGACATGCCGTGCAGCTCGTGGAAGAGGTCCTTCAACGCGGCCTAGCGCAGACGAAGGCCGGCGTTAGCGAAATCGAGCTTGTCGCGGAGCTGGAATATACGATGAAGAAGCTGGGAGCCGAAGGCCCTTCCTTCTCCACCATGGTGCTGTCCGGCCCCAATACCGCGCTGCCGCACGGTGTTCCGGGATCGCGGAAGATCGAGCCTGGCGAACTGGTGATGTTCGACCTGGGCGTGTACGCCAGCGGTTATGCCTCCGATATTACCCGGACCGTGGCTGTGGGCCAGCCTTCCTCTGAGGCGGTCCGCATCTATGAAACGGTTCTTGCTGCGAATACAGCGGGCATTCAGGCAGTCAAGCCGGGCGCTTCCTACGCTTCTATTGATCAGGCTGCCAGAGATGTCATCGCGAACGCGGGATACGGCCCTGCCTTCGTCCATCGGCTCGGGCATGGCCTAGGCATGGATGTGCACGAGTATCCTTCGGTGCACGGGCAGAACAACGATACCGCGCAGACGGGCGCTGTGTTTACCATTGAGCCGGGCATTTATGTACCCGGTGTAGGAGGCGTCCGCATCGAGGACGATGTGCTCGTGACCGGGACAGGGGTTGAGGTGCTGACCACGTTCCCCAAGGAGCTTACCATCATCGGTTAATATGAATATCCCATTATAATGAGAAAAAGCCCGTGAGGCCTTGCGCACAAGCAAGGCCTCACGGGCGTTCTTCTTCCTGATTCAATGCTTATGCTTGAATCATATCCAGCTCGATGTTCTTGTCGTTGAACACATCTTTATCCACTTCATTCATCACCTTGCCGGTGATGGCACCTGCCGTCATCGAGTCATTGACATTGAGGGCAGTGCGGCCCATGTCGATCAGCGGCTCAACCGAGATCAGAAGGCCCGCCAGCGCCACCGGCAGATTCATGGTGGACAGAACGATCAGCGATGCAAACGTCGCGCCGCCGCCAACGCCCGCTACACCGAACGAGCTGATCATGACGACCACAATCAGGGTAAGGATAAACGACCACGAAGTCGGATCGATACCTGCTGTCGGTGCAATCATAACCGCCAGCATGGCCGGATAAATACCGGCGCAGCCGTTCTGGCCGATCGTTGCCCCGAAGGAAGCGGACAGATTGGCAATTCCTTCAGACACTCCTAGCTTCTTGCTCTGTGTCTGAACATTCAGCGGAATCGTTGCTGCGCTCGAGCGTGAAGTAAAGGCAAACGTCAGGGTAGGGAATACCTTCTTCACATACGTTACCGGATTATATCCGAACAGCGCCAGCAGAATGAGATGAATGATAAACATCGCAATGAGCGCAACGTAAGAAGCGAGTACAAAGTCAATCAGATTCATAATCACCGCGAGATCTGTCGTGGCGATCGTCTTCGCCATCAGCGCCAAAATCCCGTAAGGTGTCAGTCTAAGTACCAGTGTCACGATGCGCATAACGACACCGTACACCGCGTTGATCATACCGCGGAAGGTCTCCGCCTGCTCCTTGTTCTTCCGGTCAAGCCCAAGCACGGCTATCCCGATGAACGCCGAGAATATCACGACCGCAATCGTTGATGTTCTTCTGGCTCCCGTCATGTCCGCGAACGGATTGCTCGGAATGAAGTCCAGAATTTGTTGCGGGAGTGTTCTTCCTTCCACATCCCCCAGCCGCTCTTCAAGAATAGCGCCTTGCCGCTGTTCTACCTCTCCGCCTTGAATATTCACAGCCGACAAGTCGAAGGCCAGCGCAGTCGTAATCCCGACAGCAGCTGCCACGGCCGTTGTTGCCAGCAGCACCGTGATGATCAGACCGCTCATTTTGCCAAGGTTACGTCCGCCTTTCAGCTTCATAATCGCCGAGATGATGGACACCATAATCAATGGAATGACCATCATCTGAAGCAGCCTTACATAACCATACCCCACCAGATTGAACCAGTCCGCCGACTTAATAACGACATCCGACGTAGAGGTGTAGATCCATTGAAGCGCCACCCCGAACAGGACGCCGAGACCCAGCCCTGCAAACACCCGTTTTGTAAACGAGTAATGCTTCTTCTGCATCCAGAACAAAATGCCGATCAACAGGATCAAAACTAGCACGTTGATGATAACCCACAATGTTTCCATACCTTGTTGTAGCTCCTCCCTCAACAACTGTTCAGCTGTTGTTAATGTTGTGCAATAAGTGCGTTATATATGAATTATTCCCCGAGGTAAGCCCGCTTCATAACATCACCCAATTTGCAACATACATTATCTGCATTTTTACGCCCAATGTCAACTATTTTTATCGGGATTATACTTCTTATGTTGGAAAGCTTTATTTTGGAAATATTTAAGTCAAGCTTAGCATAAATACCATCCATAACAGCAGCAGCGTCTCTACCAGCTCATTCAGAGCACCGTATGTATCCCCTGTTAATCCCCCAAGCCGCCTGTTGATTCGCGATCCAACCATAACTCCGGCGATATAGGCGGCCAGCGGCAGCAACAGTACCCCCAGGCCGATTGTGAAGCGGACAGCGTTTTCTTCAACAGAAGCCAGCACGAACACCGCTCCCGCACATGTCAGCACAAAAGCCAGCACAAACGATTGGAACACTCTTCGGCCCGAAAGCCCCCGGAACAGGGAGGCAAGTCCCTCGCTGCCGCGGGCCGTTTCCCAGCGAAACATCGCATATACCATGACCCACCGGCTCCAGATCGGCGCGAGCACGAGCATGAGGGTCCACGCTTTCCACGCTCCCTCCGCAACCTCGTATAAGGAAGCGATCAGCGCTGCCTTCAACATCAGCACCAAGACGCAGGCGATGACTCCCATTGCGCCGACGCGGCTGTCCTTCATGATTTCCAGCATCCGGTCACGGGAACGGTGACTCAGCAGCGCATCGGCGCTGTCCATCAAGCCGTCCAGATGCAGTCCTCCGGTCAAAGCAGTCCAGACGATCAGCAGCAGCACCGCCAGAGGCAGCGAAGGGAGCACGTATCCAAGCGCCCAGCCCACCGCGCATACCACCGCCCCGATGGCTGCGCCAACCAGCGGATAATAGACTACGCTCCGCTGCTGCACTTCGGGGGTGAACGGAATTTCATACCGCACCGGAAACCGGGATAAAAATTGAAAAGCGGCCGCAGCCGCTTCCAAACTTTTGTTCATATCAAAAACTCCCTGCTTTTGATTTCCAACGGAATGCCAGCGGTGACAAGAAACACCTCATCACACTGCCTGGCAAGCCGCTGATTCATCAGCCCGGCCCAGTCCCGGAATATCCGCCCCAGCGGGTATTCCGGCACGATGCCGGAGCCGACCTCGTTCGTCACCAGAATGACATGACCCGGGTAATGCTCGACCGCTGCAACAAAGCTGTTGATCCGAAGCGACAGCCGCTCCTCTTCGAAATCATGCCCTTCCCGCTCAATCTCCAGCAGCACATTGGTCAGCCACAGTGTCAGGCAATCTACCAGCACGGCTGGCGCGCCGTCTGTCCGGTGGCTTAAACTGCCGAGCAGCTCGGGCAGCAGCAGCGGCTCCTCCACCGTTTCCCAAGGATAGAGCGCACCTTGGCGACGTTCCCGGTGATGCCTTATCCGGTCCCGCATCTCCTCATCGTAGGCCTGCGCTGTAGCGATATAGACGCTGGCGGGCGCTCTATGCATCGACAGCCTTTCGGCAAAGGAGCTTTTCCCGCTTCGCGCCCCCCCGGTTACCAGCACCTTAGCATTCTTCATGTGGCCCCTCCGCTGACGCCTGCGCTCTCAAACGTCGCCATCTCCTGCATGATCCGGCAAGCCGCATCCACCAGATGCAGGCTCAGTACCCCGCCGGTGCCCTCCCCGAGGCGCATGTCCATCTCCAGCATCGGGCTGAGCCCAAGCTCCTGCAGCAGCAGCCGATGCCCGCTCTCCTGGGATACATGGGAAGCGATGAGGTATGGCAAGACGGCCGGGTTGACCGCTGTGGCAATGAAGGCAGCCGCACTGGAAATAAATCCGTCAATGACGACCGGACGGCCCTGAGCGGCCGCTCCCAGAATCAGACCAGCCAGCCCCCCGATCTCCAGTCCGCCCACCTTGGCCAGCACATCGATCGGATCGTCGGCACGAGGACGGTTAATCTGAATCGCCTGCTCCAGAACCTGAATTTTGTGCAGCAGCTTCTCATCCGTGATGCCTGTCCCCCGGCCTGCTGTTTCAGCCGGAGGCCTGCCGGACAGCACCGATAATATCGCTGCGCTCGGCGTTGTGTTGCCGATTCCCATCTCCCCGGTGACGAACAGCTGTGTCCCTTGCCGGACCAGCTCTGCTGCGATCTCGGCGCCTGTCAGGACAGACCGGACCGCCTCTTCCCTGGACATGGCCGGTCCCTTGGCCATATTCGCCGTCCCCCGGCGGATGTTCCGCGCCAGCAGCCGCTCATGCGTCAACTCCACCGCAACGCCGATATCAACGCACTGCACGTCCGCTCCCGCCTGCCGGGCCAGAACATTGACCGCTGCCCCGCCGTTCAGGAAATTCAGCACCATCTGGGGCGTGACCTCCGATGGAAACGCACTTACGCCTTCCTCGCACACACCGTGATCCCCAGCCATAACAACAACGCTTTTCTTCGTGAGTACAGGCTTCATCTCACCGGTAATGCCAGCCAGCTGAATCGCCAGCGCCTCCAGCTTCCCGAGACTGCCTGGAGGCTTGGTCAGCCTATCCAGATACGCCGCTGCCGCCTGAGCCGCTGCGGTATCCAGCGGCCGGATCGTCCCGATATGCTCTCTCACTTGCTCAAGGCTCCAATCGCCCATTAGGGTTCCCCTCCTCCGCCGAGATATCGTTATCACTACTGTATATTGTAACTGATTGCTGAACGGATGTGTGGTTACCCGTTCGGTAGCCGCTCGGTGTTGCTGACTTGCTGATCCTGCCCGGCTGCGGCTCGGCTTCTCCTATTGCCTTGTCTAGTCCTCCTTCAGACTCCCCCTGGCATCACCTGCGGTGATCAGCACCTGGGGCGCGCCGTTCACAGGATGTCTCACAATGGCCGGATCGATCTGAAAAATATGGCGGATATTGTCCTCGGTCAAAACCTCTTCCGGCAGGCCGCGTCCGGCAGCCGTTCCGTTATGAAGTATAAGCAGCCGGTCGCAATACTGGGCTGCCAGATTGAGGTCGTGCAGCACGCTGATGACCGTGATGCCCGATTCCTTTCTCCAGCCGGCCACCAGATCCATGAACCGCTGTTGGTAGCGAATATCGAGATACGTTGTCGGTTCATCAAGCAGCAGCAGCGTCGGCTCCTGAGCCATCACTTTTCCAAGCGCAGCCCGCTGCCGCTGTCCCCCGCTCAATTCATCGATCCGCTTGTCGGCCAGCAGGGTCAGATCAAGCCGGTTCAGGATGGCTTCAATCCGTTCGGATGGATCTTCGTGCTCTCTGCCAAGCCAGTTCTGGAACGGGTACCTGCCCATCTCCAGCACCTCGCGAACTGTGAATCCGCTCGGAGCCAGCCCCTCCTGCTGCAGCACGGCCATCATCCGGGCGATCTCCTTACGGCTGTAGCTGCCGACCTCTCGCCCCAGCAGGCGAACGCTCCCCGCCGTAGGCTTCTCAATACCGGACAGCAGATGCAGCAGCGTCGATTTGCCGCTGCCGTTCGGGCCGATGATGCCCCACCACTCGCCCTCAGCTGCGCTGAAATCAACATCGCTAAGGACCGTCGTTTCTCCGAAGCTTTTGCCAAGCCCGTGCGCTGTAATCATCTATGCACCCTCCCTCCGCCGTTTTTTGTTCCGGTAGAGCAAGTAGGCGAAGAACGGCGCACCGATAAACGCGGTGACAACCCCAAGCGGAATTTCCGTCGGAGCCAGCACCGACCGCGCCGCCGTATCGCACCAGACCATGAAGATGGCGCCGCCAAGCGCTGACAGCGGAACGATAATGCGATAATCGGGTCCGGTGATGAGCCGGATCATATGCGGCACGACCAGCCCGACGAATCCGATCACACCGGATACAGAGACCGCCGCTGCCGCAAGCAGCGTAGCCACCACGAGCACGCTGATCTTGAGGCGATCCACATTCAGCCCCATATGCGCTGCCTGGCGCTCTCCGAGCGACAGCAGATTCAGCGCCCGCGAGCGGCTCCACAGATAGATAAACCCTGCCGCGAAATACGGGAAAAGGATGGCCGTATACGACCATCCGCGCAAACTGAGACTTCCCATCGTCCAATATAGTATCTGGTTGACCGTCTCCTTGGACATGATCGTCAAGAATGACACAATCGCCCCCAAAAACGACTGCATAACCACGCCGGATAAAATGAGCCCGTGTATCGGCAGCTTCCCCTGGTCCCGCGCCAGCGTGAGCACGATCCACAGCGTGCCGGCCCCGGTCAGAAAAGCCACCATCGGCAGCGTGTAACCGCCAAAAACCGAGTATTCCATACCAAAAAAGATCAAGGAAGCGGCGCCCAGCGCCGCTCCTGAGGATACACCCAGCGTGAAGGGATCGGCCAGCGGGTTGCGAAGCACACCCTGAAACGCTGCACCCGCCACGGCCAGGGAAGCTCCGACCAGCATGCCCAGCAAAATGCGAGGCAGCCGAACCTTCATTAGAATCTGCTCCGAGGAGGTCTCCCAGGTCGGAGCAATCCAATCGCCGATCCAGGGAATCCGATGCAGCAGCATCGCCCCGATCTCCCTTGCAGGCAGGTGGACGGAGCCGATGCCGAGGCTGACAATGAGCGTCAGCAGAAGCAAGGCGACGCCGGCCGCACCGTAACCCGCAAGCTTGCTTCTCATGGATTCATCAGTTCCGGATAGATCGCCTTGGCCACTTCAATAAGCCCCTGCGTCACCCGCGGGCCCGGACGGCTCAGCAGATTATCATCCAGTCCCACGATCCGGTCATTCTTGATCGCTTCAATCTGATCCCAGCCGCTGCGTTCTTTAATCATGACATCCAGCGTTTTCTGGCTGGACTCGTCCACAACGTTGGCCGAATACAGGATCACGTCCGGATTAGCAGCGATAATGTTCTCTTCACTGATTTCAAACCAGCCTTCCTGATCCCCGGCCACATTGATGCCGCCAGCCAGCGTAATCATCTCGTCCATGAACTCGCCCTTGCCAACCGTCCAGCCTGGGGAGAACTCCACGTATACCTTCTTCTTCTCTTCCTCGGAAAGCGATTGTACCGCTTCTGTTACCGAGGCCAGCTCCTGCTTCATCTGTTCTACGACCTGTCCGGCTTCGGCCTGACGGTCCGTGATTTGTCCAAGCAGCAATATGCTCTCCATGACGTCTTCAATCGTCTTCGGATTGTTGACATATACGGTGATGCCAAGGCCCCGCAGCTGCTCGGCCGTCTCCGCGTTCATCGTTGCCGAGAAAACAACATCCGGCCCGGCGGCGATCAGCGCCTCCTCGTTCACCTGAAATCCGCCCATCCTAGGCTTGGTGGTTGCCGCTTCAGGATAATCATCATAATCCGTTACGCCGACGATCTCCTCATCCAGCCCGAGTGCGAACAGCTTCTCAGTCTCGGAAGGAGACAAGGATACAATCTTCGCCGGCGCCTGCTCGAATGTGATCTCGGTTCCGGTTGCGTCGGTTACGGTCAGCGGATATTCGGTCTTGAGTTCCCCGTCATCGCTCGCCGGCGTTTGGCCCGTTGACTCCTCCTGTCCGTCCGTCTCGGCCGGCTGCTCCTGTGCCGTCCCGTTCGTCTCACCTTGCTGCTCCTTGCCCGCGCCGCAGCCGACAAGCGACAGCGCCAGCAGCAGCGCTGCCAGCACAGATAACCACGGTTTCATCATTGCTTTCATATTCCTCATGTCCCCCTAATGACTAAATATTGAGAATGGGCTTGCATCATGACTGATCTCCCGATCCTTGCGAGTCTATTGCATGATAGAAGGAAGAGGACAGAATAATGCACCTAAACCACTGCTCTGTCTCCATACCAAAAAAGTCCCGGATTCCGCCATCGGAACCAGGGACTACGTTCGTGTCATCGGACTGCCTGAATCTGCCTGCACAGGGCTTGCCTGATGGCCACCTACACCCATGTATCAGCTCGGCTGCAAAGCCCTGCTTCCCCCGTTCCCGTCCTCAATCCGGGGCACCAGGCAAGCCATCTCACAGCCTTAGACGCAAAAGTCCTGCAAACGCAATCCTTTCCTCGAAGGACCGTTTCTCATTCGCCATGGCAGGTCTCCTGACTTACAGGCCTTCACGACCTCTCCGCCTTCCCGGGCTGACAACCGTCTGCTCAGTGGCATCTGGAGAGATCTCCTGTTTCACAGTGGCGGGACCGTGCCGGATTCACACCGGCTTCCCTATTAACCAGACAGAAGCATCCTGCTGCGCCTCCTGCCCGGACCATGGCAAAATGTATTGAATTCGTATGTGTCAAGCTTCTCATCTCTGCACAAGATTATAGGCGATAACGCCTTGTCTTACAACCGAAAATTTCTTGGCGGCCAAGTGGTCAGAGCATGCGTCCTCCCTGCCCTGACTGCATCCAGACGCTCACCGCCAGCAGATGCAGCCGGGTGTCAAGGCAGACGCTCGCCGCGCCAGCCTGCGCTGCTTCTGGTGAGACGCACCCGAAGCGCTTCACCGGGCTCAAGCGGCAGCGCCCAGAACTTCACACCGTCCACCAGCTGTGTCATCATCTGCCGGATGACGCCCCCATGGGTCACGATCAGCACATCGGATGGTCCGCATGCCGCTTCAGGCCGCTTCCCGTGCCCGCCTTCGAGAGCTTCGGATTCCGCGGCTCCAGCCATCTCGTCGAGCTCCAGGTACAGGTTGTTCAGAAACTGACCGATCCGCTGCTGGAACGCCTCCCAGCTCTCACCGCCCGGCGGCGTGACAGAGGACGGATCATCGATCCAGCTGCGGTACGCCGGATTCTCCTTCAGATCATCATAGGTTTTGCCTTCCCATTGTCCGAAGTCCAGCTCGCGCAGCCGGACATCATAACAGACCCCCGGCACCGTTTCTCCCAGCTTGGCCGGAATCAGAGCAGGATCCTGATCCGCTCCCGTCGCTGACAGCACGTAACCTAGCGTCTGTCTGCATCGGCTGAGGTCGCTGCAGTAGATCTTGCCAAAGTCATGTCTATGATAGCGTCTCCTCAGCGGCTCAAGTTCGGTTAGAGCCCCTGGCGCAAGAAGCTGATCGGTATGCCCCATATATCGGCGCTGCTCATTCCAGCGCGTCCGGCCATGCCGGAGCAGATGGACAACGACACTTACAGCCATAACCGCCCTCCCATTTCCTGAACCAGGATCAGAATCGCGGTGCCCAGGATGGCGAACATCAGCGAGACAGCCAGCAGGAGCCGGGCGGTGGTCCGAATATCTTCCGCCCGCAGCGGGCGATCGGGATCGCCCATAAAGGCGCGGAAAGAGACCACCCCTTGATAGCGGTTCTCACCGCCAAGCCGGATGCCCAGCGCCCCGGCAACCGCCGATTCTGGAAATCCGCTGTTCGGACTCGGATGCTTCCTAGCGTCGCGGCGAACGATATGGAGCGCCCGCCTCCACTTGAGTGACAGGAGCGCCGAAGCCGCCACAAGCAATCCGGCCGTCAGCCTGGCCGGTATCCAATTCGCAGCATCGTCGAGCCTGGCGGAGGCCCAGCCCAGCTGCGCGTACTGTTCATTCTTATAGCCGACCATGGAATCGAGCGTATTGACCGCCCGGTAAGCCATGGCCAGCGGCGCCCCGCCGATCAAGGCATAGAAGAGCGGCGACACGACCGCATCCACAATGTTCTCCGCCACGGTCTCAACCGTCCCGCGAACGACCTCCGGCTCATCCAGATGGTCCGTGTCCCTGCCGACAATCATCCCGAGCGAACGGCGCGCCTGCGTCATATTTCCGGACCGGAGATCGCGATACACCTCCATACCGGCATCCCGGAGCCCCTTGATCGCAATCGTGGTGGCGATCAGCACCGCTTCCGCCCCGATGCCGAGCCAGGGGTGAACGCGCGTTAGGGCCGCAATCAGCAGCCAGGTGAGCGCGAAGGAGCTGCCGACCACGATCAGCGGCAGCAGCACACCGGCCCGCTTCAGCCCCAGCGACGAGGTGACACGCCGCCGGATGCGCTGCTCCACGGCGCGGATGAGCTTGCCCATCCCGATGACCGGATGCGGCAGCCAGCGCGGATCCCCGATCAGCAGATCCAGCGCCACCGCCGCCCATATAACCCAGCCTGCATTCATGGCAGCGCCTTCCGGTAAGCGGCCAGACTCTCGGCAACGCTCTCGTATACGAGTCGCCCGATCATCCCGCCCAGATCGGTCGCGGTTCCGGCATACCGATGCTCGGTGCCATAGGCCTCACTCTGGCTGGCACAGACCACAATGGCATCGGTTGTCGTGCCGGTCGCCAGCGCATCGGTCTCTGCGTCACGCACGCCGAGATCACCGAGCGCCGCCGCCTTCGCCTCCGCTGCTGTAAGGACCGCATTCACAAGGCAGGCGTGCGTCAGCTTCCCGTCGATCAGCAGCACCGTGTTGATCGTGCCCGGCTTGTACGCCGCCGCATACGTCGTTCTGGCCGCCCCCGCCCGGGCAGCATTGCCCGTGCCGGCGGTCGTGCAGCATAGAACCGATGCCTCGCTGCCTCGCTCTTCCCACAGCGAAACCTGCTGCAGCTTCACGGCGGTTAACAGCCCCGCCGTCGAAGCGGACGGATAGCCGCAGGCAGCCGCGAACGCCTGCATATCCGACACCGGATCGCTGCAATCATAGCTGTGATCGACATACCGGTTCACGATGTGATCCAGTTGAAGAAACCCGCCGCCGAATACCGCGCTGCTGACTGCATCGCTCGCCCGGGGCAAGGACAGCAGCAGATGAGGATGCCCTCCCGCCACGAGCGACAGCCGGACTCCTTCCCATATGGATGATGTCACATGACCGGTCATTCCGTTTATAAATGGCAACGCCATGTTGCTCTCCCCCTTATTCCACCTGCATTGTTTCAGAACAGACGCCACACCGGCGCTTCATGTCCACGTCCCGGGCTGTTTCGCCAGCACCTCCGCTATCCCATGCAGCAGTCGCTGATTGGCGGCAGCATCCTTCACCGCCAGCCGGATATGTCCTGCTCTAAGCCCCGGATACATGGCGCAGCTTCGCACCAGGATGCCGCACCGTCCCATCTCGCGCTGGAACCGCTCGGCGTTCCACGGCTCGGGCAGCTCTGCGAGCACATAGTTCGCCTCTCCCGGCGAGACCCGGAAGCGCAGCGCCCGCAAGCCGTCCGTCAGCCGCGAGCGCTCGGTATCGATCAGCGCCAGCGTCTGCTGTTCAAAATCCCGGCCGCTCGCCAGGCAGGCCTCCCCGGCCAGCAGTGCCAGCCCGTTCACGCTCCAGGTCACCTGCTTGCCCGCCATCGCCCGGATCACCTCGGGATGCGCGCATGCATAGCCGAGCCGAAGCCCCGGGATGGCATAAAACTTCGTCATCGACCTGATAATGACCGTTCTCGGATAATTGGCGAGCTCGGGCAGCAGCGTCTGACGCTGCCGTGCCGGAATAAAATCGATAAACGCCTCATCCAGCACCAGCCAGGCGCCGCACCGCTCCGCGGCGCCGGCCAGCTCGCGAATGTCGGCGAGCTCGTACTGAACGCCGTTCGGATTGTTCGGCTGTCCGAGGAATACGAGATCCGTCGCGGACAGGAGTTCCGCAATCTGCGCCTTATCCGCCCTCCAGTCCCTGTCCTCCCGGCCGTAGACGGTACGCACCTTGCAGCCGAACTGCTCGGCCAACTGGCGGTACTCCGAGAAGCAGGGCTCCACCACGCCGACCGTTTGCGGCTTTAGTCCAAGCAGCAGCAGCGCCATGCACTCGGCAGCCCCGTTGCCGGCCAGCAGCTGCTCCTCCCCGATCCCGAGCTTGTCGGACAGCCGTCGCTTGAACCCGCGATGACCGGGGTCCGGGTAACGGATAATTGCCTTCATTGCATCCTGGAGCGCATGCATGACCTCCTGGGGAGGGCCAAGCGGATTAATATTGGCACTGTAGTCCAAGTAGGCAGCCGCGTCTCCTCCGAATCTCTGCGCCGCGGTCTCCACATCGCCGCCATGCCCGTATACCTCCACGAACGGATGGCTGTTGTCACTCATCTATAATCCCCCCGCCTGCTTGCGGCTGCAGCAAGAACGAATGATGTCCTGCTCGCTTAGCCACGGCCGCAGCACCGTATAATATCAACCGGATTCAATGCCTCATTATGTCTTGCCGCCGCCCGCCGCGTCAACAGATAGGCCTTTGTCTCCCTATGAAAATTGGTTTACAATAGGTTTTGGACACACCATTTCGTAATCGTAACGGAGGAAACGTCATGCTGTTTATCGATAACCAGGGAATTCACGATCCCACCATAAATCTAGCGATTGAAGAGTATGCTTTGAAGCATCTGTCCACAGATGAAAGCTACCTTCTGTTTTATATCAACAGCCCTTCCATCATTATCGGGAAGCATCAGAATACGATTGAAGAGATCAATCAGGAATATGTGCGCGACCACAATATTCAGGTGGTGCGCCGTCTATCCGGCGGCGGGGCTGTCTATCATGATCTCGGCAACCTCAACTTCAGCTTTATTACGAAGGATGACGGCCAGTCCTTTCACAATTTCCTGAAATTCACACAGCCGGTCATCGACTTTCTGCAGAAGATGGGCGTCCCGGCTGAACTGAGCGGCCGCAACGACCTGCAGGTCGGGGAGAAGAAGATATCCGGCAACGCCCAATTCGCTACGCGCGGCCGGATGTTCAGCCACGGCACTCTGATGTTCGACCTTAATCTGGACGATGTCCAGGCGTCGCTGAACGTGAACCCGGAGAAGTTCAAATCCAAGAGCACCAAGTCGGTCCGCAGCCGTGTAGCCAACATTAAGGAGCTGCTTGGCACCGACATGACCATCGAGGAGTTCCGGGCCGAGCTGCTGCGTTCCATCTTCGGCATGGAACCGGATCAAGTGCCGCAATATGTGCTGCAGGAGAAGGATTGGGAGATCATCCGCCAAATCTCGGAGGAGCGCTATCGGAATTGGGACTGGAACTACGGTCAATCGCCGGAAAGCAATGTGAAGCATGCGAAGAAATTCCCGGCCGGCATTATCGACATTCGCATGAACATTAAGGATGGGCATATTGCGGAGATTAAAATTTACGGGGACTTCTTCGGCGTGGGGGATGTCACCGACATCGAGAATCTGCTCCGCGGCAAACGTTATGAAGAACAGTCTGTCCGGTCCGCACTTGCAGATATAAACGTCAAGCATTACTTCGGCAATATCGAGTTCGATGATCTGGTCGGGCTTATTTTCCTCGAAGAATAACCTGCTTCCATCCATACCCCAACAACAAAAAACCTCCTGTCCTGCGGGTCATCCCCGGCGAAGACAGGAGGTTTTTCTGCGATCATGTACAGAAAGGGAGCAAGCGCACAACCCGCTCACATCCACGCGCTGCATGAAGACCGGCACAAGGCAGGCATGCCGGGCAGAGGCGCCGGGAGATGCAATACCGCGCCTCACTTCGAAGTTACCGCGACCCCATGAACACATACCAGACGAGCAGCAGGGTCAATAAAATAAAAACGTTCTCTACATTTCTCCCCCACTTGCTGCCTGTGCTCATCATTTTGAGCTTGATCTTGAATTTGAATGGCGGCAGCGGACGAATGCCATGGTTCGTAAGCGCATCGGACAGCAGATGAATGAAATAGGATATGCCTCCGGCAATCCATAAGCTTTCCGCCCCTTCCCTGCCCTGGGAAGCGAAATAAAGCAGCGCCGTCCAGCCCACCGTTGCGTACAGCGTATGTGTCAAACCGCGGTGTGTCACCAGCGACGCCGCGATGAGGACGCTGCCGGCAATGGTGTTCCACGGGCTCAGTCTCTGACCGAGGAACAGCAGCCCCAGGCCGATCAGAAACATGACGACATGCCGCAGCGTCCGCCCCGGAAGAAACGACACCATCCCGATCAGGGCGGACAAGACGAGATTCCACGGCGTATATTCCGAGCCGTAATATCCGACGATGAGTGCAGCGCCGATAAGCGACAGCTGGAGAATGCGCAGCAGTTCCGTCGGGATCGCCCGGCGCACCAGCAGCGAGTTCGGCTCGTCGATGTCGGGAAGAAGCGAGCTGACCAAAGCCACGCCGACCGCAGGGAGCGTCACGGGGACGCCAGCCAGGCCCATGATGGATACGGTGACCCCCGTCCCGATAATCAAATGTGCTCTTCCCATCATGATGATTACTTCCTTTCGGCTGTGGGTAACGAACTGCACCCTGAATGAGAATGCATGTTCGGTTATTCAGTATAGCAAATTCCCTGCCATGTTGTCCATATTCATCCATTCTCCGTCTATGGCCCTGCCACTCTTTCGCCGCCCGGCATACCGTTTAAGGCACGCTCCGTCCGGCTGCTTCCGAGCGCAAAAGTGCTTGTCCCAGGCCCGGTTATGGGATACAATTTGGTCACTTGCTGTTTTACAGCCATAGTTAGGGAAGACCTGTTACGTCAGAAAGGATGACCTCTGTAGTGAACCGTTCGCGAATGGCCGATATGAGCCTGCTTATGGTGGCGATGCTGTGGGGCAGCACCTTCCTCATCGTGCAGCATGCGGTGCGAATTTTGCCGCCGATGGCTTTTAACGCCGTCCGCTTTTTGGGTGCCGCCCTGCTGCTGGCGCTTATCATTTCCGTCTTTTATTCCAGGCAGTGGAAGCAGCTGTCCGTCAGAATGGTGCTCCATGCCTGTCTGCTTGGACTTTTTTTGTTTATCGGCTATGCGTTTCAGACCGCGGGGCTGCTGTATACCACCACGTCCAATGCCGGATTTATTACCGGTCTGTCCGTGGTGCTCGTCCCCTTCCTGTCGTTTGTGCTGCTGAAGCATTCCATCTCCAGATTGACCTGGGTCAGCGCTTTTCTGGCTGCTGCCGGACTGTACTTGCTCGCCTTTGCCGGCAGCGGGATGAGCCTGAACAAAGGGGATGCGCTCGTGCTTGTCTGTGCGTTCGGATTCGCGCTCCACATCGGCTATACCGGATTATACGCAGCCAAGTATCCTCCGCTGCTGCTTGCCGCGCTGCAAATGGCGGTCGTTGGTGTGCTCAGCATGGCCGCCTCCGGGGCAACCGAGACCTTCGCCAATACGTCGGAGATTTACGACATGCTGCAGCAGCCCGATGTCATCTGGGCGCTTGTGGTGTCCATCGGGCCGGCCAGCGCCTTCGCCTTCTGGATCCAGACTGCTTGCCAGAAATTCACCACCCCATCCCGGGTGGCGGTCATTTACGCGATGGAGCCCGTCTTCGCCGCGTTGACCGGAATGCTGTTTGCCGGCGAGCGTCTCGGCACTGCAGGCATATTCGGATGTGTGTGCATTCTGGCGGGCATGATTATGGCAGAATTGAAGTCTGCACCGGAAGCGGAATTGAAGTCTGTGCCGGAACAGGTACAATAGAATCACAGGTATGATGAGTTAGAGAGAGAACAATACAGAGATCGAAGAGGAGAGAATACCATGACCACTTACAAACTGATGGCCATCGACATCGACGACACGCTCATTAATGACGACAAAGAGGTTACCCCCGGTGTACAGCGCGCGCTGGAGCAGGCGGTTGCCAAAGGCGTCGTAGTCACCCTTGCAACCGGTCGGGCTTATGCATCCGCACAGGCGATCGCCCGGCAGACCGGACTGAATGTGCCGATCATTACGTATCAGGGTGCACTGATCAAAAATCTGCTGGATGAAAAGGTGCTCTACGAGCGCTATTTCCCGGTGGATGCTGCCGAGAAGCTGTATGAATACTGCGTTCAGCATAACCTGCACCTGCAAACGTATATCGATGACAAGCTCTATTCCCGGGAGGAAAATGAGAAGCTGATCGATTACTGCGCCCTGAACCGCACCCCTTATTATATTGAGCCGGACTTCATCCAGGTCGTGCGCAAGCCGACGCCAAAAATGCTCATCATCGATGATCCGGACTACCTTGATGAGTTGATTCCTGTATTCAAGGAGCTGCTTGGCGACCAGGTTCATATCACGAAGTCCAAGCCGCATTTCCTCGAGTTCATGCACAAGGAAGGAACCAAAGGGCATGCCCTGACGTTCCTGGCGAACCATTTCAACTGTGATCTGAGCGAGACGATTGCGATCGGGGATTCCTGGAATGATCATGAAATGCTCGAGGCAGCCGGGCTCGGCGTCGCGATGGGAAATGCGATCGAGCCGCTGAAGGCTATTGCTGACTATGTAACCTTGAGCAATAACGAGGACGGCGTGAAGCACGTGATCGAGAAATTTGTGCTCTAATGAAGTCCAGTACTGCCCGGCAGCTGTTGCCGGGCAGTATTATATTAGGCAAGGAAGGACAACGAACCGGATAAACTTGCCTGACTGCGGGCACGCATAAGCTGCCCAAGCGCCGGGTCCGGAGGGCATGCGGACAGCCGCTCAGATTGACCGGCCGGCCGCCTTCCGATGCTTGGCTTGCTCCTTTTTCATTGCCCCTCTCCCTCTCCCTCCCCCTCTCCCGCCTCTGCCGATGGATTACGTCCCGCCGCCCTCGAATGTATGCAGCGTCCGCGTCAACGCAGCATCGCTGCCATCGATCAGCCCGAGCTCGATGCACAGTTCCACCAATTTGTAGACACCGTGAAACTGCTGACGAATTCGCTCGTGAATGACAGACAGCGCCTCCCGCATCATTTTCCGGGCCTGCTCAATGCTCTGGTGCTCGACCGCCTGAACAATCCCCTTGATCTTCTCCAGAAAAAACACTGTTTTGCGCAGGGAACGGATCAGCAAAATTTGCCTGACATGAAGCGGCGTATAGAGCCGGTAGCCATTGTCCGGATTCCTCTCCGGGCTCAGCAGCCCCTCCTTCTCCCAGTGGCGAATGGCCGATGTCTCCACATCCGCCAGCTCGGCGACCTCGCCAATGGTCATGCGCGGCTTCAGCCGCTTTCCTTTCACCATCTCCAGCGACGGGTCCTCCAGCAGTGCCAGCGTTTGATCCGCCAGCATTTTCTCCTGCTGCAGCTTGGCCTGCTCGGCATTAACCAGCCACAGTGCGTCATCAAGCTCCCGCTTCTGAATGAAGCGCAGCACTTCATAAGTCATCCCGTACCCGAATCCGGGAAACATCGCCCGCAAGCAGCGAAAGTATGCAACATGCTCGCTCGTATACAGGCGGTGGCCATTCTCGGCCCGCTCCGGGGGCGGCACCACGCCCCACGCTTCATAATGCCGCAGCGCGCTGGTGCTGATCTGCAGCTCATCTGCGATTTCCTTCGGCTTGTAGTACCGCATAATTCCCTCCTACACCTTCTTCAGATCCGTCCCGCATACGCCTGTGGCGCGCATTCCGTGCCTCGCCTGCCAATAATTCTGGGCTAACCTACCGTGCACTTCCGTCTATCTTGTTCTATGACTCCTGAGCCAGTCGCACTTTCATTCCCGTACATGCCAATCGGACACCCTCCGGCAAAGGCAGGTCCCGCCGCACGTCCACATCATGGGACATATGGGTATAAATCGTCTGTCGCGGCTTCAGTTCGGCCAGCAGGTCAGCCGCTTCGCGCATATCATAGACCGACCGCGTTGCAAATGCCGCCTTCTCATGAACAAAGCTCGTCCCCAGCACCAATAGGTCCAGCCCCCTCAAGTGCGCCTTCTCCTCCGCGTTCAAATCGATGGAATCCGAATTGTAGGCCCAGACGAATCCGTTCTTCTCCAGCCGGTAGGCATAGGAGTAGCCGTTCTTGCCATGGTTGACTCTCCAGCAGATGATGTGCCAGCCGCACAGTTGTACTCCATGATCCACAGCCGTCATCTCCAGGTTGCCCGGCAGCCAAGGATACTGCTCCACAATCTTGCTCAGCACCTCCTGCGGAGCGTACAGATTACCCTTCTCGCCGAGCCAGCGGCACGCATCCGCCCATTCCGGCAATCCTCCGATATGATCGAAATGCGGGTGGGTAACTAGAATGTGTCTGACTGTTCGCTGACCGATATGCTCCATCATGACGCGCCAATCCGGACCGCAATCCACAAGGAAAAAATCCGCTCCACTCTCGATCATCACCGAGGAACGGAGCCTCCGGTTCATCCCTGTATCGCGCGCCTCTGCACAGACTGCGCAGTCACAATAGACCCTCGGCACCCCCATTGCATCTCCCGTTCCCAAAAACGTCAATTGATCTGCACTCATTGTGATTATGCCTCCCTGTCAATGTCCTGGAAATCCGGGCACCGTACAGCATATCCGGATAACACAATAAAGCCGCCCGGAATGTATGCCGAACGGCCTGCTATCGTTACACTATGATTTATGCGAATGATGGCTTCTTGTCATCTACAGCTCCGCTGATCACCTTGACGTATTTTTTGTCGACGCCTTCAACCGAAGGGCCTACAAATACACCGTTCTTGTTCTGCCGTCTTCCTGTGCGCTTCTTCGACTTCAGCGAGCTTGTCATAGGAATCGGACCTCTAACCACCCAGCTGCCGTTGGCGGATCCTTGGTTGCCTTCTGTCGATTTCTTTTTCTCTTTTCCGCTCATTGCGAATCCCCTCCAACTAGATACCTGATGGTGCGAAGCAACTCCCGATTCTGCTCCACAACCTCTGCGAGGTCTTCATCGTCAAGCATTTCATGTCCTGTAAAATGGACCGACAGCACATGATTCACACCTAAAGGATAGCAGAACACATACACCTGCGCAACTTCCTCCTCATGATAAAATGCCCATTTTCCACTATGATACACGTCCAGCACATAAATCGACTGATTGCTCGGCGAGCGTGCTTCGTCACCATCAAACGGGAAAAATCTCCCTCTTCCTACATTACCCCCGATATGCGCAATGCCTTCATCCCCTCTTCGTCCCCAGAATGCGGCCCCGGTTACCCGGTAATCGCCGCGGGCAGGAGGGAGCAGGGAATTGCGCACCGCTTCGCTGAGCGCATGAAACTTCTCCGTCTCATCCGTGACCTGTACGTTGCGGTTAAACTCCCAGAAGAAATGGAGCACGCTTTGCTTCCGCCGGAGCTCGGCTTCCTTCTGCTCAATGATGTCCACCGGATCGTGGTAAAATCCTTCCTCGGCAATGGCGTTCATAATATGTCCGCAGGCCACATCCACCGCTGATTTATAATCCCCGTCGCTCCGAAGCTCGTATTCCAGCAGCGTGATGCCCTGCAGATCGGATAGAAGATGGTATTCCTCCACTGTCGCATCGTGTATCAAGTCTTTTTCCGGCTCAACCTGGTCGGGAATCATGCAGTACACCCTTCTTCTGCCAAGCCTTCCCCAGAACAGCCCCATCTCAAACAAGGTGTTGTCGCGGGTGATAAACACATGCTTGCCCCGAATCAGCGCAATGTCATCCGGGGAAAATACGAACACGCCAAAATCACTGGACGCCAGCTGCTTCTCCAAAGCTTCCATCGTATACATGTTCGGCCCGAACGTTCCGCCGTACCACGGTGTCACCTGCGCGGCCCGCTTAATCTGTTCATGTATGGCCCTAGCATACTTAATGGCCTCTCTGGAAGAACCTATGAATAAATTCGGCTTTGGTATGGACATAGGCACCATATTCCCCTTTGTTATACAATTTCGTCTTATCGACCATTATAACAAAGTTTCCTATTTTTGGCTGTATTTCAGGAATCATTCCATCTGCCAGCAATTCACCACCAGCTGCTGTCTGATATAGTATATGCTAAGGTTGATTGACAGACCCCATAAATAACCATGCGCCTGTATCCCGATCTTCGATGGCGAAGAAAAACGGGCGATCGACATGCATGATAACCGGCTCGGACGGCGGCGCTGCGCTTGTCTGCATCTCGATACCCGTCACCGCCGCTGCTTCCGTGCCCGCCTCATGGACGTCAATGTACACCTTGTGTTGAACCCGGCCAATAAAAAAGTCAGCCCCGTTATCCGCCATCCGGCTGAAATCCGCCGCCTGGTCTTGAAAAGCTGCCCTCATGCCGAGCTGCTCCAGCGCAGCTGACAGCTCGGCTGAAGCCTCCAGCTTGAACTTGGGCAAGGCCAGATCCACCTTCTCCATGCCAAAGCCCTCCCTCCATTCCAGCTCGTTCTCCCACAGCGCGGTATGCATAATATCAAGCGAGGATTGTTCTGACGGCAGCAGAATGAGCATCTCCATTCGCCCGTCTCCGTACGGAAGCCGAACAGCCTGCCAATCCTCGCTTTCCTTGTAAGCAAAGCGCTCCTCCTGCTGCATCATCTGAACCTCAGACAGCTTGCCATCCGGCAGCTTGAACGAATCCTTGACCGTCAAGGACGGGTCAAATGCCTGCTTCCAATTGCCGTTGAAATAGACCGCATTGATCAGCATCGCAGCTGCATTCGGAGGCTCATCAAGGATCTCGCTGATCTTGCCACGGGTCTTCTCCTCGACCCAGCTGTTGATCTCCTCCACCGCTTGTGAACTCGTCAAGTCCGTTTTCCGAACCTCGGCTCCGTAGCTGTCACGGACCGCACTTATATACGGCTGCTGGAGCATCACTCCCTGATGATGCCATACCGAGTTGGCTACATTCAGCAGCACCCCGCCGCCCTGCTCAAGCAGAAGTTTGAGGTGCCGGTTGTTCTCATTAATCTCATCCAGATCCATGCCCGACCAGCCCAGCACCCCCGCCATCTCCTCCTGCGTCATCCCGGCGCTGCCGTTATACGCCAGCGCCAGCGCAGCCGTGATGCTGTAGGGAGACAGCATCACATTCGGCTCCGCCGATGACTCCACCAACTGCTGATGGATCGATAGCCCCAGCCGGTTTTGAGCCTCGATCATCTCCCTGTTCACAGCATACAGCAGGCGTTTCCGCTCATCTTCCGTAAGCTCCGGCACCTCCCTGGACGTATTGACTGAATCATGACGCTTGCTCTGCTCCTTGTCCAAATGCAGCTCCCCGCCATTCTCCCCTTGTCCAGGACCGCCACAGGCCGTCAATGCCAGCAGCACCGCCAGGCCAAGCATCGCCCATCCGCTTCTCCCCATATTCGAACCTCCTTCGTGTAGGTCACCTTATCAACCCGCTTCTTTCCTCGTTATTAGACGAAGTATTGCGCCAGGATGTTGCGGCATGCGGAGATGCAGCAGTTCTCCCCCAGCATGCCCTTTATCTTGAACGGCGAGAGGGAGGGCTTTCAGGGCTTTCAACTCGGTCTTGGATTGGGGACGTGCTGCCGAACCAGCACACAGGCTACAGGCTTATATAACAAAAGGCTTTGCCCCGTCCTTCGACGAGACAAAGCCTTTCATGCTACCGCTAGTCATTCAATTCATCTTAAATGCCGGCCAGCACCTGATACCAGATGCCCCGCTTGGAATACAGTGTTTCCCGCACATGATCCCAACCGCCGAGATATTCGATGTCAAACAGGCCCGGAGGCTCGGTGAACATCCCCTTCGTCCGTTCTGCTACGGACTCTTCCACCGGCCGGAATCCGTATTTCACAAAAATGTCCTGGGCCTCGGGAGAACGTAAATACGCAATAAACGCCTCGGCCACATCCGTCGTTCCGCGCTCGCTCGCATAGCGATCCACCACCACGGCCGGATTCTCAATCAGAATGGTATCATCCGGAATTACGATATCATAAGCGACGCCCTGGGCGATGCGTGCCAGCAGCTCATTCTCATACGTGACGATCACATCGCCGACGCCGTATTCGAAGGCGGCCATCGAGGCCCTGCCGCTCTTGTCGAGCGACTCCACATTGCGATGGACGGCTTCAAGGAACGCCTTGGCCGCTGCCGGATCCTTCACGCCGTTTTTCTCCTCCGAACGTTTCAGACCGGCGCCATAGATGGCATTAATATCCCACTGGGCGCCTCCGGATGTTTTCGGATTCGGATACAGCACCTTCACATCCGAACGGGTCAAATCCTCAAAATCCTGAATGCCTTTCGGATTGCCATCCCTCGTTCCAAGGACGACGATCGACCGGGTAATCATCCCGCCATAAGGCTGCTGATTCCAATCCTCCCGGACCAGCCCCGATCTGACCAGTTTATCCACATCCCCCTCCAGCGCAAGCAGCGATACATCTGCCTCAAATCCGCCGACGATGGCCCGCGCTTGTGTCCCGGAGGCTTCATAGGATTCCTGGAAGCTGATCGTCTCTCCGGTCTCTTCCTTCCATTGTTGCTGGAAATTCGGAATGATCTCAGCCATGGCATCCTTCACAACGCTGTATGCCCCGATGACAAGCGTTCGCTCTCCGGGCCTTGACACCACTTCGGCCGAAGAAGTTTCTTGATCGGCGCATCCCGTCAGCAGGATCGTGAAGAGCAGCGCCATGCCTGCCGACAGCAAGGCTACCCGCCTCCAAATTAAATTATGCATGAACACCCTCTCCCTCTTCCTCTCCCTCTTGCGCCTTCTCAGATCATGATCGGCATCGGGTCAACCTTCAAGCCATTCTCCTCGATCCAGCTGTTCTCATCATTGAACAGATAGGCCCGGTGCACCAGCACCCGAACCTCCTGCCCCGGATGCAGCGTTTCCTTCTCCAGCGAGCGGTAGGTGATCAGCTTGTTCCCTTTAACCTCCACTTCCACCAGCCATTCGCTGCCCCGGAAGTGCAGGTGGCGGACGATGCCCGTCTCCGTTGCCGACAACACCGGAAAGTCCGTCTCGCTGCCGATCTCGATATATTCAGGGCGGATCAGTGCGCGCACGTCATGCTTCGCGGCTGATTCAAATCCTTTCAGTTCGGAAGCCTTGTCAACCACGGTGGATTCGCCAATAAACGAAGCGACGAACGGCGTTCTCGGCTCCTTGTAGATGTCCCAAGGGGTTCCTTTCTGCTCCACCTGTCCTTGACTAATAATCATAATTTCATCCGCGACTTCAATCGCCTCATCCTGGTCATGCGTCACGAATATCGAGGTGATGCCAACCCGCTCGATCAGCTCTCTCAGCCAGGAGCGCAGCTCCTGCCGGATCTTCGCATCGATGGCTGCAAATGGCTCATCCAGCAGCAGCAGCTGAGGTTCAGGAGCGAGGGCCCGGGCAAAAGCGACCCGCTGTCGCTGTCCGCCGGACAGCTGATGCGGATAGCGGTGTTCAAAGCCGGAAAGTCCGGTCAGCTCCACCAGTTCCATTACCCGATCCTTGATTTTGGCCTTCGGCGCTTTCTTGACCTTGAGGCCGAAAGCAATATTATCAAACACCGTCATATGCTTGAACAGCGCATAGCTCTGAAATACAAAGCCGATGCCCCGCTCCTGCGGAGGAATGTCATTGACGACCTTGCCGTGAAACCGGATTTCACCGGAATCCGGTGTTTCCAGACCCGCCAGCATGCGGAGAATGGAAGTCTTGCCGCCGCCGCTCGGGCCTAGAAGGCCGATCAGGTGGCCTTTTTCAATCTCGAAGCTGACATTCTTCACGGCGTGAAAGGAACCAAAGTGTTTGTTAAGATCACGAACTTCCACATGCATATCAGTGCACTCCCTTTCTTTTTTTGGCCCATTCCATCACCAGCAGAAGGCCGACGGAGAAGGCTGCAAGTACCAGGGCGACCCCATTGGCCGCCGCGACATTAAAATTCTCGACATCCTGATACACAAGCGTCGTCGCTGTCTGCGTGTGGTTCATAATATTGCCGGATACGACCAGCACGGCCCCGAATTCGCCAAGCGAGCGGGCGACCGTCAGCACGATCCCGTATACGACCGCCCAGCGGATGGACGGCCAGGTCACCTTCGCAAATGTTGTCCAGCCGTAAGCCCCCAGCGTTGCCGCCGCCTGCTCCTGATCCTCGCCGATCTCCTGCAGCACCGGCATCACCTCACGAACCATCAGCGGAAACGTAACAAACAACGTAGCGATGACCATGCCCGGAAATGCATAGACAACCTTGAAGCCGATGCCTTCAAAGAAACCGCCGATAATGCTGTCCGGCCCCAAGAGCAGCACGATCATCAGGCCTCCGATGACGGGCGATACCGCGTACGGAAGATCCACGATGCTGTTAAGGACGCCCTTGAGCTTGCGGCTGAGCCAGGTTGCTCTGACCAGATATAAAGCCATCATGATGCCAAACAGCCCGTTAAGAAACGTAACAACGATAACAATCAGGCCCGTCATCATCAGCGCGTGCAGCGCCTCGGGACGAAGCAGCGCTGTCGCAAAACCGTCCAGCCCATGTTCGAACGCACCGACCGCTATACGGGATAGCGGAATGATCAACAAGATCGTGAACACCGCATACGTCAGGCCAATCCACAGTCTCCTCATGCCCGTCTCCCCCTCTGCTGCACCAGATTGATCACCCACAGAATCGCAAAGGAGAGCGTCAGGAGCATAACGGATACCGCTGCGGCTCCGACAGGGTTGTCACTTTCCACCTCGCCGAAAATAAAAACAGACGCAATGAGCGTTCGTCCGGGAATATTGCCCGCGACGAGCACCACCGCTCCGAATTCGGCCAGCGCCCTGGAGAAGGCGAGCATGCCGCCGCTGATGATGCCCGGAAGCATCGACGGCAGAACGACCTTGAAGAAGGTTCTTCTTCGGGATGCCCCCATCGTGTAGGCGGCCTCTTCCTCCAAGGGGTCAAGCTCTTCCAGCAGCGGCTGGACTGCCCGAATGACAAACGGAAACGTAACAAAGATCATCGCAATGACGATGGCCGGCTGATGAAACACAATCTGGAAGCCGAGACGCTCCGCAGCTTCGCCGATCCAGCTTCCCGGACCGAGCAGAAGCAAAATCATCAGGCCTCCAACCGCCGTCGGAAGCGCAAAGGGCAAATCTACCAAACTGTTTAACAACGTCCTACCCGGAAATTTGTATCTGATCAGCACCCAGGCGATCATCGTTCCGATGAGCACGTTGATGAACGTGGAGATCAGGCCCAGCTTCACTGTGAGCAGAACCGCCTTCCATGCGATAGGATCAGCGACGCTTTCGATCAGCGCTTCCCATCCGGCCGACAGCGACTGTACGTATACCCCGAATATAGGAAGCACGATCAATGCAAGAAAATACAGCAAAACTGTGCTTCGAAATCCCCATGTCCAGCCCTTATGACGAATCAGAGATGTCATTTAAAGTCCCTCCTGCCTCCGGATCGATATTCCGGTCGACTGCTTTACCCATGATCATTCACATTTCCTATTTGGATACTTGGTTTTTCTTAAACCTACTTTATCAAAAGGGTATTCCGATCGTCAATCCATCTTTTTGCAGATGTAGGGTAAAATATAGAAAACAAAAAAAGATATGGAGGTTATATCCTATGCTGTATACCGGGCATCTGTCTACACAAAAGCGTGATGAAATGAAGGATATTACGAGGGAAATCGCCTCCTTCGTCGAGGATAGCGGCGTGGCTGAGGGGACGGTGCTGATCTACTGTCCACATACGACGGCAGGCATTGCGATCAATGAAAACGCCGATCCGGATGTAAAAAGCGATGTGCTGATGAGACTGGACGAAGTATACCCTTGGGAGCATCCCAAGTACCGTCATATGGAGGGCAACACCGCTTCCCATCTGAAGTCGATGACGTGCGGCCCTTCGCAAACCGTCATTATCCATAACGGCAAGCTTCTTCTCGGACGCTGGCAAGGCATTTACTTCTGCGAATTCGACGGGCCGAGACAGCGCGAATACATGGTTAAAATTATGCGGGGCTAGCTGGACAAGCCCTTGTTCCGTGTTATCATTCATAACCAATGCCAAAAAGCCAGGCGCATGCTAGGGGGCATGCGCCTGGCTTTTATACAGGTTTGGGTGTTTCGTATTTCAACGCTAGAGCGTTGCAATCCGTTGAAGTATGCGGGTGCAACAAATCAGGTGCGACGAGGGATCAGACCTTGCTGTACAGGCTGCGGCACAGCACCTTGATGTGGGCGAGAGCGGCGGGTTTTATCTCATCAAACCCTATTCGGTCTTGAATATAGTAGGATATGAATCCATGCAGCGACAAAAACAACGTCCGCGGAACGGTTCTCCGCTCTTCTTCACTATATTGATCATCAAGCAAATATTGACGGACCAGAATGGCAAACATATCAAAACATCGTCCCTGCTCAGCGCGGCAGTAAGCCAGCAGCTCTTCGTCCCGGATCATGAACATAATCTCGTACTGGTACGGATTGTCCAGGCCGAAACGAATGAATTCCAGCATCAGCTGCTCCAGCTTCGACATCCCTTCGCAGAGAGGCCTCGCCGACACTTCCAACAGCAGATCATTCAGATCGTTGAAGTCCTTCATAACGATGGCGTAGAATAGCTCCGCCTTTTCTTTAAAATGATAGTACAACGACCCGTGGCTATAACCAAGGTGCTGCCCGATGCTTCGCATCGAAATCGCCCTGTAACCCTTGGTTATGAACAAATGCCTGGCCGCTTCCAATATTCGCTCCCTCGACAATTCTCGCTCAACTGCTCTTCTTGCCATATTATTTTATTCCCCTTCAATAAAATAAAGCCGCTCTCCCTCCGTGATCGAGGACTGCCCCTGTGTTAAATCCACCATCCAGGCCTTGAAGTTCTCCGCCTCGCCGTCAAGCGGCAAGCAGGTGAGTGTTACCTTGTCAGCAAATACAGTCTCACCCATCCGAATGCCCCGGCCCCGCAGCGCGTTCTCTACCTTGCCCAGCCACGTATAATCCAGCTCTACAAAAATCTCGCGGTGAAGCACCCTTGTGATCGGTTCGCCGGCCTCGATCGCTGCCACGGCGCCGTCGGTGTATGCCCGAATCAGGCCGCCAGCCCCCAGCATAATGCCTCCAAAATAGCGTGTAACCACGATGGCGACATTCTTCAGCTCCTGGTTGCGGATCACCTCGAGAATCGGCTTGCCCGCCGTTCCGCTCGGTTCCCCGTCATCCGATTGCTTCTGGATCTCGTCCCGTTCCCCGATCATGTAAGCGGAACAGTTATGGGTTGCGTTCCAGTGCTTCTTCTTGATGTCTTCAATAAATGCCACAGCGTCCTCTTCGGTCTCCACCGGCATGATATGCCCGATGAAGCGCGATTTTCGAATGACAATCTCTTTCACGCCCGCTGCGCGCACCGTCTTATAACGTTCCAGCATGAACCGATAACCACCCCTTTACGACCGAGTCCCCCGCAATGTGCGCCTGCCCTCCATAGCGAGGACAGGCCGACTGACGGGTGTGCTCAAAAACCATTCATTTGCAAGAAAGCAGTCCCCGGGCACCTGTTATGCCGGCGAACTGCTTCCTTCAGCGTTATGCTTCTGTTGATGATGTGTTCGGGTTTACTCGGAAAGTCTTGCTTCTAGCTCAGCTTTTTCCTTCTCGTACCCTGGTTTGCCGAGCAGGGCAAACATATTTTTCTTGTAAGCCTCTACGCCCGGTTGGTCAAACGGGTTCACACCCAACAAGTAGCCGCTGATACCGCATGCCTTTTCGAAAAAGTATACCAGATATCCGAAAGAATAGGGAGTGAAATCTGGAATTGTCACAATCAAATTCGGCACTTGTCCATCCGTGTGCGCCAGCATCGTGCCTTGAAATGCCTTCTTATTCACGAAATCCAGCGTTTTCCCTTCCAAAAAGTTCAAGCCGTCGAGATCATCCGGATCGGCTTCAATCGCAATCTGCTCCGTCACCTGATCCACTTGAATGACCGTCTCAAAAATGTTCCGGCTGCCTTCCTGGATGAATTGGCCCATGGAGTGCAGGTCGGTGGAGAAATCGACCGAAGCCGGGTAGATGCCCTTGAAATCCTTACCTTCGCTCTCACCGTACAGCTGCTTCCACCACTCCGATACAAAGTGCAGGGAAGGCTCATAGTTGACCAGAATTTCAATCGCCTTGCCTTTGCGGTACAGCGCGTTGCGAACCGCTGCATATTGGTAAGCTTCGTTCTCGGCCACGTTCGGGTTGCTGTATTCCTTGGCTGCATCCGCCGCGCCCTGCATCATCTCGTCGATGTTAATGCCTGCCGTAGCGATCGGGAGCAGGCCGACAGCCGTAAGCACGGAATAGCGCCCGCCTACGTCGTCTGGAATAATGAAGGACTCGTAGCCTTCCTCCGTCGCCAGCTTCTTGAGCGCGCCCTTCTCGCGGTCTGTCGTGGCATAGATCCGCTTGCGCGCCTCTTCCTTGCCGTATTTCTTCTCCAGCGCGGCACGGAAAATCCGGAAGGCGATTGCCGGTTCGGTTGTCGTGCCCGATTTGGAAATGACATTGATGGAGAAATCCTTGCCTTCAATCAGATCAAGCAGATGGCTGACATATGTAGAACTGATGTTGTTTCCGGCAAAATAAATTTCCGGTGTCTTGCGCTTCTCCTTCGACAGCTCGTTATAGAAGGAATGCGACAGCATCTCAATCGCCGCGCGCGCCCCGAGATAGGAGCCGCCGATCCCGATCACAATCAGCACATCGGAGTCGCTCTGGATTTTGGCAGCCGCCTTCTGGATGCGGGCGAACTCTTCCTTGTCATATTCGGTCGGCAGGTTAATCCATCCGAGGTAATCGGAGCCTGCGCCTGTTCCTTGATGAAGCTGCTCGTGCGCCGTCTGAATCGGCTGGGCAAAATAATCAATCTCATGCTGGTGAACAAAGGAAAGCGCCTTGCTATAATCAAATTTTACTTTCTTGGACATTCGTTCCATCCTCCTATTATTTATTTCTACATTTCGCTTTAATTCGATATCTGCTAACTAGGATACTTGAATTCGCTCCCCCTTCGCAAGTAACACTCACGGGCGCCCCTCATATGGAGACTGGGCTCTCTTCATCACATCTCGTAACCCCGGATTACCATCTCTTCCGGTAGGATAACTTAGTTTTATTGTGGTTCTGCTTGAAATGACGTGCTAATATAGAAGAGATTTGGAATCCACAAACGAAGGTGATATCGATGAAAAAAATCGGCTTTATCGGACTTGGTACAATGGGTGCGCCTATGGCCTCCAATCTGCTCAGAGAAGGGTATGACGTCACGGTCTATAACCGGACTTCCGAGAAGTGCCTGCCGCTGGCCGAGCAGGGAGCGAAGACCGCTCCTACGCCGCGTGAAGCAGCGCTTGGACAGGACATTGTAATTACGATGGTGAGCAATGACGATTCGATTCGCGAAGTATTTTACGGCGAAGAAGGCGTGATCGCCTCCTTAAAGAGCGGCATGACGGTCATCGACTGCAGCACCATCTCGCCAAGCCTGGTTAAAGAAATCGCCTCGGCGGTCACTGGGCTCGGCGCTTCCTTCCTGGATGCCCCGGTTACGGGCAGCAAGCCGGCAGCGATTGATGGAACGCTCGTGTTCATGGTTGGCGGCGATCCCCAGGTTATCGAGGCTCACTCTGACGTCTTCGACACCCTTGGCAAAAAAGTTATCCCGATGGGCGAGAACGGCAGCGGCGCTGTAGCGAAGCTGGCGCATAACACCATTGTCGGCATCAACAATCTGGCGCTTGCCGAGGGCTTCTCCATCGCTGCCAAATCCGGCATACCGGCCGACCGCTTTCTGGAGCTGGTGCAGCTCGGATCCGCAGGCAGCAAGGCGGCTGACCTGAAAGGCCGCAAAATCATCGATGGCGACTTCAGCAACCAGTTCTCCCTGGCGCTGATGCTGAAGGATCTGAAGCTCGCCTCCTCCCTCACCGACGGGATGGGCATGCCTTCCCCGATGCTGAGCCTGGCGAAAAGCCTGTTCCAGGCTGGTGCCAGTGAGGGCTACGGAGACGAGGATCTGTCCGCTGTAGTGAAATGCTACGAGGCCTGGATCGGCCAAACCATCGGGCAGAAGCCATAATGTAATACACAGCTCCTTGCTCGTCCACCAGCGCTCATCCAATATGTTCATCCAGACCCTTAAGACCACATTCCACACCGCCTCCAAATTATAAGAGCGGGGAGGAGTGTGGTTTTGTTTTCTTAAAGGATCTCATTTCCATTTTTGTTATTAAGGACTGCAACTATTGTCCATGTACAGACGTCTTATGATGGTAAAGGAGGAATGAATTACTATGCATCGAAATCTTCTCAAGACAATGGCCAGTACAGCCGCGCTAACAACGCTCTTCCTGTTGCCTGTATCCGGAGGTCCTGCAGTATCCGCTGCCCCGGCAGCCGCAGCACCAACAGCTATTATTAACAGTGTTCCCGCCGCCGGAGAGGTACTGATCCGGAATGGAACAACGTATGTGACGCTCACCGATCTGAAGCCGATGGGCAACTACAAGATTAGCTACGACAATAAGAAGAAGCAGGCGGTTGTCCAAGGCGATGGCAGAACGATCGAACTGACCGTCGGAAGCACCGCCATAACCGTGGACGGGCAGACGTTAGACGAATCTGCCGCTCCGCTGATCCATAAAGGTAAAGTGATGGTTCCGCTCCGCGCTGTAGCAGAAGCATTCGGGTCCCATATCGTTTGGAACAACGCTCAGAAAACAGCTTTTATCATTAAAGCGGACCCGCTCGTGATCGCAGATCTTCTGAGCTCCGATCTGTCCACCGCAAGGAATGCTGCAGTCCATCTGCCGTATGCTTCACAATTGAAGCTGCCGGAACTGGAGCTGACCCCGATGGAGATGCAGGGCGTTGACTTTTATTTTCCCCAAGGAGCATCCGACCGTTTCTTCATCGTCGACAATGATATTGCCAGTTACTTTGAAATCCGGGGCGGAGTCAAGCTGCTTAAGTGGCAGGGCCAGCTCGATTATGCTGCCGAAGCTCCCAAGAATCGCAACCCGTTCTTCCTGCCTGCTGTTAAAGCCGAGATCGGCGAATTGCCGGATGTGAAGAACTGGACCGCAGCCAAGTTCCAATTCCGTTATCCGGTTGGCGAGACCTACTACACGCTGCTGGACCGTACCAAGGAATGGGCCCAAGGCTCCGTGGAACTGGATACAAGCTCACCGGACTACAAAGGTGTAATCGTCGATATCCCGGAGGAATAACCTCATTATAGCGATAAATTTCAAGCCCTGCGTTGATATCAGACATTGACATCAACAGCGGGGATTAAGTAAGGGCCTGCTGACTTCCTGCCGTCTGGCGTAGAGCGTCACGCGGGGTGAGCAGGAATGGAGGCCCTCGATGGGTTAAATAGCAGCTTGTATAGAAAGACCCCAATTCCCCTTCGCGCCGGGAACTGGGGTCTTCATCTCTTCATCTTGCTCCCTCTGCCATGCAGTTGATCTGAGAACAGGCGGATACCCTTTACGCCTTGGGATAAGAGCAGCAATAATCTGTAACTGTACGGATTTCCAGCTTAAAGCTTGAATCGCCAGGCACGTGGAATGTCGCGCTGCCCTGAATCTGTCTCCACTCCTGCTCCCCAGGCAGCAGAACGGACAGATCGCCGGACAGGATCTCCATAATTTCCGGACCGTCGGTGCCAAACTCATAGCTTCCCGGCAGCATAATGCCAAGCGTTACCTCCTGCCCGTCCTCCAGCAGCACCGTGCGGCTGGTTACGTTTCCCTCATAATAAATATTCGCGGCCTTTACAATTGTGGCATTGTTGAACTGTGACATGAACAAACCCTCTCCTTATTCAAGTTGTTGTATACATGAACAATGGCATGGCAAAGCCTTCGCCCACCGGTCTGTTAGCTGAGATAAGCAGCCACATGGGCCATCTGCGAACGGCAGTTTATCTTCCGCCTGTTGCGCTGATGCGGCTCCTAAGCGGCTGTTCGTTCGAACAGGGGCCTGACATCGGGGCGAAACCCCTTCCGAATATATGGACGGCACCCGCTTAAGGCGGGTGCCGAAGCATTCCATATGAAGCTGTGATGGCTATAGCGCCATCTACAATTTACAGCATTACAGCAGCGCTTTTACACGGCTGACCACATTCTCAACCGTAAATCCGTACTCGGCGATGACACGATCGCCAGGTGCGGAAGCACCGAAGGTGCTGATGCCAAGAATTTCGCCCTTCTCGCCAACGTAACGCTCCCAGCCGAATGGATGTGCCATTTCAACCGCAAGACGTGCTTTTACATCAGGCAGCAAGACGGAATCCTTGTATGCTTGATCCTGTTGATCGAACAGATCCCAGCTTGGCATGCTGATGACGCGAACCTGGATGCCTTCTTCGGCAAGCTTCGCCTGCGCTTTAACCGCAAGCTGAACCTCGGAGCCTGTCGCAATAATTTGCGCCTGGGCTTTGCCGGATGCTGCATCAGATACAACGTAGGCACCGCGTTTGATGCCTTCGCGTGCGTTCTCGGCCGTTCCGGCGAGAATTGGCAGGTTCTGACGAGTCAGAACAAGCGCCACCGGACGATCCTTGTTCTCCATCGCATACGCCCAAGCTGCGGAAGTCTCATTGGCATCGGCAGGACGAATGACCGTCAGCTGCGGGATGATGCGCAGTGAAGCAAGCTGCTCGATCGGCTCATGGGTAGGGCCGTCTTCACCAACAGCGATGCTGTCATGCGTGAGCACATACGTAACCGGAAGCTTCATCAGTGCAGCCAGACGGATCGCCGGACGCAGATAATCCGTAAAGACGAAGAATGTACCTCCGAAAATTTTCAGGCCGCCATGGAGGGCAATCCCGTTCATTGCGCCAGCCATCGCGAATTCGCGCACGCCGTAGTAGATGTTGCGCCCTTCATAGCTATCCGCCGTAAAGTTCGCAAGACCGTTCAGATGGGTCATGGTGGAGCTTTCCAGGTCTGCGGAGCCGCCCAGCAATTGAGGCACTCCTGCCGTCAGCCCATTCAGCGCCTTACCGGAAGCAACACGTGTGGACATTGCACTGTCCTCCGGGCTGTATTTCGGAAGATCCTTGTCCCAGCCCTCAGCCAGGTCACCGGATTCGCCGCGCTCGAATTGCGCTGCCAGCTCCGGATACGCTTCTTTATATTTCTTGAATTGATCTACCCATGCCTGGTAAGCAGCGATACCGCGATCCTTCACTTTGCCGAAATGCTCGCGCACTTCCTCAGGCACATAGAAATCCTCTTCGTATACCCATTTGTAGAATTCCTTGGTCAGCTTCGCTTCCTCTGCTCCCAGCGGGGAACCGTGAGTACCGCCGTGACCGCCCTTGCCCTGCTTGTTCGGGCTGCCGTATCCGATGACCGTCTTCACTTCGATCAATGTCGGACGGGACGCGTCGGCTTGCGCTTCCTGGATGGCCTTCTCGATAGCCGGAAGATCATTGCCGTCCTCAACGCGCAGAACTTGCCAGCCGTAAGCTTCAAAGCGCTTCGCGACATTCTCCGAGAACGCCAGATTAAGCTCGCCGTCCAGGGAAATATCGTTGGAATCGTACAGCATGATCAGTTTGCCAAGCTTCAGATGTCCAGCCAGGGAAGCTGCCTCGGCGGATACGCCCTCCATCAGGTCGCCGTCGCCGCAGATCGCATACGTGTAGTGGTCGATGACTTTGAAATCATCTTTATTATATGTTGCTGCCAGATGCGCTTCGGCCATAGCCATACCAACCGCCATCGCAACCCCTTGTCCAAGCGGGCCGGTGGTAGCGTCAACGCCAGCTGTGTGCCCGAACTCCGGGTGGCCCGGCGTTTTGCTGCCCCATTGACGGAACTGCTTCAGATCCTCCAGCGACAGATCGTATCCGCTCAGGTGAAGCAGGCTGTACAGCAGCATGGAGCCGTGACCTGCAGACAGCACAAAGCGGTCGCGGTTAATCCATGCTGGCTCGTCCGGGTTATGGACCATCGTTTTGGCAAACAATTGATAGCCCATTGGTGCGGAACCCATCGGCATGCCCGGATGACCGGATTTTGCCTTCTCGATTGCGTCGATCGCCAGCGTCCGAACCGTCGCAATGGACAGGTTGTCGATGGTTTGGTTGTTTTCGGTTGTCATGATTCGTCCTCCTCAAATCTTTTGCTTTTCGGACATTGCAAACCTCGATCCGAGCCGCTTCCGGGACACAATTACAGACGAACATAACCGATTCTATCCATAGATTGCTCATGGTAAGCCACTCATCCGATCCTTGCAAAATCCTGCCTTGAATAAAAGCTGCGAAAAATGAAGACTTCTCCTCCCCATCGCCGGCTGTTCATCACAACTTAGGAAATGGGAATGTTGAAAATATCATTTTGATATTCTTATTGTAACATCTGTGCCGGTTCATTTCCACATCCGAATTATGAATTGTTTCGCAAGGGCAGGCCCTTCCATGCATTATTTCCCTTATTAAACGGGTTATAACCGGCTGAACCGGAGTTCAGCCGCAGCGATGGGCAGATGCCTCTCCCGGCAACCGCCAGGCGGCGGTCTGATAACGAAAAAACGGCCGTTCAGGAGGTCATTCCTGAGCGACCGTTGCATGATTTAGATTCAAGCGGCTGCTTCCGGCGGATGGAATAAGGCGCGTCGCCTGCATCCTTCCCGCTTGCGAAGCCGCGCTGGAGCTAACGCCCCCGGAACGCGGATGTATCTTGGCTGCCATAGCCGCTAGGCCATGGCGAGCCGGACATCATCAGGGGCGCAGCCGGGGGCCGAACCCGTCCCGCCCTGCACTTAGCGGCGGCATCTTACCGAGAGCCGCGCTTCTTCGCCTTGAGGAGGCGGTCCATTGAGGACGCGCGCTCCTCTGTCGCTGGCCCTGGGGCACCGGGCCGGCGCTCTTCGCCCCCGCCGCCGGAGGCGGGAGGGGGCGGCGGTGGCGGCGCGCTCGCATCGCGCGCGCCATCCCGGCCGGCCGGCTTCGCCCGGGCCGGCTCCCGCAGCGGGGCATCCGCCCGCCGCTGCGGCGCTGCCTCCGGCGCTGCCTCCGGCGGGGCCTTGCGGCCCCCCGCCGGTGCAGCCCCGGGTGCCGGGGGCGCGGTGCGCTCCCCGGCATTCCCGGCGCCCGCGCCGCGCTCACGCGGCCCCGCGGGCGGGGAGGACGGCGGCGGCTGGGCGGAGTCCCTGCCTGCGCCGCCGCCGTAGAAGCTCGCGGCGCGGGCTTTGCGCGCCGCGAGCCGCTCGAGGCCGGGGCGCTGCCCGGCCTCCGCGGCCTGGGCCGGCCGCCTGCGCAGCAGGGCGGCCGCACCGGCGGCGATGGCGCCCCATGGCAGGGCCAGGCGCCGCACCGCGATGTCGGCGACCCACAGCAGCAGGGCCGCCGCCAGCAGCGCATAGCTCCAGTCATGGAGCTGCGTCCGCGTGGACGCCTCCCGGTCGAACACCGCTGCCGGTTCATCCCAGGACAGGACGCGTCCCCCCGTCAATTCAGCCAACCGGGTCAGCGCCTCTTCGCCCCCGCCGGAGGAAATTTTGTACTCCGGCGAATACGGAACGACAAACCCTGTCCCCGGCGCAGCCTGAACCGCTTCTTCGTCGCTGTGATCCTGGAGCGACATCAGAAACGCGCCCGGCTTGGAGACGCGAACCTGTCCGGTATACCGTCCGGGCGCTTCCTGAATCAGCTCCACGACCTGCTCGCCCGCCTCGTCGTCGCCGATAATCGCACTCAGCTTCTCGGGCGGCTGATCGCCTGTCGTGTTCACCTGCAGCGTTACCTCATTGCCCGCTACCGCCGTCGTGATCTCATAAGGCGATGACACGAATTGCGGGAACGTCCATTTCACGATCTCCGTCAGCGTATCCGCGAAGCCGGACCAGTTCACCCACTCGCTCGACCATTTCCCGCTCAAGTCACTCGTCCAGGCTACCGTCCGGCCGGAGCCGTACTGCCATCTTGCCAGCACCGGATCCGGCTCGGGACTAACCAGCACATTTTGCGCCGACGGCTTCGGCGTCGTTGCAATATAGCCAAGCAGTCCCGGAACGCCGCGCTCAAACAAGCCCATCCAGTCTCCGGCCTGCTGCACAGCAGGCACGAACGGCCGGTCTACAATGTAGGACTGCGCCATCATCACCGTCTCTTGGCTGAATACCGCCGGCAGCGTCGTCTCATCTTCCACGAAGTAATAACGTCCGTTCGCCGCTTCCGCCAAAAACTGCAGCAGATTCAAATCCGCATCCATTCCGACCGCGACGGTGGACATCGTAATATTCTCCTCAACCATCGTGTCCGCCAGCCCCTGATAATTGGAATTGAAGGCAGACTGGCCATCCGTCATCAGAATAATATGCTTACGCTGCGTATTCAGCTTGAGCATTTCATCCAGCGCCGACGCTACAGCCGGGTATATATCCGTTCCCCCGCCGCTCGGGATCGACTGAATGCTGCTGATGACCTCTTCCTTGTTATCCAGCGTTTGCGGCATCACAACCCACCAGGGCTGATCGTCAAACGCCACCACGCCGACCGTATCCTTGGATCTTAGCAGCTCCACCGTCCGCATAGCCGATTCCTTAGCCAGCTCGATCTTGTTGCCGTCCATGCTGCCGGAGCGGTCGATGACGAGTATAAGCCCCAGAGATGGCACTTCCCGCTTCCCTTCAAGCTCCATCGATACCGGCAGCGCTTTTTCGATCGGGGTTTTGAAATACCCCCCCATCCCGTAGCTGTTCTCTCCGCCGACCATCATAAAGCCGACACCGAAGCTGCGCACCGCCTGCTCAATCATGTCCATCGCAGGACCGCTTACCTTCGTGGCAGACACATTGTTGAAAATAATGCTGTCATACGCTGCATACTTCGCCGCCTCAAGCGACAGCATCTCCGGTGGAATCACTTCCGTACCGATCAGCGCCGACTCAAGCGCTGCTGTAATGTTGGAGGAGGTGTCCGGCTTGCCTTCGACAATCAGCACCTTCGGCGAACCCTCGACACGGGTAAAATCATACGCCGCATTATTCGCCGACGATTCGTCGCCGCTCATGAACACCTCTGCGCGATAGCGATGCAGCCCCGGCGTTTTCGCCAGGCCCTGGACCGCAAAGCGGTTCTCGCCCGGCGACACCTCTACCGTCTGACGGGCAATCTCCCGGTTGTCCTCATAAATTCGCAGCTCGCCTGAGGTTTTGAAGGTGCTTTGCACCAGCACTTCAGCGTAAAAGGCCTCAGCCTGATACAGCCGGTCCGGTACGCGCAGCTCCTCTACCGCAACATCGCGGATTTGCTGCCCGGGAGCCGGAAGCACATCGACGGCGATGCCGCGATCCTTCAGCAGCCTGCCCGCAGCAGCCATGCTGCCGACATTCTCCTCCCCGTCGGAGATCAGCACGATCCGTGAATCCGAGCTGCCTTCGAACAGGCTGCCTGCCAGCTGAAGCCCGGATTCGAGTCCGGTGAACCTCGATTCCAGCCGGGCATTCATCCCGGCTCCCGGTCGCTCATGATCAGTCAGAAGACGCTCCACAGCGCCTTCAAGACCGACCGATACAATCGCCGTCTGATCCCGCTCTCCTTTGGTCTGTACCGCCTCGCTGATCCAGGTGCTGATCCGATCGGCATCGCCCATGCTGTCCGAGCGGTCCGCCAGAAACACGACCTGCTTGTCACGGAGCACGGTGTAACCGTGCAGACCGGATAACATCAGAATCAGCAGCAGAATGACCAGGGCGCGCAGCGTCAGGGTCAGCTTTTTGCGAAAACCGTTTAGCCTGAAATCAGACCGGAATGCATAATACAGAAACAACGCTGCCGGAATCAGCAGCAGCAAGAACCACGGCTGACTAAACTGAACGCCCACGCTGGTACACCCCCCATTCTGCAGCGATAACGGCCAGCGCAAGTGCCGCAAGCCAAGGCATTAACGAAGCTGCCCTCGCTGCCGCCGATGACGCGTTCTGTTCTGACCGATCTGTCCCTTCTCCGGCTTGCTGTGGACCGCTGCCTGCCGTGGTCTGAACAATATTCGGCTCCCGGCGCTCGCTCCAGTCCCCTTCGAACGGATCCGGCGCAACCGACAGCCAGTAGCTGATCTTCTCCCCGGCCCGATTCTCCTGTTCAAAAGCGTACAGTCCCGGTATGTCCGGCACCGTCTGCACCGGTGAAACTCCTTGCGCTGTCTCGGCCGCTTCCGTATAGGCAGGAGCTTCGGCAAGCGCGAGTCCGCCCTTGGCAGCCCACCCGGCCTTCACCGTATCCGCCGCAATCGGAATATCCGCCTGGGCACCTGCGATGTAGCGTCCAAGCCCGGTGCCTTTGCCTGCTGTCATCCATTCAAGCGCATTGCTGACCAGCACCGGAAATTCCGGCGACAATGGCAGATCGCTGTCCTGGAGCAGAAAATGAAAAGCCAGACGCGGACGGCCGCCTTCCTTCCCGGCATGGATCAGCGGAGTATCTCCGATCCTCGCAATCGCTTCTCCCCAGACCGGCGCCTGCCCCTGATCTGTCACCGCGCCGAAGTACACATCGTTCAGCGTAATGTAAGACATGACCGGATGTGTGCTGATGGCCGCTCGGCCGCCAGGCTGCTCGCTGCGGGCGCCTTCGCCGCCGATCGTCCACAGCGGGACGGAGGCTGTGAGCTTGGCCCACTCGCCCTGCTTGAAGCTGTCCGGCACGCTGCCGTCCATCACGATGACGTCAAAGGCTCCATCCGGAACCGGAGGCGGACTAGCCTCGCTGGACTGACGGTTATCAGCCGTTCCCGTTTCCTCTGTGCCCTCCGCATCCGCGCCCGCTTCGTCCGCGATGCCTGTCGCAATCCGGGTCACCTCGGCTCCGCTGAGCTGCAGCGCCTTCTCCAGAAACAGATTGCCGGATGTCAGCAGCAGCACGCGCGAAGTTCCATGCCCGCGGCTGAACGCATACGCTTCATTGTCAGCGGCATAGCCGTCATCCCCTGCCAGCTCAATCCGGTAGATCTCCGCCAGCGGCAGATCCGGGAAGGAAACCGTCGCCCGCGCATCCGGTGTCAGTTCCACCACCTTGCTCGCCAGGAGCTGCTCATCCCCATACAGGCTGACTTCCATGGCTGCCGCCGCCTGCGCAGTCAGGCTGATGACCGCAACGGCATCATGCCGAAGCCCCGCTTCATCCTTTGGCGATACGCCAAACTGATCAATCGATGCATTCAGCAGCATATCCCCTGCAATCGACTCCACCGAGACCGGCACCTGATAAGCGACCTCAACCTCATCCCGTTTCCAGTAACCATCTGTAAAAATAACTACTTCGGCATCTGACTCCTCCCGGGTCAGCGCTGAAGCCAGTGACAGCGTCTCTCTGTAGGAGGCTGGCCCGTAATAAGGCCGCAGCTGCTCCAAAGCGCTTTGCAGCGAAGCGCTATCACCTTCCCGCGACAGCAATGTGATCGGGCTCGCCCCTGCAGCCAGCAGGGTAATGTCGCTGCCCTGCCCGTGATCGCGGACATATTCCCGGATTCGCTCCTTCATAAGATCAAGCCGGGAAGTCCGCTCCTGCGCGCCGCCTTCCGAATTATCCGTCGGTCCGGCCTCCGCGCTCATGCTGCCCGAGGTATCCGCAATGATCACGATATGTGCGCTTCCGCCCCCGGACACCTGCAAGAATGGCTGCATCAGTGCGAAGACGAGCAGCGCTGCAACCAGCAGCTGCAACCACAGCAGAAGCCGGTTCTGCAGCTTCTGCCACGGCCGGTTCGCCTCCAGATTTCGGAGAACCCGATCCCATAACAAGTGGCTGGGGACTGCCATGTCGACATACTTTCGCTTAAACATATACATGAGCACAATGGCCGGCAGCGTTAAACCGAACCAGAGACTAACCCACGACTGAATCCCCAAACATGCCCCCTCCTTCCATACCCGGCACAGCGCTTGTCGCTATTCGGCTTATAAGTCATTGCCCTAGCAGATCCAGACGCCGCGCTTTCTGCTATATCTCCCTGATTCTACCTATTGTAGATTTGTCTCGTTTCTTGAATCAGACCCGCAGTGCCTGCCACCTTATCCGCTCACCAGTCCCGATCCGGCCAGTACGCCAAACATCGCGTCGGACAGCGGCAAGTCTGCCGGAATGAGCACATAGGACATGCCCCGCTCGGCACATACGGCGGAGAGCATGTGGCGGTAACGCTCCAGCTCCCTCTCGTACGCCTCCAGCACCTTGCCCGTCAGCGCCACTTCCTTGCCGGTCAGCGTCTCGCTGTCCACCAGCCTCAGATCGCCCGAAAGCTTCGGCTCAAGCTCTGCCCGCGACAAAATATGGACGAGCACCACCTCCTGCCCCGTTCCGGACAGCAGGGACAGCGCCTTGTACAGCTCCTCTTCCCCGCCTTCCAGCCAGAAGTCCGAGAATATCCAGGTCATACCCGGCTGCCTTGGCAGCGAGCCCGGCACTGCCAGCGCCGCCGCTAGGCTTCCTTCTCCCCCGGTCTGTGCCGATTGCAGAAAGGAGAAAAGTCGATGTGCCGATCCTTTCCCCCGCATAACCGGCAAGCGGGCATTGAGCGTCCGGCTGTAACAGGCGATTTGCAGACGGTCATATGAGGATAGCGCCATATAGCCGATGCTGGCCGCAAGCTGCCGGGCGAGCATCCATTTGGCGCCTCCCTCCGGCAGGGCTGAGCCCGATGTCCCCCCAAGCTCCGGAGAAGCTACAATATCTGTTCCCATGGAAGCCGAGCAGTCCACATAAATGTTGACCGTCAGCTCCTGCTCATCCATGAACTGACGGACGAACCCTTTCCCTGTACGGGAATATATGCCCCAGTCAAACCTGCGGACATCATCGCCGGGAGTGTACAGCCGGTAGTCGGCAAACTCCAGCGAGGAACCGAGGCGCTTGGAGCGCCGCTTCCCTTGATGGGTGCCTGCCACCCTCCTTTTGGCACTCAGGCTGAATCGTTCAAGCCGCGGCAGCCACTCGGGTGGAAGCAAATGTCCGGCCCCGCTCACGCCGATCCCTCCAGCGCCTGCAGAACCTCCTGTATGATGCTGTCTGTCGTAATGCCAAGCGCCTGTCCTTCAAAATTCAGGAACAGACGATGACGCAGCGCAGGCAGCGCCACGGCCCGGATATCACCTGTCGATACATGCATCCGGCCGCTGCACAGCGCCCGCACCTTGCTGACCGAGATGATGGACTGCACGCCGCGCGGCCCGGAGCCGAACTGGACGTACTTCCGAACCGCCTCCGGAGCCGAAGCCTCTTCGGGATGCGTGGACATAAGCAGCCGCACTGCATAGTCCAAAATATCTTCAGCGACCAGCACTTCCTTCGCGCCTTGCTGAATTTCCAGAAGGGTGTCTGCCGTCATCTGTCTCGTCACCTGGAATTCATGCGATGACGTCGTGCGCCGTACAATCTCCTTCAGCTCGTCACCGCTAGGGTACGAAACGTCGATCTTGAGCAGGAACCGGTCAAGCTGCGCTTCCGGAAGCGGATAGGTACCTTCATTCTCAAGCGGGTTCTGTGTTGCCAGGACGAAGAACGGCCTTGGCAGCCGATGCGTCTCTCCGCCTACGGTAACGGTCTTCTCCTGCATCGCTTCCAGCAAGGCGCTCTGCGTTTTGGGGGTCGCCCGGTTGATTTCATCCGCCAGCACGATGCTGCTGAACAGCGGCCCTTTCTGAAACGTCATGCCGGTGCTGCCCTGCTGCCCGAACGACAATATATTCGTGCCTGTAATATCGCTCGGCATCAAATCGGGGGTGAACTGGATGCGCGAGAACGACAGATCCAGCGCCTCCGACACCGTGCGGACCAGCATCGTTTTCCCAAGGCCGGGAATGCCCTCCAGCAATGCGTGCCCTCCGGCGAATATGCACCAGAGCATCTGCTCGACAACCTCCTGCTGACCGACGATGACCTTTCCGATATGCTCCCTGAGACTGTCGATACTCTCTTTCCATTCCTGTGGTTTCACTGCGATATCCGACATGGATTGTCCTCCGTCTTCTTGAATTAATAAGTGCTGTTTATGGCTATATACGCACGGATGCCTTCCGTACGCACGAAGCTAAGGATTCGGATTAATCTCGATGAAATACGCCTCGACCAGTCCCTGCATCTGCTCAGGCAGCTGGCTGCGATTTAGCGACTTCCGCGCTTGCATTTCATAATCACGATACACCTCTTCATAAGGTCTGGCAGTTCCTGGCACGGTCGGGGACACGCCGCCCTTCTGGACTTCGCCGCCTTGGCCGTCCAGCGGACCAGTATCGACTTCGACATTGCCGCTGCCCTCCAATGCTCGCGGCGTGGTGACCAGCTCGCGGCCGCCCGACCCAAGTCCGGCTCCGCTGCCGCCTGTCCCATTGCCCACACCAGTCCCACTTCCGCCACTGCCTGCCCCAGCTCCGCTTCCTCCGCTGCCGCCACTGCTGCCAGAGCCTCCAGAACCTTGACTTCCGGAGCCTTCACTGCCAGATGGTTGCCCCGAGCCACCTTCCCCCGATTCTCCTGATTCACCGCTGCTGCCAGCAGCCTGTGCCAGCGCCTGGGCGCTGCCGCCAGAGCTCCAGCTGTTCGATACTGACATCCCCGAGGCCAGCATCTGCTCCGCCAGCCCAAGACCTTGGGCAGCCAGAGCGGACGCCAGTGCAGAGGCGCCTTGCGACTCGCTATCCGCGGACGCCTTGGCAAGGGCAGCCTCCTCCAGTTCGGCGAACATCTGCCTTAGCGCCTCTTCCAATTCCTCTGGCAAAGCGCTTTCCTGTAAAGCCTGGGCGGTCTTCTTCAGCTCCTCGGCCAGCTTCTCGATGTCCGGTACTTCTTTCGCAGCTTCAGCGAGCTGTTCCAGCATCTCTGCCAGCTCATCCTTCTCCTGCTGGGTCATCTGCTTGACCTCTTCCATCATCTTGCTCATTTCCTGCTGCATCTCATCGGCCTTGCCTTGTTCCAGACTCTGTCCTGTCTGAGCCAATGCCTGCTCCTGCTGCATCTGCCGGGCCAGCTCTGCAAGCTGACGCGAACGCTCTTCCTGCTGCTTCGCCAGCTTCTCCATTTCCTTCATCGCTTCTTCCAGCTTTTCCAGCGCCTGCTCGGGAAATTGCTCGGCTGCAAGCTGCTGCTTCAGTTCATCCAGCTTTTCAAGCAGCTTCTGCTTGGTGGCAGGATCCAGTGTCTCCTGCTGGATCTGCTCTTCAAGCTCTTCCGTTTTCTGTACCTGCTCCTGTACCCAGGCCTTCTGCTCCCGCGCCGCCTCGATCTTATCATCCATCGGGTTCGGGATCAGCGTCAGCGCCACAACCGAGACGAGGCCGGCCATGCTGATCAGCAGCTGTTTGCGAACATTCGGTGCGGGCAGCCTGTGCTTCATCTCGGCCGTGAAACTTGCCCCGTATGCCTCCGCCTGCGCCCGCTGATAGCGAGCCGCTACCGTGTCTTCCTCCTTGAAGGAGAGGGCGGTCACCATCATGTCACTTCGCTCGGCTTCGCCCGAAGCGCGGTCCATCGCCTGGGCCGCCGCTTCTGCCGGTATGCGCCGCAGCCAGCCATACAGAAGCCCAATCAGGATTGCCGCCAGCGGAACCATCATCACCGCCGTCTTCAGCCAAGGGATCGGAACGATTCTCCCGATCACCAGCAGCAGAAGCGCCGCTCCCATTCCGGCCATAAGGCCGTACAAACCGCCAGCAAGCACGCGAAAGGCCTGAAGCCTTCGCCTGGCAGACTCAATGAAGCGAATGATGTTGTCCACGACGATCCCCTCCTTTAGTTAAATGAACGTGCACCATGTCAGGATTGCGAAGGTTGCTCAGCTTGCCCCACCTCTTGCTGGGCTTGCTCCGCCGCTTGCCCAGCTTTCGGTCCGCCATCCTTCTTTCTCTTTCGTCTCGCCACTGGGCGAATGTTGCGGATGGCAATCAGCAGTGCCAGCACTATCACAACTGAATAGACAAGCACAAACTCCAGCCACAGCTGAATCGGAGGCTCGCTGTTCAAGCTGCCGCCATACATGAGAAAGGCATCTCTGGAGAACGTCGGGTTCAGCAGGCTTACCATCGCCCCGGCCGGATTAAGCCCCAGCAAATATCCTACCCATGAATAGGTTCCCGGCGCCGGCTGACCTGAGCTGTACATATTCTGCTGCGCAATGCCCATACAGAACAGATACAGAAGTCCCGTGACCAGAAAGATGATCAGCCCTGTTCCATAAGTCACGATCACCGCGATAATGGTGCGCTTAAACAGCGTTGAGAACATCACGCCAAGGGCGCCCAGCAGCAGCATGACAAACAGGTAGAACAGGAATACCGATACCATCTGTTTTGGTGAAATACCGCCATACAAAAACACAATGCTGTATACCGGCAGTGTTGCCAGGACGATCAGCGCCATGAAGCTCAGCGCAGACGCCAGCTTGCTCAGAATGATCGTGGTAGAGCTTTGCTGGGTCGTAAGCAGCATGCTGAGCGTCTGCTTCTCGCGTTCGCTGCTGACGACGCCCGCCGTTAAGGCCGGAGCCATAAAGGCGATCAGTATCAGCTGTGCAAAACTGAGCACATAGAACATCATCTGGCTCGCCTGCGCATTAAAGCGCTGGGAACTCCTTTGGTCCAAATACAGTGTCAGATAGATAAAGCCCATCGCCACAACGCCCAAAGCCAAAACGTAGAACAGCACGGACATCATCGAACGCGGGGAGCGCATCCGGAGTCTGAACTCCTTGTTAATTACCGGATTGATTAATCTTCGGGTCCAATTCATTCGCGGGCCCCTCCTTTGGTGATTTCGAGGAATACATCCTCCAGGTTGCTCTGCGCTTCCTGGAAGGACACAATCGGAATTTCCCAGGAGATGACCTGGCGCAGCAAGGCGCTCTGCTGCACATCATCCCCGCTGTAATGCACATGGACCCCGGTGTTGTCCGTCAATACGGAGCTTACATGAGGCTCATCCCGCAGCTTGGCCGCCAGCTCCTCCTCCCGCTCCAGGGTCCGGATATGAATCACCTTTTTAACCCGCAGCCGGTTCTGAATATCTGCAACCTTGCCCTGGGCAATCATCTCGCCATGCTCGATCACGCCGATTTCGTCCACCATTTCAGCAAGTTCGGGTAGGATGTGGGACGAAATAATGATCGTTTTCCCCATCAGCTTCAATTCTTTCAATATCTCGCGCATCTCGATCCGCGCCCTCGGGTCAAGCCCCGAAGCCGGTTCATCGAGAATCAGCACCTCCGGATCATGAACCAGGCAGCGGGCAAGGCACAATCTCTGCTTCATCCCGCGCGACAAGGTGTCCACGTAGGCATCCGCCTTGTCGCTCAAGTTCACAAGCTCCAGCAGCTGCGGAATCAGCTGCTCCCGCTCCGTGCGCGGAATGCCGTAGCTCGCGCCATAGAAATGCAGGTACTCCGTCGCCTTCAGCTGATCGTAAACCCCAAAGAAGTCGGGCATGTAGCCAATCCGTTTGCGCACTTCTTTTGGATACTGTGTCACATCATAGCCGTCGACTTTGGCAACGCCTGATGTCGGCAGCATTAACGTCGCCAGGATGGACATCGTGGTCGATTTTCCAGCTCCGTTCGGTCCGACAAACCCGAAGACCGTCCCCTTGCCAATCTCCAAATTGATCTCCTTCAAAGCATGGAAATTCCCGTACCTCTTACTCAGATTGCGTATTTCAATCATGCTGAGACTCCCCTTTCAGCGACAGCTCCGGCATCATGAAGTTGACATGGTCAGACGTGCTGATCATAATCCGGATCTTATTGTTCACAATATACTGTTCCGGGTTGTCCGCGATCACATGGACACTGTTCTGTTGCGTCATCGGCTCCCACTCTCCGGATGATGCGTTCCACAGTTCCATTGTAGCTACTCCCGGCACTCTCGTTCCCTTGATGGAGATTTCAGAATATTTGACATCGTCGCCCGGCAACAGCGGGAACTCCATAATCATCGTTCCTTGCCCAAGCTCCACGCCATGCACATAGGTTCCGAAGATCGGGGAATTCACCTGCGTCACTTCCGGCGTCAAGAATCCATACGGAATGGTAATCTCGCCTTCATTCAGGGCCCATCCCATCTGAATCGGCTGCACCCAGAAGTTCAGCTGGTCGCTGCTCACTTCTTTTCCGGCGCGTGTATAATTCGTCAGATGATCTTTGCTCCAGCCAAAAATATAAGTCGATGTCTTGTCAATATTGGTTGGCGAATAGCTGTACATGGACAAAACTTCCCGTTCACGATTGTAGACATCGTTATTCGTGTACGGATACAGAAGATTGGAAAGATTCTGATGATTGGTAGTGAGAATCTGTGCTTTGTCTTGAGGCACCTCAGCGCTCTCTCCTTGCTTTATATCGCCCATCCGGTAAGCCTTGCCGCCCATAACGAGCACAACATTCTCCAGATCGCTCTTCGTTTCATTCGTCACTTGACCGACAATCTGCCCTGCTGCGTCCAGACGAATATCTGATGTCAGCTTGCCCGCCTCATTGTATCCCTGTCCCTGCATGTAGACTTTGCCAAGCGACCATTGAGGCATATTTCGAAACTCCAGCAGCGTCTCATTTTCCGCAGCACGGATATAGGTGTTGTTATCGCCTAATCTGCTGCCGCCAAAAGAGTTGCTGGAACCTCCGGCTCTCAGGTACGTGTTCTTAGGAAACTCGAGTGTGTAATTTCCGCTGCGAGGCGAGAAGAAGGCGGAAACCGATGACTTCAGAGCGCTCCCCTCACCGTCCATCTCTATAACATTGATCGTGTGGGCCATTTCCTCCGTACGGTCTGAGGAGCCCACCGTATACACCGTGCCGCTGGCCACAACGGCCAGGGCAGGAATAAGAAGCCAGGCCCATTCCCGCTTGTCTACTTTCTTCAATATAAAATACAGCAGCGGACCTACAATAACCGCATATCCGATGAGCATCCACAGCAGCAGCTGAAAGGATGGCATCTTCAAGGACGGAAAGTACTCCGTGACGTAACCGAGGCTTTCAAGCATGGGTTGGTAATACCCCATCCCGCCTGGATTAACAAGCGGAAGCGCGCCTCTTAGAATCGAAGCCCATGCATCTGCATGCCCTCCCCAAGAAGCAACGGGCTCCAAGGCCAGATCATAAGCCGCATACATCACCTGGCCCATGCCCCGGCTTTTCGAGACGATCAGCGGGTTCCCGTTCCCTTCGAGCTGGCTTTCCGCGCCTTCTACCGGCGTTGCGGTCGAAATCGTATAGCTTTCTTGCAGGCTTAGCGGTTTGCCGCCCAGCTTCTCCAGCTCAGGCAGAGACTGCACCGTTGTCGTCCCGGTCCATTGCACCGGAGCAATATCGGCGAATGGCGCCGCGGATTTCACATAACCGGCTCCGCCGGACAGCACCAGGGTTCCGCCTTCACTCACCCAATGGGCGATGGCCTCTTGCTGCGCAGCCGACAATGTATCGGAAGCAAAATTATTAATTACAAGAACATCCAGCCCGTTCAGCAGCTGCGCCTGATCCGGCAATTCCTCTGCCTTCAGAGGCACGGTGTTCAGGCTGTTGCCTCTGCCGTTCAGGGCGTTCATAAAGTTCATCGTATCCGGATCATCGGACAATACGGCAATCAGCGCCCCGGAATATTGCGAGCTCTGAAGGTAGTTCCGGCCGAGGTCAAACGGAATCGGCTGGCCCTCAGTATACGATTTTTCATAAAATAAAATCTGGTTATTATCCTTGTTTAAATAGCCGCCAGGGATGCCGATAACAACCTCCTTCGGCGTGTCCTTCGGAAGCTCAACATATTGAACATAGGAAGACTCTATCCCCATGCCTTGATAGCTCTGAATTTGAACAACGATGTCACCCGCGATATCCTGATCGCTTGTCAGCGTTATCTTCAGCGGATTCCATTTCCCCTCTTTCAGCTTCCCCTTATAGCCCAGCTCTGTCTGAATCTGGATCTTAGGAGCGTCGGCATTGGCCGTTCCGCTCCCGGTGAACAATGACGCAGCCAGTACCAGCAACGCCATCACCCACAGCGACAGACCCCGCAAACTTCTTGTACACAACGACAACTGATGATTCCCCTCTCCAATAAAATAGCTCTTTCCTATTCCCCTCACGTCTGCTTCTTGGCTGTATGTAAAACATAAATACGGATGACCCGAGATGATGTTCCGCCTGATCAAAACGTCTCGAACCCGATCAGAGACAACCATCGCATCCGGCGTACAATACTATTGACGAGTACAATGTGAAAAAAGTTTGAACTGTTGCTTGAAAAACTGCATCGGCCTTTTCTCCATCAGAGTGCGGATAAAAGAAAGCTCCCGCCCCTTAAAGGAGCGGGAGTTAAACCAATTGCAGCGTTAAAGTGTCAGCTGCTCCTGTGGCCCTTGTTCTCTATTAACCGTGTATACCGCCCCGCATCGTTACCTGCGGGATACGTTATCCATCGTCCGAGCGCCAAGTCTATACCGCATGTTCGAAAGCCCTGGCTAAGCCCGGATCAGCTGAATACAACGGTTTTATTGTTGTGAACGAGAATTCGATCTTCAATATGCCATTTGACGGCACGTGCAAGCACCACCCGTTCAATGGTGCGGCCGATGCGCTTCAGTTCATTCACATCGTCGCGGTGGCTGACGCGCTGAACATCCTGCTCAATAATCGGTCCGCCATCAAGCTCCTCGGTCACATAGTGTGCCGTTGCGCCGATGATTTTCACCCCGCGATTGTATGCCTGCGCATAAGGCTTGCCGCCAACGAAGGCGGGCAGGAAGGAGTGATGGATATTGATGATCCGGTTCCGGTAAAACTCAATGAATGCAGGTGAGATGATCTGCATGTAGCGGGCCAGGATAATGACATCAATATCTTCCCCAATCACTTCAAGCTGACGCTTCTCGGCTTCTGGCTTCGTATCAGCTGTAACCGGAATATGATGATACGGAATACCGAAAGACTCAACATAATCCTTCATGTCCAGATGGTTGCTTACCACCATCGCAATATCCGCATCCAGGTCTCCGGCTTGCCACTGCCACAGCAGTTCGACCAGACAATGATCTTCCTTGGACACGAAGATGGCCAGTCTTTTTTTGCGGGCGGCGTGGTAGATGTTCCACTGCATGTCGAACGAGTCTGCAACCTCGCGGAACGAACGCTCCAGCTCTGGCAGCTTGCTGTCCAGATGGTCCAGGTCGAACTCGACCCGCATGAAGAACATTCCACCCTCGGGGTCCATGGAGTACTGATCGGATTGGACGATATTGGCGCCGTGCTCGAACAGAAAGCGCGAGACGGCCGCTACGATCCCCGGTCCATCCGGACAAGAGATCAGCATGCGGGCACGATTCGGGTGTAAGCCGGATGCCGACGGCTGTTCTTTTTTTACATGGATTTCCATACTAACTTGATGACCCTCCTGTCATTTCGATGCTATAAAGCGGCTACTTACCTATTATGAAGACAGCGACGCACCGGACAACCAGGCGATGATTCGTTGGTTCACCTGCTCCTCCGAGCAGTCCGGCAGCAGCTCTGCTGCAACAACCATGTCATACAGACGTTCCATGGGCTCGCGCGGGTCGGCCTTTTTCGCCTTCGCGTCATTCTTCAGGAGCGTCCACGTATCGAGCACGAATTGGCGGGAATCGATCCCTTCCTTGGTAAAGAACGAGCCGAGCTCTCCAACCTGCTCAATGAACCCTTGTCCGAAGCGAGCTTCAACATCGCCGCGCAGCAGCGCAATTTCAATCTCATACATCGGGCGCTGCGTTTTGGGATCTTTGCCGATCCAAGGCGTCTCCAGAATGAACGGTCTGCCCTGCAGCTTCTCATGATGAACCACGTTGCGGATCGCCTCGAAGCCAATCCAGCCGGTGCCCAGTGGCGTGTGGCGGTCTTTGGCTGCTCCGATCGGATTTTTGCTGTCGTTAATATGAACGACACTCAGACGGTCCAGACCGATCAGCGAATCGAATTTCTCCAGCACACCGTCCAGATCATTGACGATGTCATAGCCGGCATCATGAATGTGGCATGTATCCAGGCAGATCGAGAGCCGGTCATTATACTTGACCTTATCTATAATAGAAGCAATTTCTTCAAAGCTGCGTCCCATCTCCGTGCCTTTGCCGGCCATGGTCTCCAGTGCGATCTTCACCTCAGTCTCTTCGGTACCGCCCAGCACTTCATTCAAGCCCTCGGCAATCCGGTCGATGCCGTACGCCGGGTCCTTGTCGGTATATGCACCGGGATGCAGCACGATGTTCTTCACGCCAATGGCATGCGTGCGGCGAATCTCTTCCTGCAGGAAGCTGACCGCAAGCTCATAGGTGTTCACCTTATAGGAGCCCAGGTTAACAATGTAAGGCGCATGGACAACGATCTCCTCAATCCCGCTTTCCTTCATCGCGGCTTTGCCCTCTTCGAGGAACATGGATTCCATCGGCTTGCGGCGAGTGTTCTGTGGCGCGCCGGTATATATCATGAACGAGCTGGAGCCATATGAATTGGCTTCAGCCGTTGCTGTCAACAATCCCTTGTCCGAGAAGGACACGTGGGAACCAATCTTCAACATAAACCTAATCCCCCTTTTGACACACAATTACCACCTATTTTAGCGTGAATACTGAAATAAATCTAGAAATGCGTTATAATTCTCATAGAAGTGTCATGTAAGTTAATCCTCCTGAGGTGATATAGAGATGATGAGCGTAGGGGTTGTTACAGCATTTTTATCCTCCAGCGCACCTCCTTCCTGGTTTATGTATTCGATTGCATTCTGGGGATGGGTGATGCTTGGGGTGATGGGTATCGGCGGTTTTTTTATGTTCCGGAAGTTTCTGAAGGTGCTTCCGAAGGCCGACGGCAAGTCCAAGCTGGACTGGCAGAACTATTGGGTTGAGAAGAGCCGGCCATTGTGGACCGATGATTCCAAGGCATTCTTGAATGAGCTGGTGCAGCCGGTTCCAGGCCCGTTCCGCGACATCGCCAAGCATTCCATCGCCGCCGAGATCGGCAAGATCGCCGTGGAATCCGGCGCAACTGAAGTAACCCGCGACCACTGCATCAAAGGCTACATCGTCGCGACACCGAAGCGGGACTACAAGTTCCTGGTCGACTTTCTTCAGAAGAAAAATATCGACTATACACCATACCAGCATTTATTGAACAAGTAAGCATAACGAACAGATCCCCTGGGTCCTTTACGCTTGACGTTAAAGGACCCAGGGGATGTTTTTGTTAATATCCGAATCGGGCACAGTCTCAGGTTCATTCCCGCTTTCCGCACGCTTTGCTCCGTTATCCCGATTAATCAGGAAACTGCAGGAGCAGCACTAACACTGCCACGACACAGGTTTTTTCTATATCGCCTAATATTCGCTCTAATATTCGTTTTATATTCGTTCTATATTCGTTATCGTTTCATGTTCGTCCCCTCTTTAACTGTCCCAGGCATTGGGTTGCTTGCTACACCGACACCCTAAAGCTGAATTTCCCTCCTGCAATGACAAAGGTGTCTCCCTCTTGCAGCGCATACCCTTTGTACGGAACCATAGGCTCCCCGTTCAACACCGTCCCGTTCTTCGAACCCAAATCTTTAATGAGATAGCCTCCTTGATCACGAGACAATTCCACATGTGCCCGCGAGGTTCCCGGAGCGGAGGCCACATACTGTGCGACCTCGGGTGAACGGCCGATGATAAAATGCTGCTGAACAAGCTCAATTCGCTGACTTGCTCCTGTATTCGGGTCGGTTGTCTCAATGAAGGCTCTCGGAGCTGTAGTTGCCGTCATACATCCCCCGTCCTGGGCTGAGAGCAGCATTGTACCGGCGTCACCCGAAGCCAATACGCTGGTCTTGTGTGACAGCTGCCGATAATAGTCTTCGGCATCGGTCGGCTCCTCCATCTGCCTAGTTGACATCCCAGGATTCCCGGAAGTTCGTTGTTGATGGGGACGCTGCTGCAGCGCACCTCCCTCAGCCTGGATTCCTCCGGAAGAATTGTAGCCGCCTCCGAATCCAGAATCTGGGCTCCCCGTTCGGTCGTTTGTGCTTACGCTCGGCTGCTCTCCCGGTTCCATATCCGGTTGATTCCATCTCCAGTTCTCCGTGAGTTCCTCCTCATGCCTTTGTCTTCCCCTGACTGGTCGGGATGGAATATCGCGATGTTCCGTCAAAACCTCAGATAACGGGTCTGCCTCAAATTTCGGAATTCCCCAGCCGATCTTGCGCGGGGAAGGAAGCTCCACCGATTCAAGCAGCGGCAGTGAGCCTGAGTCTGTCCAGGCCTCCGATCTTGCAAACAAACGCTTCAGCTTGCCCTGCCATGCCAGCCAAGCAGCTGCCGCCAGCAGCAGTGTAATGACGGCCGATACGATCAGCATCAGCGTGCCCGGCTGATTCATGTACAGGAACCGCCACGTGACCGCTGCCGCGAGCATACAACCAAGCACAATATACGTACGGACGGGCGAAGCGCCTTGCGCCTCCTCCTCCGTTGTCTCATCCTCGCTCGAAGAAAAGGAAGCGGACAACGAAAAGGCGGAAGCCTTCGGCAGACGCTCACGTATTTCCCTCTGCTCCTGTGCCTGATCCTCCTCTTCCTGCGCTCGCCTCGCATTTCGCCTTATGCTGCGGCTGCGAACCTGACTTTTTCTATTCGTCTCCTGCTCCGGGTGTTGTGCTGTTGGAATCGCGTCCGGTTCATACCTTGCCGCCCGGTAGCCATGCTCCACCTCACTGGCCGCTTGCTCGCTGGCAAGTTCATACATACTCCGCATATCGGCATTTTCGGTCCGAGCCTCTCTGCCTCCCGTATCATCCTCTGTGGACAACAGGTCAATAAGCAGCTCCTTAAGCCCTGTCAGATGGAAGGCTTCGCTCGCGCAAAAAGACATCAGCGCCTGCACACCCCCGCCTTTCAGCTCGGTCACATTCGCCAGCAGACGGGTCATGAACTCCTTCAATGGATGCTGCACGCCAGGCCCGGTTCCCCTGGCGTTTTCCAAAGGGACATAGCATAAATACAGCGTCCCGAGATGCAGATCCCCTTCCACAAAAATATAGTCCTCATGCAAAACATACTGCTCGGGCTGAAGCATGTATTGCCTCGCTTCATTCAAAGCTGTAGCTATCTGGAGCAACAGCCCGTAATATTCAGTCAGGCTCAGCCTTTCGCTTTTCAGTGCTTGTGACAGCATCTTTTTGCCGCTGATGTCATATTCCAGCGTTACCTGATTATCCAGTTCCCGCACATGCAGCTTGAGCAGGTGAGGGATACGCGCGGAGCGAATCATCCCTAGCTGCACCGGGTTGAGCTCGGAAGGTGCGATTCCTTGCTCTCTCCCCAACACCATAAACGTTCCGCCATTCTGTACAAAATCCGTGTTTAACCCAAGCAATGCTCCCGCCCCCTACACATATAAAAATAGGTACGCACCGATGGCGCCTGGGAGCACCGCGGTCATAAACGGAAAACGCAAATGCTCTCCCTCCTGACCACGCCAAGGCTGCAAGCTTCTCAGCATAACCACACCCGCTATGCCCGCCACGACTCGTCGTAACCTGCTGAATACCTCTCTGCGCCAGAGCAGAAGACATAATCCGATGACGCCGGCAAACAGAACCGAATACAGAATACACTGCAGTGTAAACAACGCTCCGGTCCATGCGCCGATTCCGCCAAACAGCTTGACATCTCCCGCGCCAACAGCCCCGGTAAAGTACATGATCAGCAGAATGAAGAACCCCGTCCCAAGGCCTTTAAGCGAAAAGAACAGCCCTTCCCATCCCCCAATCACACCATGATACAGCAAGCCCAGTGTCATCGCCGACACCGTTATGACATTCGGAATTTTCATCGTGCGAATATCGGTTATAAATGACATCAGCAGAAAAATGCCGCAGGCTCCAAAAGCCAGCTCCATGTCCCGTCCCCCTCTCGATCCGACCGTACATATCCGCCGTTCTTCACTTTCGTTCTACCTCTTGCCCCTTCAATTGAAGGTTCTCGTTCCATGCCAAGCAGGGTCCTGATCATTGTCGCGGCACGACAGTAAACATCACCTCGAGTCGCTGACCATCCGCGGTTTCTATCACAAATGGCCATGTGCCAGGGGTCGTGTTAAAGCCAACATTCCATTCCCATTCGATATACCCGTTCTCATCCGCCGTTTTCCAGCCCAAATATTTGGCTGTGCTTTTGCCACTTTTGTAGTAGACCGACAGCTGGGCTTCCATCCCTGGCTCGATCTTGGCCCGCACGATAGCCTGCTTGCTCGCAACGGCCGGGTCCGGCTTCTCCAGCAGCTCAATGGAGCGTCCTGTGTTCTCCTCCGTTCCCCCGCCGCTTCGCCCTTCTCCGGTATCTCCAATCCATAGCCGTTCCTGGGCTTTCGCCTGCAGCACAATCTTCTTGTTCACAAAAGGCATGCGGATCGGAAGTTCGTAGTTGACCTCAATGCCGAAGTAAGGCTTCTCATTGGTCTTCAGGTTCGGAATATGGAGATTGGATACATGGATCCGTTCGTAATGAAGAAGCTCCGGCATGAACGGCCTTAGAATCGGTTTGACTACCGGGTCAAGCACCGCTTGAGCCGCCTCGTTCTTAAGCTGCTGCAAGGGCTCCTCCCCGGTCGCAATAGCCTCCTGTATCCACTCATTCACAGGCGATGGAAGCTGTGATGTGTACTGGGAGGCCCAATCGCTTAAAGACAGCTTCGGAATTTCCCAGTGCGAGGGACTCGAGGAACCGGATTCGGAGGCTTGGTCTCCGTTCGGACTCACTGCGATGGAGACCGGGTATATATGGGCGGTTACCGTTTTGACTGTATCGGACACCATGCTTTGCAGGGCAGTTGAAATCAGTGTCATTTGCACAATATAAATGAGAAAAATGACAAAAAACATAAACATCGGCAGCACCAGTGCTGCTTCAACCACCATGCTTCCCTGCTCGGTTCGCATATGGCTCCCGCTCCCGTGCCGGAAGGCGCTCTTACGCCGTATTGTTCTTCTCATTCGAATCCCTCTAATCCTAATAGGAAAAATCCGCTCTGCGGCTAAACACATACCGGTTCCCCTGGACTTCGCCGCTGTCGCCAATTGCTGTGCCCAGCACATTCGTAATGCCAGGCAGAAACCAGAGCCGCATCGCCATGGTGACCTCACCGGAAGCATAGGTCGATCGATCAGCCGGATTGATTCCGGTATTGAATCGAATCAGTGCCAGCATACGGGACATTTTGCGCTCATTGTTGCTGTGCAGCAGCAGAAACAGCCTGAGATGATCTCGATAAGTCAGCTGCACAGGCACATACTTGGACAGTGGAATCGAGCCCTTCTGAACAAGCTGAAGCATGTCTTCAATCGACTTCTCGATCCCATACAATATAGCAGCTGCCAGAACCACCAGCGGATTGCCGAGCTTGCTGTTCACGACCAGTCCCTCCATCGTCCGGATCGCAAGCCGGGTGGCGAAAATTTCGGCATAGGCGGAAGATATGTTGCCAATCGGGTTGTGAAATCCGTAAAGAATGTACTCCACCTCTTGATTCGCGACCCTAAGCTCATCAGCTAGACGGCTTCCGGCCGAAGGATTCTGGATGACCTCGGATAATTTGCCTATATCAAAATGCTGATAATAGTGCACCGCATACTCATTTTGAAAAAGCTCTTCTCCTGCTCCCTCCAGAATGCTCCCCATCGATCCGAATATGCCGTCCATCCCGTTCATGGCCGACTTGCCAGCGTCATAGGGATTGCTGCCGAGCTCCCGTCTACTCCTCGCCTCATCTAGCTCCCGGTTGAACTGCAGACTTTCGTCATAATACTGCTGCAGCTTGCGGAACTCATCCATTAGCTCGTTTTGCCCTTCGAGTCCGTTAAGAGCGCTCAATACATTCGCAGCCTCATTCAGCTTCTGCTTGGCAAGCTTCTCTGCTGCCTTCCGTTCTTTATCGGCAGCACGGCTTTCGTCCAGCTGAGCCCATTGACGGTCAAGGATATTTGCACTGCCTGAAACCGCATATTCCTGCAGGTAACTGTCCAACTGCCGGCTTGTCTGCATGACCTGTCCTTTGTTCTCGCTTCTTCCTGCAGAGGAGGCGACAGACGATACTCCGCTCTGAACAGCCGCGTACTTCCGCTTCTGTCCATGAATCTCCTGACGCAATCCGTTCAGAAGCTCATCGCTTCGCAGCAGTTGATCCGTCTTCTCCCGAATCGAACGAATCAACGCTGCGTCTTCTCCGGACGATCCTGAGTTGCCGAGGGTCTGATCATTCGTTACGGTATCATAACCGACATTGGTGTTTCGATCCTCTGCTTCCTGAATCACCCGCTTCATTTCCTCATTCAAACTTTGGGCTTCAGTCCACAGTTGTTCCGCCTTGGTTAGAAGCTCATCATGCGTGCTAGAGGCCTTGTCCAATCGAGCTGATATTTGCGAGCTTAACACTGACACGCCGAACTCATAATCCTGTATCAAGGAAGTATACAACTTGTCCTCATCCTCCGGCCGTCTGGCATCCTCCTCTACCTTGGACATATAATCTGCATACTGGGCGGCCGCATCGCTCGCCATATAGACGAAGCCGCTGAGAGACGCATCATAGATGTAAGCCCCTGGCGGGTCCATAATCAGCTTCGGCAACGGCAACGCGCTTTCGGCTGCTTTCCGCTGTTTCTCCAGCATTTCATTCAGCGCATCTTCTCTTCTGTCGTACAGCTTCTGAAGCTTTCCAAGCACATCCACCGTATTCGAGGCTTCCTTCATCGCTTGCGACATCGGCTTGAACTTTTGTACCAATTCGAGTGTAAAATCAATCGGTGCTTTATATTTCATGTCTTCGCCGATCATGCGATTAAAGACTTCATAGGATCCCAATGGCCGTTCCAGTTCAAGCCCTGAGCTGTCTACCCGCATCGCCATCAATTGGAAAGCATCGCCCCGGTCACCCGGATTCAAGCTGTCATTCAGCACATTGCCCATAATCATGTTGCCATCGGTCTCTCCATATGCAAAAAGTCCGTAGCGCTGCTGCAGGACTGGATCATAAGCGGACATGACCGACCGGACAGCGGCCCGCGCCAATCTTTCGGTCTGAACCTTCATCGCCGCAATCCGGGCATAGTCAATAAACACCGCCACAAACATAAACACAGCGGCCAGAATGACAATAAGAAAGATCGATACCGATCCATCGGAGAAATGTCTCCTGACTGACCGCCGCCCTCGTCTGAAACCTCGCTTCAGCATGTTATTTCAGCCCTCCAAACCGCTGCAGCACGCCGGAGGCAGCGCCTTGATCCGTTATGCTTCCGCCCGCTCCGCGGAACTTCGAACCGTAATAGCGCATCAGATCAATCGTGCGGATGAATTCAACAGGGTCCACCACAGCGGACTGGGCAGCAGCGTAGACGTAGCCGTCTCGGTTCATCAATCGGGTCACCGGCGTCATCGAGGTGCTCTGTACCAGCTTCGTCTCCACCGTGCGCAGCAGCAGCTTGTTGTCATAATTCATCTCTCCCCGAACACCGTCAGGAAGAACAGAGTTTCCTTTAGCCAGCTTTCTTGAGGGAAGTCCTCCACCCTGCCCATCCGATGAGGGCAAGGAAATGTGTCCTCCGCTCTCTCCCTTGCTCCAGCCAAATAACGAGGTAAGCAATGCGTCATCCGTCAGCCGCCAGTAGAGGGAGTCATGAAGCCCTTCACTCACCGCTCCATTCGAAGCTTCCCTATGGCTGTTATTCCATATAAAAGCGACGCGCTCCGAGGCGGCATTCGACACCTGCACTAGCATCGATTGTTGGTATATATACAAGCACAGGAACAACAGCAGCACGACGACAACGAACACAAGCGGGAGTACAAGGGAAGCTTCAATCGTGAAGCTCCCTTCCTCCTTCAACAACTTGCTTCTCTTAATCCTTAATGAATTCATTGGTTCTTTGGTTCACATTCGCAAACAATCGCTGTACAAGTTGGAACAATTGATCCTTAAAGAAATAAGCGATGACCAGAATAACGACGATGATCAAGATCATCTCAAGCGTGCCGATCCCTCTATCGTCCTTCCAAAAGCGCTTTAATCCTCTTCCAAGCCCTGATACTATCATGTGTATACACCGATCCCTTCTATATATTCATCATCATAAATGCCGGCGCTCCGAGGAGAACAATGACGATCATAAAAATGACAACCATCGGAAACACCAGCTTGGAGGAGGCCTGCTCTCCCCTCGTTCTGCTGATCGCTTTGCGCTTCTCCCACAGCACGCGGGACAGATCTCTTAATGCAAGCACGAAGTCATTTCCTCCGCGCCGGAAATTAAGCAGCATCGTTGTCGTAAAGATCGAAACCTCCTGCACCCCGCAGCGCTTGTTGAACTGCTCGAACGCTTGCTGAAATGAAACGCCGCCTTCCCATTCCTGGACCAGCTGCCTCAGCTCGCGATACAGCGGATGATCTTGTTGACTGCTCTTCTCCGTACAGTGGATTAGCGCCCTCTGGACCGTTTCACCCGCACCTACGAGCAGCACCAGCTTGTTCAGAACCTCCGGAAGCTCCATTACGATGTCCTGCTCACGCTGAACGACTTTTTTGTGAAGATCCTGAACCATGAGCACCGGCAGCAGAATCCCCAATCCCAAACCGGATAACAGCCCCATAGCCTCACCAGAGATCAGTGTGAACAGACATCCGCCTAGCAGAGCGAGCCAGCCATAAGCCAGCGACTCGGCCATGAACAGCAATGTCATCTCCGGACTTTGACGCAATCCGTAAATTTTCTGCACGGAGCCTTGAATGCGGAAGAACAGAATGGGAAAACGCGTCGCAATGTTGAACCGGTCAAACAGATACAGCATCGGCGGACTCATCTTCCGCAGCTTCAATCCTTCCATATGCACCTTGCCAAAGCTTCGATATTTCTTGCCGCCGATCAAGTTCAGCACCACCCAACCACCCGCCAGCAGAACCATCACAGCAGCAGAGACCCCAAGCAGCATGCCTGTATCACCTCCTTAAACCTGGATATCCATCATTTTCGTAATCCACCAGAAGCAGCCGCCAAGCCCGGCTAAAGCCAAGGTGGAAATCATCATCCCGGCCCCGCTGCGCATAGGCTCCATGTAATCGGGTGCGGTCAAATTCATAAAGAGCACAAGCAAGAACGGAGCCACGAGCAGCGCCTTGGATTCAAATCTTTTCTGCGAGACCATCACCGATATTTCCTGCTGGATATCAAGCTTCTCTCCGATTACACTGGAGGTTCTCCGAACGACCTCAACCAGGTCTCCCCCGGTCCGCTTGCACGTTGTAAACACATCTGCGAAATTGGTGATGTCGTCCATAGCTGCTCTCGTGGCAAAATCCCGCAAAGCAACCTCAATGGGCTCCCCGTATTCCAGTCGGGAGACGATGAGCCTCAGCTCAAAGATCATATCGCTGCGGCCCCCAGGGTCCAGCAGCAACAAGTCCTGCACCGCGTCTCGGAACGCATTCTCCACCGACTTGCCCGCGGAGAGCGACGAAGATATCGAATATAGCGCCTGCTTGAAGTGAAGATTTAATGTTCTTCGTCTCCGCTCCAGCAAATGCCGCCTCCAAAATTTCGGAAAGAATACACAACCGGCCACCAGCACCGTCGCCATTACAACATGGCTGTAAAACAGGTAGCCGATCCAGAATAACAGCACCGCACCTGCCAGCAAACTGCCGACCCGCTGACTCGGGGACAAATGGTATGTACGGTAGTCAGGAAATCTTCCGCTGCCCTGAGATTGACTTCGAGCAGCCCCCTTATGCTGTGCTTCGCCTATATCTGATCGGCGCTTCGGTCGTCGCTTCAATTCAGCTTGTTGCTTCCATTCGGTCTTCATCAGCAGCCTCCTCTGACTTTTTCTGCAGCGGCCAAAGCTTGATGCCGGCCATAGCCAGCTTGTCATCGCGCCGGAGAAAGCTGCCGCATGATTCGAGCTCCCCCAGCACGCGTCCCCCTGCTTCTCCGCTCTCCCGAAAACGGTAAAGCGGGTTCAGCTTGACCTCGCCGCCGTTCATACCTATCACCTCACTGATCTCGGTGACGCGGCGCGAACGATCCCTAAGCCGGGATAAGTGGACAAAAATATCGATCGCCGAACTGATCTGCTGGCGAACCACCTCAACCGGGAGATCAGCCCCGCTAAGCACCATGGACTCCAGCCGGCTGATCATATCCCTTGTGCTGTTCGCATGGCCGGTGGACAGACTTCCATCATGTCCGGTGTTCATCGCCTGCAGCATATCGATCGCTTCGCTTCCGCGAACCTCCCCCACAACGATGCGATTGGGCCGCATCCGCAGCGAGGACCGAATCAGATCGCGGATCGATATTTCGCCCCGTCCTTCGGTATTCGCGTTCCGTGTCTCCAGAGATACAAGATTCGGAACGGTCACAATCTTCAGCTCCGCCGAGTCCTCGATCGTAATGACCCGTTCATCGGGCGGAATGTACTGGGACAATGCGTTCAGAAAGGTTGTCTTCCCCGAGCCTGTGCCACCGCCGATAAAAATGTTGTATTTGCCAACTACCAAAAGTCTTAGCAGCTCAGCAGCTTCCGCGGTGATGGCTCCCTTATCCACCAGGTCCTCCATCGTCATCGGCGACTCCGGGAATTTCCGGATCGTCATGGTCGGGCCTTTTAACGCTATGGGCGGTAGCACAATATTGACCCTGGAGCCATCCTTCAGCCTGGCATCCACGATCGGCGAGGATTCATTCACCACCCGGTTGACGGTGCCAACGATGCTCTGAATAATATCCTCCAGCCGGCTCTGTGACTCAAATTGCATCGGCAGCTTCATGACTTCACCGCCCCGCTCGATAAAGATCTCCTCATGACTGTTAATCATAATCTCGGTAATGCCCGGATCGTCCACTAGCGGCTGCAGAACATCCAGCCCCCGGAACGAGTCAAACACCCGGCGAACCAGCCTTCTCTTCTCGGATGCGGTCAGATGCCCAAGCTCCCGGCTTCTCCACACCACATCCTCAATATGCCGAATCAGCTCCTCATTGCTGATGGCTGAGGTCATATCCAGCTCTGAACGAACCCGCTCACGGACGGCTGCAAATTTCTCTTCAACCATAAGCCCGGTCCCCGTCGGCATGGAATGACACCAGCCCCGGCTTCTCCAGCAGCGCTCTGCACAGCTTCAGAATTTCCCGCTGGAAAATCGGCGAGCAGAGCAGCAGATCTTCCTGATGCACTTGCTTCCATGAAGGGATGTAGGGCAAAGCACCATCCAGGCCCGATGCTTGCCGAGGAAGCGGATTGGCAAGCTGTCCCGTAAACCGGTTCATCACATATCGGCTCTTGCCCATCGCATTCCTGAACAGCTCCGGATGCCGGCTCTCCAGGTAATTGAGCCACACCCCGCTCTTGTACATGCTGACTAGGTCATCCAGCAGCACCCACATCAGCAGATCCGCCCCCTCCAGCACCCCAAGCGTGCGTTCCTCAATACAGCCTCCCGTATCGGCAATGATGAGATCGTATTCGTCGCTAGCTGCCAGCAGCTTCAGCAGTAAACCTGTATCCGCCTCAGTGATCTCCATCAGCTCCTGCACCTGCTGACTCGGAGCAAAAGTGTCACATTTCATCCCGGGATGCTTCACAATAAATGGCCCAAGCTCCACATCCGGCATCTCCGGGCGCTGGGCGCCTGCCTGGCGTTTAGCGATGTTCTCCTCCTGCCAGGCCTTCACGTTGTACAGCAGTCTGGAAAAGCGCTGCTCGCCTTCCGGCGTCCCGGATGAAAACAAAGCGCCGGTGTTCGCCGTCTCCAGATTGAGATAGAAAACGCGAAGCCCCAGTACGCCAAGCTGCTTGGCCATATTCATCGCAATCGTAGATTTCCCGCATCCGCCTAGCGGCGATGCGATCCCGAGCACGGGTGTCGTTCCGCTATGGCGCTTCGGTTCGCTGACCGCTCCGTTAAGCGGGCCCTTGCAGTAGGCAAGCACCGCCTCCATCAGCTGCGGAAGCGGCTGGTACTTGGCAATGGCCGCTCCTCGGCCAGGCTCACCGCCTCGGGCACTCGGAAGAGCGCCCCCGTCCTCGCTCAGCAGCAGCCAGGCGATGTGCCGAGCATCCCCGCCTGCCGCTTCAAGCCAGGCCTGCAGCATGTCACGATCTCCGACCACGAGCCCGGGCTTATGCTCTGTCATATATTGAAGGAATGCATCCATACGGGTAAATGCCGTCACGTGCAGCATATTTCCGAAGGAGCTGCCCTGAACATAGTCCAGCAGCGGCTCCACATACCGGGAATCCTGGACGGCCAGCACCATTCTCACCGGCATTTTTGCAACCACCTTTCTCATGCCAACGCAAAAAAGCACCGTCAATACCGCTTATCGCGGTTATTGAACGGTGCTTCCGTTGTCTTGTTATAATTTGACATTAGAATAACATAGCATCTGTCAAACGGCAACATTTATTTTTCAGAGATTACTGATCTTCCTATTGCCAAAACAAGGATATATATCCTACTATATAGGCTCAGCAGCAATTCTCTTTATGTAGCACGTTGTACATAGAATCTGCTGAAACTATATAGGATCTGCTGCAACCGGAACCTCCCAGAGACTCCGAATACGAATCATGTGGATTTCATCAAGTCAGGAGAGTGACATCAAGTGAAACGCTATGTTATGTTCGTTCTATTGGCCTTCGTGTTCTTGACAGGCTGCGGCCAGCCGCTGGCGGCTCCGCCACACACGAGTGAAACGGCCATCCCGGAAGCCGGCCCTGCCGGAAATGAATCTTCAACAACGGGTTACCCTACAGACGACCTCAATCTGCCTCGTGTGCCTGTCGAGCTCGTAAGGGCCATCGACGGTGACACGATCAGTGTCATGTATGAAGGCAAGAAAGAAAATGTTCGTCTTCTGCTGATCGATACGCCGGAGACGAGTCACCCCCGCCTCGGTGTGCAGCCATTCGGGCCGGAGGCCAAGCAATTCACGAAAGAGCTTGTAGAGCAGGCCGAATTGCTGGAGCTGGAGTTCGATATCGGCCCGAATCGGGACAAATACTCCCGGCTTCTCGCTTATGTGTACGCTGATGGAGTCATGGTGCAGGAAGCGCTGCTGGAACAGGGACTGGCCCGGGTCGCGTATATTTATCCGCCCAACGTCCGTTATGTTGACAAATTCGACGATCTGCAGCGAATCAGCCGTGAGCAGGGCCTTGGCATTTGGAGTATAGAGAACTACGCCCAGGAGGACGGCTTCTATCCAGAAGAAGCGGAGGGCACTGAACCTTCTAAGTCAGAAGATTACGACATCCTGACCGAGGCGCCGGAGCCTTCAGCCGGGCATGCGGATGTTCCGGCCAACGGCTGCCATATTAAGGGGAACATCAATTCCAAAGGGGAGAAGATCTATCATACACCCGAGTCCCGGTATTATGAACAGACCAAGCCGGAGCAATGGTTCTGTACAGAACAAGAAGCGGAGGAAGCCGGTTTCCGCGCTCCTCTACGTTAACAACAGGGACATCTAGGAGAGAAAGCGCCGCCGAATGTCCGGCGTTGGAATGAGACATTCCTCGGACTTTCCGAACCAGCGATAGCGATTCCGGGCCACCATCCGATACAGCTGATTTCTCAGCGGTCTCGGAACGGTCACTGCGATGTAGAGCAACGGCCAAGGGAAGCGCAGGCGCCGGACAATTCGCAGCGCAGCTGTGGAACGGGTATAGTAGGTTCCATCTTCAATCAGCACCATCGTCTCGCTCATATCCTCCGGCAAGCCTCCTTGTCTGAGCAGTTCCTGCCCCGCCTCGGACTGAAGCGAGGCGAAATGAAAATAACCATCAGGATCTCGCTGTATGATGAATCTGGTGAGCCCCTGGCATAAATGACAGACCCCATCGATAAGCACGATCGCGTGCGGAGATTGCGGGTCTTTATGGTTATGGGCCATATGGAATTCCCCCGTTCTGTTCGTTATATCGTCCGTATATAAAGAGAAAACGCAGGGAAGCCTCCCCACGCTTGTTCAAATCGCCTATTCTCGATTATTATTCGGCAACCTTGCTCAGCCATTCCTGTTCCTTCAGCTGACGATCGAAATCATCTTGGAATTTCTCCATACATTTGCAGATAAAATCCTTGTGGCACACCGGGCATGGCACTTTTCCCAGTCTCGTCAGTGCGGTCATCTCCCAATCCGGAAATCGGTTATAGAACACCCGGCATTGTGTTCCGTCAGCCAAGCTGACGATGAATTCGTAAAGACCTTCCTTGTCATTGCTTCCGGCTTTGGTCACATTCGCAATCTTCGGTCTGTATGACATGTCATCACCCGTCTATTTTAAATTGTTATTGACTGTTTGTACCTTCTAGTACTTAGTCATATTAAAGAATTTTGCACCATATGTCAACCTGACCCCGGATACGCTGCCCAAGGGCTTCCATTGACGCAAAAATGCCCGAAATACCGGCTCAACAAGCGGTATTTCGGGCACTTGTAAAGTACAGGAACATTGCAAATTACAGGACGTTCAGCTCCACGTCTATGTTGCCTCTTGTCGCCTTTGAGTAAGGGCAGAAGTCATGAGCCTTGCTGGCAAGATCCTCCGCCTGGGAACGTTCCACGCCAGGCAGTTTCACATTCAGCTTGACTGCAAGCTTGAAACCTCCGTCCGATTCATCCTTGCCGATCATAACATCGGCTGTAACCTCGGTTTCGGTCAACTTTACCTTCTCCTTGCGGGCGATGTTCTGAAGAGCACTTTCATAGCAAGCGCTGTAGCCTGCTGCGAACAGCTGCTCAGGATTGGTTCCGGCTCCTCCGGGACCTCCAAGCTCCTTTGGCATTTTCAGATCATGTTTAAGTACGCCATCCGATGAAGAGACGGATCCTTCGCGCCCGCCGCGCGCGGTGGCCGAGGCAGTATACAAAGCGTTCATGTTTACTCACTGCTCCTTTCAAGTTAGGGTACACTTTCTACTTTACACTTCCCATTAATTTTGAAACGTAATCATGAGATTCAGATTTTCTAGAAAGAATCTATGGATGCGTTACCGGAAGCAGCTTCCCGTCTGGAATAGCTCCAAACCCAATTCTTGCAACTGTTTCGCATCGAATTCATGAGTCATATCGTCAACTTACGAAGTAATGCTGTATAGCCTCCATCTTCAGATCTTCAGCGTATACTTTTAACTTTAATAGCAATGAAAAATGCACCCTCTTCATCGGTTAAACCCCGGGGGGGGTTCCGATGTCTCTTCTAAGGGGTGCACTTCAGAGTGACTTTGGGATTTTTTATTTTATGAGCTGAAGCTTCAACTTTTCATATTCCTCTTGTGTAATTACGCCTTGCTTAACAAGCTCCGATAACTTCAATAGTTCATCGGCAAGTGACATTTTCAGTCCATGAACATCTTGTACAATAACATGGTGATTACTCGCCTGATTGGCTGCATCATTGGCTTCATCTTCATTGGATCCAACTTTATTTACATTTTTAATTAAATAGCTCAAAATATTGTGCCAATGCAGCACATCATCATATACCTTTTTATATTCCAAGCTAGATTTGGGAACCGCCTGATCAAAAGAACCAAACGTAATTCTATAAAATGATTTTTGAGAATCATTAACTACAATCTGCAATTGTACTTGTCCCACTTGGGTGGATGAAGCTGTAGCTGCACTTAAACCGCCGATCACCGCACCAACCCCGCCAGCAATCAATCCGCCAAGCAGCGCTCCACCGAGCTGGTCGGATCTTGATGTCCTTGTAACTGTAGCTCCATCCTCAATGATTTCCGATTGAAGAATATCATCATAATTGAATATTTTAGATGTGTAGTTGATTCTCGAAAGGGCCTGCGATAATTCCAGTCCTTTATTATCATATGTATTGTAAATGATAGCAATCTTCTTATTGTCTTCATCAATCGCAATCATGGAGGATAAATCAGCGGAGACAGCCTCTTGACTGGCATAAAAAAACTCTCTTTTCAATTTATTGAAGGCCAGATCTAGTTCACTTTTAATGGATTTGCTCATCTGATAATTCTGCCTGATGATCTTTTCTTCTTTGTCCCTCTCCCGCTTTTTTTCCAAATAATATGAGGAGAAACTAGATATCATGATGCCAAAAATTCCAAACCATATCACAACACTATTATCATTTTTTGCGCCTACGGAAATAATAAAAAACATTACAATAATGCCTAAACAACCTATTCCAACCCACATTAAAGTTTCCTCCTGACCGTTGTACAGAGACAAGTCTAAGCTGTATACAACTCTGCTTATTGAATAATATCGGCAGAGTTATTTCCTTTATATAAAAAAGAAAACATTAAATTAGTAAGTAGAGATCGACTGTAGAACATCGTTTACAAAATAAAGATATTTATCTCCTCCATATGAACGCTCGTATACCCAAAATTCCGTAGTTCCCCACGAATACGTGTTCTTCATATTCTGGTCGTACCATCCCCAGGATAAATACACCATATCGGATGTCATGCCTGTGCTGATGGTATGCTCTTCGATCTGTCTCCAGTGCTTTTGTGAAAACTTGTATTGCTGATATGGATTTGACGTGTAAAATACATACTTGAAATCTGATTTAACCATAGGTGCTTTATAGGTTTTTCCCTTGTAAACAAAATAAGCATCGATCAAGTCCCCGATATTTCGTTCGACTTTCGTTAGTTTCACTTGAGCTAAATTTTTAATATTGACATAGTTGCCGGATAAGTCGGAGATTAGCGTATGCGCTGTATGGACCCATACTGTTTTTCCATAATAACCTATGTATGCTTCATAGAGATCGTTTACCGGGACGGTGAGTTTGGTCGTGTCGGTGATGAGGGTAACTGCATCTATGTAAGATGAAGAAGGGTGGCCAATTTGACTTTTATCCACTGTTATCTTTGCAGCAAACAGATCTTGAGCCATTTTCAGAGGCAGCATCAATTTGCCATCGATAATCTGTGGGGCCACGGCGTATGATCTTTTTGCATCATTGATCTGCACGGACTTGGAATCCAGCTTTGCCTGCATCGTTGTTTTTTGGTATTTGAGTGTAATATTTTTCGTTTTGCTATCGAATTGCACACTTCCGCCCATATTTTTAACGACCTGCACGGCTGGAAGCATCGTATTATTTTTGATAATGACACCTTTATCGTCTATCGTTTTAACGACGGGCTTTCCGTTCGGTGGCGGGGTTAGATTGATGGATTTATCCTTCCATGGTTCCATGTTCGAACTGCCTTGTTCATAATACTCGAACGAGATGGATGAATCCGCAGCGTCATTGCTCGTTGCGCCAACGGCGTACACTTTGTTGTTATAGATGACGACAATATAGCATACTTGAACCCCTAAATAATCTCCCCAATTATTCTGCGCAACGGTGTTCATCACACTCTTTTTCCCGTCCACGGACAAGCCTTTAAACAATTCAAAGTCGGCTTCTTTAAACGTAATACGTATTGCCCCTTCGCTTTCATCCAAACCTGATGAGCCGGCAACAGAATATTGACGGAACGTTTTAACGGAAGCATTCAGGATCAGTCTCCCTACGGTCGGGCCTTCCTCCGATTCGGAAGCCTGGGTGGTCACAGGAAGCGTGCTGCTAATCAGCAGTATAACTACTAGAAAGGCCAATATTCTCTTCAAATCCATATTCCTCCAATAATTTTTAAGTTTATATTAACACTAATCCTCATATAGGTATATAGAATCATAAATCATGAACTGCATAGTCCATTCAGCGCATGGATTCTGCAACATCGTCAGTTTCTGCAACAAAAAAACCACGCTTCAAGTTCAGGAACAATCCTAAACGAAGCGTGGTTTTCTCATTTCCAATGCGGTAGAGAGGACTCGAACCTCCACGGGCGTACGCCCACTACCCCCTCAAGATAGCGTGTCTGCCATTCCACCACTACCGCATAATAAAAAGGGAACGTCTCAGCAGAACATTCCCTATTATATACCTCTGTAAAGCAAATGTAAAGCGCCAATCCTTACCTTATTATAAGGGCTCACCGATTGATGTCTTTGTTCCTTCCCTTATCCTTGCGATATGCGGAAAATTCCAAATACTCGCGGATGAATTCCCGCTCTTGCTCGCCCAGCTCGGAGAGCTCGGCTGGATCAATCATGATCTCCTGTTCCGCGCCATGCTCCATGCCGTAGCCTTCGCGTGTTTCCTTGATTTCCGGGAATGGGCTCCCCCTGCCGATGATTAACCAATCCAGACTCACCGAGAAGAATGCTGCGATTTCGATCAACTTGTTTGTGCTTGGCGTTGTTTTGCCCCTTTTCCAATCACCAAAATTTCCCGTGCTGATGCCGAGCGCTTCGCAAAAAGCCTTCTTGGTCATACCTCGGTCTTCAATTAGATGTTCGATTCGTTGGTAGATAGACTGCATGAAACAACCGCCTTCCCATACTCTTCAGCATAAAATAACTTATTTAAGTTATTTCCTCTTGCACAATTACTTATATAAGTGTATAATAGTTTCTATATTGCCTAAATTATACCATAGATCGCAGCACTTTTTCCTCAATGTATGAATCCAGTTAGAGGAGCGAGTAATTTGCCAAATACCGTAACATCTTGGAGTCATGCCGTTCACTCCTTGAACAAGGGGCTGATCATCCTGCGCGCGGACGGAACGATCGACAACATCAATGATCCGTTGATGAAATGGCCCGCCAAGTTCGGAATGTCGCCGAAGCACCTGCAGCCAGGGATTTCGTTTTTTGATGTCAGCCCGCCCGAGTTTGATTCGTCTTTTGCCCTTTTTTATAGGGAGTTTTTTCTCCCCGCTATTCGTGAGGTGCTGCTTGGGCATAAGGAGGCGTTCTCCGTTGAATATGAGCTGGAAGGGGAGGACGGCCCCGCCTGGGTGTTGTGCGAGGTTCAACCGATCGCCAGCACTGGGAACAAGCTTGTGCTTGGAGCCGTACTGTCTTATTCGGACATTACGAAATATAAGCATACAGAGCTTCAGCTTGCTCACTTGCTTTCCTACAGCGCTGCTCTGCCGGAGCATGTCCCGATCTGTGCCGTATGCAAGCATGTGCATACCGAAGACGTATGGGAGCCCGTGGAAAGCTATCTGGAAATCCGGCTTCCGATCAAGTTCACCCATGATATATGTCCTGGTTGCATCCGGCGCTTGTATCCACAATATTCATCCGCGTTTGATGACGCCGAATTGCCGGATAATGAGGAGCCTTGACGTCATCTAACAGACAGATCGCGTTTCTGACATACAAAATAAGCAGCCCGAACCCTGCTCTGTGGCAGAATTCGCGGCTGCTTTTTATTTTGGACAGAAATGAGATGAGGCATACTGATTAGGTTTACGGGGTTTCCGGCGCTGCCGTAACGATCCGAAGCAGCGGGCTGAACAGTGAGGGCAGCACAGATACGTGCCCCTCCCCTTCAATTTCCCGGTATGTGGTCTTCAAGAGGTGATAATGCGGTTTCAAGCAAGCGTACAGTTCTCTGGCATCCGTCACCATGGACGGCTTCTCTTCTCTGCCAACATAAAGATGCAGCTCCCGGAGCGGTTGCATCTCCTGGAGGCGTGCGCTTCCATTCTCCCAGTGGGTATACAGCGCATGATGCTTCCACCATATCGATGGGCTCGCGGCAACATACCGCTGGAAAGCCTCGGGCCTGGTGAACAGCGTGTACAAGGCAAAATATCCGCCCAGAGAATGACCGAAAAGCGACTGCCTGCTGCGGTCGATCGGATAGTGTTCCTCGATCCTCGGCTTCAGCTGCGTCTCAATAAACTCCAGAAAATGCGCTACCCCGCCGGTCTCCGGCCATTCCATTCCTCCGGGTCTTGCCGGCAG
>NZ_NQLZ01000033.1:0-8128 GCF_002276395.1 Paenibacillus sp. 7541 | reverse complement strand
CTCGCGGCTATCCGCATATTCGGTGTAATTATAGAAGCGCTCCTCGCTTGCAATCGGGCTATCGCTGTCGAATCCGATGCCCACGACCACCGCAGGCGGTATGCCGCGAGGGGTTCGGGACTGCATCCGGATCGATTCCGCCAGCGAGCCGAAGGTGGCGTTGGCATCCAGCGAATATAGCACAGGATATCCGCCTTCTGGCGGCGGCCCCATCGGCTCGGCGATGCAGATCCGGTATGCCCGCCCAGTAAGCTCCGAGTGCAGACTCCAAGTGACCGTGCCCGGAATGCTGAAAGCTGCCGGTGCGCGGGGTGAACCGGATTCAGCAACAGATGCATCCGGGCTTGCCGAACCGTCAGGGGCTATGGCGCCGGACGCTGTGAGCTTCCGCGCTGCAGCGGATTCAGCACCTGGCTCAGTTACCGGCTCCGTTGCTGGTTCAGTCAAGGCATGAGAAGCTGCTGCTTCGGCCGCCTCTGTGAACAGCCACTGCAGGGCGTCCGTAAATTTGCGGTACATGAAGATCGGATCATGGGTGCCGTCCGGATCAACGATCAGGCACAGCTGATGTTCATTCGTTCCGCTTTCCACCCAGTGGCGATATGCCTCAAGATGATTCGGAAACATGCTGCGCTGAGCATTTAGTTTATAGATGCCTTCATTTCGCCCGACCGACATGAACAGGCTCACGCCAGACGGAAGCGCCCCTTGTTCCTTGATATAATCCAGCACTCCTTCGTACCATAGCGACCCGGAGAGCATGCCGATCCGGCCGAAAATCTCGGGGCGCCAGTAGCCCGCAAAAAGCGAGATTAGACCCCCGAACGATCCGCCGATGATGGCCGTGTGCTCCGGTCCGCTAAGCGTGCGGTATGTACTGTCAATCCAGGGCTTGATCACATCTGCCACTTCATTGACATAAGCCCGCCCCTCCCCAGCGAAGGCCGGACGCCCCGCAACGAGCGCATCCATCGGCCATGGCGTATATTCCCGATTGCGATCCTTGGTACAGATGCCTACCAGAATCACTTCCTGCAGCTTGCCTGACGCATAACAGTGCTCCAGATAGTTCAGGGAATCCTGAAAAGGCTCCCCCTGGTCTTGTACATAAGCCACCGGGTAAAGGCGCTCTGACTGGTGATAGGATGGGGGGAGACAAATCACCAGCTCCCTCCCCCTCACTTCCAACTGTTGATAACGATTCATATGTTCTCTCCCCGAAATGACGGTAGCGACCATCATATTATTTTCTCATGCGAAACAGCAGATAGACGAAATACGGCACCCCGATCACCGATATGACGATCCCCGCTGCCAGCTCCGCAGGCGCAAAGATCGTTCGGCCGATAAAATCCCCAGTCAGTACAATCGCCATGCCGGCGATGCCGCTGATGGGAATCATATGCCGATGCTTGAAGCCCACCAGCTGTTTAGCCATATGGGGGGCAATCAGCCCGACAAAGCCGATGCTGCCGGATACCGCCACACTGGCGCTGACCAGACCGATGCTGCCCAACAGCAGCAGCTTCTTCTCGCGCTCGACGGCAACGCCGACGCTTTTTACGCTGTCCTCGCTGAGCTGGAACAGATCAAGCACTCGCGTGCGCAGCCAGATGAGCGGAGGCAACAAGACAAGCCAAGGCAGCATCGTCACCACAAACTTCCAATTGGCGCTGTGCAGGCTGCCCGCCAGCCAGGAAACGGCCATTTCGTAATCTCTCGGGTTCATCTTCAGCGAAAAATACATCGTCACCGCTCCAAACCCGGACGCAATCGCAATCCCTACCAGAATGAGCCGCTGCGGGTCCAGCTTGCCTCCTTCCCTGGCGAGTATCAGGATCGCCGCCGTAGCAAGCATTCCTCCTGTGATGCCGAATAGCGGCATCATCATGACGCCAAGCCAGCCGGTCATCGTAAGCTGAGCCTGGAACAGGAACATGAACAGCACCACCGCCATGCCCGCACCTGCATTGATGCCAAGTATGCCCGGATCGGCGAGCCCGTTGCGGGTCACGCCCTGTATGACAGCGCCAGCGATGCCAAGCGCATAACCGACCAGCGCCCCCAGCACGATCCTCGGCAGGCGAAATTGAAACACGACAAGATCATAATCGGGATCCGCTTCAAGCCGAAGCAGCGTTCGGAACACGTCGCGGATGGACATGTCAAAGGTGCCATTGGTCAGGCTGAAATAGATCGCTGCCAGCACGATGACAAGCCCTCCGGCAAGGACAACCCGAAAACGCATCGAGCTATTAAGCACGCTGAGCCCCTCCCCTCGTCTTGATCAGATAAAGGAAGAACGGAACACCGATCAACGCAGTGATAACACCGACAGGCGTTTCGAAGGGAGCGTTGACAAAGCGGGCAAGAATATCGCACAAGGCAAGGAACAAGCCGCCGAGCACGCCGGATACCGGCACGATCCATCGGTAATCGGAGCCTGACAAGAACCGGGCAATGTGCGGGATGATGAGCCCGACAAAGGCAATCTTCCCGGCAAGGGCTACGGAGACCCCGGTCAAAATGACAACCGCCAGCATCGTCAGCCCTTTAATCAACGAAGTCCGGACACCAAGCCCCTTCGCAGCTTCCTCCCCCAGCGAGAGCAGCGTAACCGACCGGGACAGTATCAATGCCAGGGCAAGGCCTGCCAGCGCAAACGGAATGCTGAGCTTGATCAGCGAAGGGTCCATGGCATGCAGCCGGGCATTGTACCAGAAGCTGATGCTCTGCGAAATCTGGAAATAAGCGGCGAGCGCCTCCGCGACGCCACTGAGGAAGGTCCCGATCACCGTCCCGAGTATAGCAAGCCGAACCGGGCTAAGCCCGCCCGGAATGAGCCAGGCCAGGCCGAATACGATGGCAGCGCCAATGGCGGAACCGACCATGGAGCTGATGATATACATCTCGGACCCGGCGTTCGGGATCAAGATCATGAACAGAGTCACCGCAAAAACCGAGCCGTCGGTCACCCCCATAATGGAAGGCGAAGCGAGATAGTTGCGTGTCATGCCCTGCATCAGAGCGCCCGAAACGGCAAGAAATGCGCCGATGAGCATGGCTCCGACCACTCTTGGCAGCCGTGAGCTTATGATGATCTGGTGATCAATTTCCTCCGGATCAAAAGCAAAGATGGAGTCCCATACGGTATCCATCGTAATATTTTTGGCTCCATACAGGATGGAAGCCGCAATCAGCAATATGACAAGCGCCGGGGCCGCCAACAGAATGACGGCCGGCAGCCTCTTTCTAAGCCCCATGAACAACACGCCTTATTTACTGGAATCAGGACTTTGTAGGAATCCCTGTACTCGTATATATCGTAATGAAACCTATGCTCGACCTTTACTGTGTCAGGCTTTCAACAGCGGCTTTCAAAAACGCGATTTTGCTGTAGGCCGTCCCGCCCTGGGCCAGCGGATCTACGACGTTCACAAAGACGGTTCCGTTCTTGAACGCGTTCAGATTTTTCAGAATCGGATCATTCTGCAGCTCTTCCCAGGCATTCGGCGTCTCCCTGTTCTCGTCCGGCGAGAATTGCACAAACAGATAATCCGGATTCATCTCCGCCATTCTTTCCTTGGAGATCAATTCCTGCGCCTCCGCCGCAGCTACCTCATCTGGTACGGCGATGCCGAGATCCTCATACAGAACCGGGTTGAAGAAGACCTCTGCCGGATAGATGTACATCTCGCCCGCGCGAACCCGCAGCGCCAGCACCTTCTTCTCCGTGAGGCTGTCGCCGATCAGCGACTTTGCCGCTTCCAGATCCGCTTTGTATTTCTCAATTTCCTGTTCGGCCAGCTCCTGCTTCCCGCTTAGCTCGCCAAGCAGTCTCAAATTGCTCTCCCAGTTCGTGGAGATGTGAGAATACGGGATGGTCGGCGCGATTTTGTTCAGCTGCTCAGCCACCTCGGGCTTGAACTTGGATGACCCTAAAATGACGTCCGGCTTCAGCGACAGAATCGTCTCAAAATTCGGCTCCGTCTTCTCGCCCACCGACTGGGCATTCTTCGTAATCGACTCAAACAATGGCGGGAATTCACCTGCAAAAGAGATCGCCCCGACTGGATTGACATCGAGCACGATGGCATCCTCCATCGCTTCCACCGCGCCGGTAATGACAATGCGCTCCGTTTGCGCTGGCAGAATGTATTCCTGGTCGAGGTATTTGACCACCTTCGTGTCGGCTTCAGCTGGCGCTGACTCCGTCTCCTGCGGCGACGGCTCCGCCGCTGTGTTCGCGTTATCGGCGGCCTGCTGTGCCGCAGGCACCGCGCCCGGATCGGCCGTGCCGCCTCCGCATGCGGTAAGCATCAACATAAGGGCCATCAGCCCTGACAATAACTTCATGGTCTTCATTTCTCTCAAGCGTCCCCTTCCGTGTAGCTGATCATAATATGATTATCATTTTCTCAATTGATAATGATTATCATTATTGATCATAGTAAGCGAAAGTCCGCTCCTGCACCATGGACAATCTCCGGTTCTGTCATGGATATTTTCCGGAAAACATGCGCAGTGCTTCCTCCGCCATCTGCTCCATCGCGATCGGGGAATACTCACGCCACGGATAAGACGAGAGCTGGCGGAACGTGCCGCTTCGGACTGTGTCCAGCGCCATCCATTCCGGTGACGACTCAAGCTGACGCCAATAGGCCAGCGTCTCGGAATCCTGCCGGACCAGCAGGAGCAGATGGCCCGGACAGCTCTCTTCAATCTGGCGGATGCTCAGGCTGTTATTAGCCTCCTCAGGCACGACAACCGGCTCGAACTCTAAATATTCATACAGCACTTCCCGGATTCCCGGATGACTGTATGCTGCCAGCTCATGACGGTGAAGCCGCGCCGTGAGAATTCGCCGCTTGCGCCTAGCGTGTGACGGGAGCTGATCCAGCCAGCCGGATATTGTACGTTCGTAAGCTGCCAGCCAGCTCACCGCCTCGGCCTTTCGGTTCAGCACCTCCGCCAAGTCAAGCAGACAGCGGCGCCAGCATGTCTCCTGTCCCGGCATTTCATACAGCGGCGCGATCCGGCGCAGCTCCTCCTTCTCCCACGCCTCAACGCCGGATGCGCATATAATAAGCTCCGGGCGCGCGGCGGCCAGCTTCTCCAGATTCGCTGTTCTGTTATGGTTCTGCCGATAAGCATCCAGATGCACAGGGATGTCTGGGCCAAGGACATTATAGTAGTGCTGCGACCATTTCGGATGAAGCGGGGCGGCATAGGGAGTCCATTGCAGCGGCATCGCATACCCTAGCAGCGTGGTCGAGCCGTACATGGCAACCTTGTTCTTATGCGTCCTCATATATTCGGACGGAGATAAACCAAAAGCCTTCTTGAATTTGCGGCTGAAATAAAATTCGTCCTTATATCCGACCGAATGCGCCACCTCTTTCAGCAGAGAATCTGAACCGAGCATCAATTGCTTGGCTTTCTTCATCCGCACCTGCCCCAGGTAATCCATCGCACTGTATCCATAGGTCTTCTTGAACACCTCGACAAAATATTTCGGACTGAGATCCGCCAGCTCGGCCAGCTGATCCATCGACAAATCCTGATCGTAATGTTCATTCATATATTCCTTCACACGCTCCAGCGCCTGCCGCTTGTCATGCCTCGTATCCGGGCTGCTCTCGGCTATCAAGGTATACAGCAATCTCTGGAAATCGAGCTGTCCCCGCCATTTCCGGAGCGGGTCCTTGTCCTGGACATGCCGGTATACCGATCGGCAAATTTGCTGCAAACGCTCGGGTGATCCGTATGTAAACACGCCATTCTCCGGCAGAACCGCTGCGGCGTCCAGCTCCTTCCACTCGTCACTGCCCGGAAGGCTGACGAACAATCCAAAATGCAGAATGGCCACCACGGTCTGTTCCCGCTCGTGCTCCGCCAGCTGGCCGTCACCCTGTACGCCGAAAGTAGAGCCCGCCGGACAACCGTATACACATCCTTTCACCATGCGAGTCGTCTGCTCGGCCTGCAGCAGGCTTGCTTCTCCTCCAAGAAGAAGCACCAGAGCCGGATGAACCGTAAGCTGCTGATCCAGTTGAAGACAGCGCCCGTTATATATCTCCATATGCCGCAGCCGGGCCATTAGCCCGCTATCGCTCCCCAGTTCCTGCAGCACAGGATGATGCAAAGATCGGTTAGACATTATGTGAAACCTCGTTTCTTTAAATGAGAATGGTTATCATTATCATATAATTATCATACCGTTGTGAAAAAGTCCAGTGCAGCGGACCGCTTCCCCCATCCGTCCATCACAAAAAAACAGCCACAGCTCCATATCGGAACCGTGACTGCGCTTCGGTTAGGATGGAAGGCGGGTCCTTGGTATGCGAGCATCTGCTCGCGGCCTTGACTCCTCTTCCAGCCTGTTTATGCTGTTCGTTAATTACGGCGCTGACGAGAGCTTGCCTGACCGCCTTTGCGGCCCGCTTCCTCGCGGCTCATCTTGCCGTTATCGGAGTTGTCGCGGGCTTCGCCGCCCTTCTGCCCAATCTCCTGATAGAACTCGCGGTCATGAGAGCGAGAGGTCGCTTCGCCGCCTTTCTTACCGATCTCCTGATAGAACTCCTTATCATGCGAATCGGAGGTAGCTTCGCCACCTTTGCGTCCAATTTCCTGATAAAACGCTTTGTCGTGATTGTTTGCTGTTGCTTCTCCACCTAAACGGCCTGCTTCTTCCCGGCTCATCTTTCCATTGTTGTTTCCAGCCATTCTGAATCACTCCTTGTAGGTATTTGGACGTCCACGGTATCATATTAACCGCTTCGTCGAAGATGAAACAGACATGGCCAATCCCAAGCATGAAAAAAAGCCCTGCATCAATGCAGGACTTATTCCGTTTCCGTATGAATGCGGTAGAGAGGACTCGAACCTCCACGGGTATACACCCACTACCCCCTCAAGATAGCGTGTCTGCCATTCCACCACTACCGCATATTGTTGAGTACTTCTAAAAAAACTGGTGAGCCATGAAGGACTCGAACCTTCGACACCCTGATTAAAAGTCAGGTGCTCTACCAACTGAGCTAATGGCTCTCGATGATCATCATGGAGCTGCCATGTAGATGGTTCGAGAATACAAATTGCTGCTTATGCTCCGACGAACCTATGGGGTTCTCATCCCCGAAGCTTGTAATAAAAGTATGACCCGTAGGGGATTCGAACCCCTGTTACCTCCGTGAAAGGGAGGTGTCTTAACCCCTTGACCAACGGGCCATATTTATCAGTGCCGTCCGTGACGACAAGAATGAGTATAGCATAAATTCAAAAATGATGGCAAGCCCTTTTCCTCATTTTTTCGAGATTTTTTTCTGTAATCTTTCGGACATGTCAGCCAAGCCACGTTGTTTGCAGTGTCCGCTCGATGACGGCCTCCCCGTCCCTTTCCACCACATAAGCCTTTGCGTTCATTCTGGAACCGACGACGCCGTGCAGCCGTCCCTCCTTGAAGTGCAGTGCGGCTCCATCATCTGCGGCATAGCCCGCTTGAATGTCTCCTCGAAGGATCATGTCATGATAAGCCGGCCTGCGCTTGTTCTCACCGTCATAATGGGGGCAGTGGCTGCCCTTGAGTAAACCGAGTCCTTGCAGTTTATAAAGCGGGGCATTGAGCGGGTCCGTAACGCCTTCCTCAAACCAGCAGATCGAACCGGCGCTGAGCCCGCATAACACGATCCCCTGCTCATAGGCTTCCTCGAGGATCCGGTCCAGCCCCCACTCTTTCCATAACACGAGCATATTCCGGGTATTCCCGCCCCCGACGTACAGAATATCCTGCTCCAGCACATAGGATCTCAAATCGGCAAAATTCGGCTGGAACAACGACAGGTGACACGGCGTGCACGGCAAGGTTCGAAAAGCGGCATAAAACCGTTCCACATAGTTGTCCGCATCCCCGCTTGCCGTCGGTATGAAACAAATCTTCGGTGTTTCCTTCGGAACTTGGGCCAGCACATACCGGTCAAGTTGCAGATTGTCCGGCTCCATTGAAAATCCGCCTCCGCCCATGGCGATAATTTGCCTTGTCTTCATTCCGGCTCCATCCCCTTGCTTCCCAATATAGGAAAAGCCCCCGGCACATGTCCACCGGGAGCTTTCCAACAAAATATTCCAA
>NZ_NQLZ01000032.1:0-84579 GCF_002276395.1 Paenibacillus sp. 7541 | reverse complement strand
ATCGGAGCCTCTATCAAGGAAGTACGTCATCGGAGCATCCCCACAAGGAAATGCATCAACGGAGCCCCTATCAAGGAAGTACGTCCTCGAAGCACCCACCCTTCGGCTCGCCCCCCTACTTATAGGCAAAACAAATTAAGTTCATAGTTTCTGTATCTTGGTCAATATAGGCGGAAGTATGTTACAACAGTAACTAGAAGATATTGAGCATGGTGCTCATAATGAAGGAGTGACAACGGATGTCAGAAACGAAGAAAATCGCCGTGATCGCCGGGGACGGCATTGGTCCTGAAGTGGTGGCGGAAGCGGAAAAAATTATAAAGCGTACGGAAGAAGTATTCGGCTATTCCTTTACAACCGAGCATGCCCTGTTTGGCGGCATCGCCATTGACGAGAAGGGGACACCGCTGCCTGAGGAGACGCTGCGCGTATGCAGAAGCGCCGACGCTGTTCTGCTTGGCGCTGTAGGCGGGCCGAAATGGGACAACAATCCGAAGGAACTGCGTCCGGAAACCGGGCTGCTTGGCATTCGCAAGGAGCTGGGCCTGTTCTCGAACCTTCGCCCGGCCGTTATTTTTGACTGCTTGAAGGATGCATCGACGCTGAAGCCGGAAGTGCTTGAAGGAACCGATCTGATGGTCGTGCGCGAGCTTACCGGGGGCATTTATTTCGGCGAGAAGTTCAGACGTGAAGGCGCAGGCGGCGAAGAGGCGGTAGACACCTGTGTGTACAATACGGCCGAAGTAGAGCGCATTGTTCGCCAGGCATTTGAAATTGCCCAGAAGCGCCGGAAGAAGCTGGCTTCTGTTGACAAAGCAAACGTGTTGGAAACGTCCCGCCTGTGGCGTGAGACGGTCAACCGGATCGCTCCGGAGTATCCGGATGTCGAGCTGGAGCATGTACTCGTTGACAACTGTGCGATGCAGCTGCTTCGCCGCCCGGCAAGCTTCGATGTTATCGTGACAGAGAACATGTTCGGCGATATTTTGAGTGACGAAGCGGCGATGCTGACCGGCTCGATCGGTATGCTGGCCTCTGCTTCGATGGGCGAAGGCGCCTTCGGTTTGTACGAGCCTGTGCACGGGTCCGCACCGGACATCGCCGGCCAAGGCCTGGCGAATCCGATTGCCACGATTCTGTCGGTAGCGCTGATGTATCGCCTGACCTTTGGTTATGCCGAAGCAGCCGATGCGATTGAGCGGGCGGTTTCGGAAGTGCTGGATGCCGGGCATCGCACGGCGGATATCGCGACAGACAAGAGCAAGGCGCTGAGCACAACCGAGATGGGCGATCTGATCGCTGCTGCGATTCGCCAATAACACGAATTTAATTATAATCATTTTAAGATGATAGTTTTTATAATATTGACTTGGGAATAGTGGGATGATAACATTTTTAGTGAGACGTTTAGAACAACAGGTATGCGTAGACACTAGTAATGTTCTCATACAGATGTTGATGAGGATGTCGATCATCGCCCATCGCTTGGTCAGTCATCCGGTGCAAGTCAAGCCGGAGCATCCGACCTGGGCGCTGTGATTTCCCGAAGTCAGTCACCCCTCATGATCTGTTCTTTCAGACCATGAGTTTTTTTTGCACCGGAGAAGAAGGATTGATCGCGGAAGGCAGAGAATTTTATGTTTAAATGCAGCCGTCTTGTTGAATTATACTGTATACAATGTGAAAAATAGTCATATCGGCCTAATTTTTAAGGCGATGGTTGAGCATGCAGGAATTATAGACGCTGAAAGCGAATACAATAACTTGAAATGGCCGAGTATGATTCGAGGAGGGTGAACGGTATGAGTTTTTGCTGCGGGGCTAGTATGATGGGTACAAAAGGTACGCTTAAGCATTATCGGACTCAAGTACATAATGTTCCCCTGCTTTTCTGTCCGGTTTGTCACCGGGTCGAGGTTCATTATCGGGTAGAGAACGAATATGAGATTTTGGCGGAATACGCCCATGGGGACGGCGCTTCCCATGTCGATTTCCAGGATTATGTGATGGAGGATGAGGATTCCATCTTCGAGAATGTTGTCAACCGCGAGTCGGAAGATCCGCTCACGGTCGTACAGAATCAAATTGATATGTCGCTGGATCTGCTTGCAGTTGCCAAATGGATGAAGGATGAAAAATGGCAAGGCGAATTAAAGAGGCGCTTGGCAGTGATGAGTCAACGCAGACTTCGTCTCCAGCAGCAGCCATAGATTGAAACTTCCGAAGCCTCGTTTATGACCGAGGCTTTTTTAATGTTTCATTTTGGGATTTTTGGGTAAATAATGTATGTTAGTTTGCTAACAGGGCCAAATGATGGGGTTGTCGCTATTTCATCATACATAAATGCTTGGGAGGGCATGATAGAGGGTCCATTATTCGACAGGATTTCTGATTGACGTTTGCGCATTGAGTTGCCTATCATGGAGAAAAACCAATGTTAGCAGCGTCTTAGCTGTTTTTGATTCAAGGACAAGCTGATTTTTGTGGGTCGCATGCATGTTGTCGTGGTGAGTTCTACTTTTTTGAGAAAAGGGGGGGCCATCTTGTTGAGTCAAATTCGTGAATCGGAGCTGCAAGCGATTCGTTCCTTTCAATCGAGTCAATTGATTAGGAACAAGTATGAGAATATATTGGAGAATCTGGATAGCGGGATCATCCTCTTTGATGCGGATGGAGTACTGACGTTTGTTAATGTGCAGATGGCAAAGCTGCTGGGCGTGCCCAGAAAGTCGCTAACCGGCTGCACGCTCACACAGCTGCTGCGGCATCCGCAGTTGTCCAGGTTTAAAAAGAAAAAGATACTGAGATTGTTTCGTGAGACGATCTTCCATCGAAGAAGGTTTCATGAGCTGGTTGATGAGTATGGCCGCTCCTGGCTGATAACGATGACTTATGGTGACCAGATGGAAGGGGATTTTCTGATCAGTGTTAAGGATGTGTCTGATTTTAAGCAGATTGAGCAAACGGCTTACCAGAACGATAAGCTGGCTATGCTTGGCAAAATATCAGCATCCATAGCTCATGAAATCCGAAATCCTCTGACATCCATCAGAGGATTTATTCAGCTTCTGCGCCCCCATTTGGTTACGCTTGGCAAGGACGAGTATGCCCGAATCATATTGACGGAAATTGATCGCGCAAATGATATAATATATGAGTTTTTGAATTCATCCAAGCCTTCCGCACCGGAAACGACCGTCATCTCGGTGTCCTCTCTGCTCAAGGAAGTAGTGCTGCTCACCGAGAGCGAGGCGCTGATGAAGGGGTGTCAGATTATATTACATACTGACGAAGAACCGCCCACCTTTATATCGGTCGATGTGAAGCAGATTAAACAGGTCATTCTGAATATTATTAAAAATGCGCTGGATGCCATTGATGAAAGAGAGCATGATGATGTGTCAGGCCGAATTGAAATCTCTACGCAGCTCAGAGATAAGCATGTCAACATTTGCATCTCGGACAACGGCGGAGGCATGGATCAAAATACGCTCAATCATCTGTTCAACCCATTCTTTACGACGAAGGAAAGCGGTACAGGCCTGGGCTTATCTGTCAGCTACCGCATCATCAAAAACCATGGCGGCTCCATCTCTGTGGACAGTCAGGTTGGAGCAGGAACCGAATTTGTCATTACATTCCCCAAGCTGCACATGCCGGAAATTTAATATAATGAAGAAAATCCAAGCTGTTCCGAGAGGAATGGCTTTTTCTTTGCTGCCCTATGCTGCTGCTCTATAATGCCCCTGTGGATGTTGGTACCTGAGCACTTTTCGCAGCAGGTGTGCCGCTTATATTTAGATACGATGTCCGAGCACCCGGCGTTTCGCCATTTTTGCTTTGATTTTTGCCGGGGCTTCAAGTATTATGAATAGAAAACTTGCCGAGAGGAAGTGTAACGACGTGATCAAGAGCAGTCACACGAAGATCGTAGATTGTACGATTCGAGATGGCGGATTGGTGAACAACTGGGATTTCAGTGTGGAATTCGTTCAAAATTTATATGCCAGCCTGAATGAGGCCGGCGTGGATTATATGGAGATTGGTTACAAGAACTCGCCGAAGCTTCTGAAAGGGGCGGATTCGGCGGGACCGTGGCGTTTTCTTGATGATGACTTTTTGAGAGAGGTTATCCCGCACAAGGGGAAAACGAAGCTGTCCGCTCTGGTCGACATTGGCCGTGTGGATGAGGATGATATTTTGCCGCGTGAAGAGAGTCTGCTTGATCTGATCCGCGTCGCCTGTTACATCAAAGATGTGGACAAGGCGCTTGATCTCGTTCAGACCTTCCACGAACGGGGATATGAAACGACCCTGAACATTATGGCTCTCTCCAATGTGATGGAGAATGAGCTGCTTGAGGCGTTCGAACTAATCAAGGAAAGTGTAGTGGACGTTGTATACATCGTCGATTCCTATGGCAGTCTGGACCACAAGGACATCGAATATCTGGTCAACAAGTTCAAGACGCATCTGCCGAACAAGCGGCTTGGCGTACATACCCATAACAATATGCAGCTGGCGTTCTCGAATACACTGGTGGCTGCAGAGCTTGGCGTTGAGCTGCTGGACGCCTCCGTATACGGCATGGGACGCGCGGCGGGCAACTGCCCGACGGAGCTGCTGGTCACGCATCTGAAAGGGACGAAGTATGAGCTGCGTCCAATCCTTGATATTATTGAACGCTTCATGATTCCGCTTCGCGAACAGGTGGAGTGGGGATACATCATCCCGTATATGGTGACGGGAACGCTGGATGAACACCCTCGCTCGGCCATGGCATTGCGGGCGTCGGAGGACAAGGATAAATTTGTGGACTTCTATGACAAGCTGACGACACCGGAAGTGACGTTTGAACCGAAGAAAAAGTCCTGAGGACCAGCTTGTGGTCAAGATCGAGGATCGAAGATCGGCTCGCAACCGAGTCCTGATCTTCGATCTTTTTATTCTGAATCCCAATAAAAAATGGTTGAAATTTATTTCTCAGCGTGGTATATTTAATTTTGTCGTTAAGAACGGCGCTTCATCATGACGGGACGTAGCTCAGCTTGGTAGAGCACCTGGTTTGGGACCAGGGGGTCGCATGTTCAAATCGTGTCGTCCCGATTCGTTTATGCTTTTGATATGAGCCCCGCAAAGGTAATGAGAGGTTCACTGCGGAGTTTACATCACTTTTGTGGGAATATGCGGGTGTAGTTCAATGGTAGAACTCCAGCCTTCCAAGCTGGTAGCGTGGGTTCGATTCCCATCACCCGCTTAACGGATAGAAGAAGAGAATCCCTTGCTGTAGCAAGGGATTCTCTTTTTGTTTTCTGCTGGTATGGTTTGCGGCAGCTTCCACTAAGGGGGCAAGTCGTGGGGCAGATGCAGTCCTAACTTCAAGCATCGCTTTCTGGCCATATGGAACTGCCCGCCGATATCTGTCGGCGGGCAGTTAGCGTTGTGCTCCAATCCTTGAACGGCGCTTACAACGACCGCGCGTGAGAAGGAGCATCGCCGACGTACAACGGAACGTTGAACAAATCAGGCCTTTCTCGCTTTGGTCACTTTGAGATTGTAGCGCCTGCCGTAGGCGCGGCCGTAAGCGATTATTCTCGAAAGCATGCGCGGGTTCGGCAGCAGTGTGAACGGCTTCGGATCCGGAATCGTATTGACCTCGAGAATCCAGGGATTAAGCTTCCGGTCTAAACAGATATCCAGCCCCAATTCGTTCAGCTGCGGATACTTTGAGCTGAGTGTTGCCGCGGTTTTATAGGCCAGGCGGTTCATGATGCGGAGCAGGTACGGCGTTCGGCTTGTGCCGGCGCGTGGGGCGAGCAGAGCGGATGGTTCATAGATGGTGCCGCCCTGGCTTCCGTTCGTGACCGCCTTCCCCGGGTGGGCTAGGCGGCCAAAGATGCCTGTGCATTCCCAATCCCGCTTCGGATTTCGCTGAATCATCACCCGAAAATCGAAGGGTCTTCCCTTGTGCCTCAGCACATGGATGCCTTTCTGCACCACATATGGCTTACGCCTGGTGTGTGGGGCGAGGGCGGCATACATGGCATCATAACTTCTGAATTCGCTCACTGCGGTCCCGGCATGAAATTTGTAGTGCTGCGGATGCTTCTCGACCCGGATCACCCCGTTCCCCTGGGAGCCAAGATTGGGTTTAATATACACCATGCCGTATTGATTGAGCATGCTGACAAGTGTGCTGCGGTTCATCCACCGGAGGGTCGGCAAGCGCTTGGCCAACCCCGGGTGTGATTGCATCAGCGCGTGAGCATGCATTTTGCCTTTGATCAGTCTGCGGGCCAAATGATGTCCCTTCTTTCCATATAAACTGGCCACTCTTACCGCTATTGTATGCCCAGTCAATCGGGAGGTGTGGTTCCCCGCCCATTCGATAACTTATTCCGTCTCGTCCGGGAATCGTTATGCCAATCAGTGATGAAAGACAGGTTAACGGGGTGAGTGTCCCATACGGGAATTCACCTATTTGCATATGATGTTGGGAATGGGTAAACAGTTTGGTCAGGAAGGAGCTTCCCTTGTGATCACGCCGGAAGAACTGGAGACAGTGATCGTTAAAGTAGCTGCCTGCTGCCCCTGGTACGTTCCGTGGGCAGGTCTGGACGTTCGCAGCGAAATCGGAGCTTTAGCACAGCTTCCCTTCGTTACGTCCCCGGTGCTGGAGCGCCACTATTACACGGCAGACAATATGCTGGCCACCCGCCCCGGGATTTCAGAATATCGAACGTCGGGCACAAGCTCGGGCAGACGCAAGTCGATATATTACACACCGTCGGATGAAGACGCATATCTGCGGATCAAGCGGGACGTGTACCGGACGATTCTCGGTTCCGGTAGCTACCGGACTGCACTAGCCGATATGGGGACGGGGCATGCCGAGGCGACGGCGGTGGAAGTATTCAGGCAGCTTGGCATGAAGGCCGAGTCGATCTCCTACAAGCTTCCGATTGCCCGGCATCTGGAGAAGCTTCAGAGCTTCCGCCCGGAGGTGCTGTATACGATGCCGTCCATACTGGAACGAATTGTGCTGGCATCGCCGAACCCTGCGCATTACGGGATACGGCAAGTCATACTGGTCGGCGAGATCGCTTCGCCCGGGTGGATTGCGGGGGTTGCCGAACGCCTCGGTCTGCCGACAGCGTGCATCACCGATACGTATGGCTCGATTGAGATTGGCACGATGGCCTACTATTCCCATCAGCTTGGGCGATACCTTCTGACGGAAGGGCTTATGGCGGAAGGGATCGGGACGGAGCAGCTCGGCCAGGGCATCGACCCGCTTCCTCCAGGCGAGCAGGTACTGGTGCTGACATCTACCGTCAGGGAGGCCTTTCCTGCTATCCGCTATGTAACATATGATGTTGTCCGTGATCTACGGCCGATCATGGTCGATGGGATGAAGCGAATGAGCTTCCACAGCGTGGTCAAGAGGATCGGGCCGGATCTCAAGCATGGTGAGAAAATCAGCATTTATGATATCGAGGACATCGTCTATCGCCATCTTGGTCAGGTTGTTATCCGGGTTCATATGGATGTACACGGGCTTACCGTGTACGTGGATTCTGGCGGTAGCAATGGGGCAGCGGCTCCTGCTATTCCTCAATCCCAACTGGACGCTGTGCGAGACGAACTGGAGGAACGAATACCGGAGATCAGTGCCATGGTCCGCGCAGGGCTGGTCGGCCGAATTCAGGTCGTCGCCGGCAGTCCGGAGGGGGGCGGTGCGCATGAGGCCGTCAAGCTTAAAAGAATATATTATGACAAATGAGGGAGCGCAGATGAAACTGGAAGGCGGCATTGCAGATGTTATCGGCAGAACCCCGCTGGCAGCCCTGTCAAGGCTGTTTCAAAATGAGCCGTTTCATGTGTACGGGAAGCTGGAGGGGATGAATCCCGGCGGCAGCGCCAAAGACCGTCCGGCCTTATATCTGCTCAGGGAAGCGCTGAGGCGGGGCGACATTACCGCGCAAAGCGTTGTGATTGAATCCAGCTCAGGCAATCTGGCAATCAGCCTTGCTCAGCTATGCCGGCTGCTGGGCTTGCGCTTTATCTGTGTAGTGGACCCCCGGACGACGGAGCAGCATAAACGCATCATCCAAAGCTACGGCGGGGAAATTGAGCTCGTGTCTGAGCCGGATCCGGAAACGCGTGAATTCTTGCCCGCACGGATCAAGCGGGTGCAGCAGCTGGTAGCCGAAATTCCGCATGCCTATTGGACGAATCAGTACGCCAATCCGGATAACAGCCTGGCTCATGCAGAGACGACCATGCGGGAAATCGGGGAGGCTTTGGGGCCGGTCGATTATCTTTTTTGCGGTGTAAGCTCCTGTGGAACCCTCCGTGGCTGCGCGGATTTTATTCGTTCGAAAGGCTGGAATACCACGATTGTGGCGGTCGATGCTGTTGGAAGCGTTATATTTGGCGGAGAGAAAAGCTCACGCGCTTTCCCGGGGCTCGGGGCCGCGCTCGTTCCGGGATTGTACCGGCCGGATATGGCTGACCTGGTGCAGCATGTAACCGACCGCGAATGTGTGGAGGGCTGCCGGCTGCTGCTGCAACACGAAGCCATTATGGCCGGCGCATCTTCCGGCGGCGTCATATCCGCCATCCTCCGCATGCGCTCAGCCATTTCGCCGGGGGCGGTTTGTGCCGCGATTCTTCCGGACCGGGGCGAGCGCTATCTGGATACGGTATATGACGATGCGTGGGTGAGGCGTGTGCTGGGCTTTGATCCGTGTGTGGTGGAGGGATGAACGGCATGCTGTATTTAAATGATCATCATATTCGGGAAGCGGGGATCCGACTGGCCTGTTTTGACCGGAGTAATAAAAGAGGTTCTGCGCACCGAAGAGGAAGGGGATACCGTTCGGCCGCTAAAGCCTTACTTAAGATTTCAGAACCCGCGGAACCGGATCATTGCTATGCCCGCTTATGTTGGAGGGGACGTCAAACTGGCCGGGATCAAGTGGATTGCCAGTTTCCCGGACAATCCAACGCATGGGCTGCCGCGAGCTCATAACACGGTCATATTGAACGATACGGATACGGGGCAGCCGGTGGCTATTGTTCACAGCGGGCTGCTTAGCGGACTTCGGACGGCGGCAGTTAGCGGGATGATGCTGCAGGCTTACATGGAGATGCAGGGCTGGCCTGACGTGGCGTTGGGGATCATCGGCTGGGGGCCGATTGGCCAGCTGCATCTTCGCATGTGCGCCGCTTTGCTCGGGATGAAGCTGAAGCGGGTCTTCCTCTATGATCTGAAGGGCGTTGACGTATCAGCGGTTCCTGCTGAATTGCGTCCGCTCACGGTGGTGGCTCAAGACTGGCGCGAAGTTTATAGAAATTCGGATGTTTTTGCTACATGTACTGTCTCTAACGAACGGTATATCAATGAACGGCCGCGTCCAGGGATGCTGCTGCTCGGCGTGTCCCTGCGTGATTATGCTCCGGACAGCGTGGCCCATATCGCTACGGTGGTCGTGGATGACTGGGAAGAAGTATGCCGGGAAAACACGGATATCGAGCTGCTGCATACGCGCTTTGGCCTACAAAAGCGCGACGTGATTACCCTGGCTGATGTTGTATTGCAACGGAAGCTGCTGCAGACCGATCGGCGGGAGCCGGTGTTCTTCAACCCGATGGGGCTTGCAGTTTTTGATATTGGAATCGCCGGTTACTATTGGAAGCGTGCAACGGCACTTGGCATCGGTACTCGTCTTCTGGTATAATGAACGCAAATTCCAAGAATGTGAGGTACTATCGTCCGATGAAGTAAGTACACCTATCTTTTTATTAAGCGACAGCTGCACAGGTTTGTTAGCAGACGCTTACTCTACGGTGGTAGAGGGGAAGATTAGGTGTGCCCGAAGGATGAGACTCACAGCTTGCAGGAGCTGGAATTGCATTCATTCATAATCCCTGGATAGCAGTGTATTCTTTCTCATGGAACTCCAGCGGGAGTAGACATGATGCCTATTTGCTTTGGACTTATGGCAGAGATCACACGCCAGGCCGGTCACCTTACATCATTCCTCTTATCCGCCGCAGACAACTGTCTGCGGTTTTTTAGCGTTTATTCCCGCCAAATGGAAAGGATGATGAGGCATGACCATCATATTGAAAGCAACGGATCTGCGAGTTGAGCTGGTTGGCAAAATGATTTTTGAACATGTGAATTTGGAGATCGCTGAAGGGGAGCGGCTTGCGCTGTTCGGGCGAAACGGCTGCGGCAAGTCGACCCTGCTGTCCCTGTTGACCGGAGAGCGTGAGGCTGCTGGTGGGCGCATCGACATCCGCTTGCCCCGCTCGGCCTGGGGCTGGATGGAACAGGAGCCGTCCTGGGGGGATGCGAGTGTGCTGGAAGCCGTCCGGCGCAAAAGCAACGAGGCGCTGTCCCGGCTCAAAATGGAGCTGGAAGAAACGGAGCGGAAGATGCAGACGGATGAGTCTTCCGTCGATGCCGAGGGGACAGATATTCTGGAGCGATATGGCCTTCTAATGGAAAACTACGAGTCGCTTGGCGGTTTTCAGTGGGAGACGGATGTGGAACGCTTCCTTAGCTTGATGGGTATTGGAAGCCAGCTGTGGGACGCTCCTTTTCACAGTCTGAGCGGCGGTCAGAAGACAAGGGCGATGCTGGCGTCACTGCTGATCCAGGAGCCGCGGTTCTTACTGCTCGATGAGCCGACCAACCATCTGGACCAGGAAAGCCTGCTGTGGCTGGAGCAGTGGCTGCAGGAGTATAAAGGGACGGTGCTGTACGTCTCCCATGACCGTGAATTTATCGACCGCACGGCGACCGCTGTCTGCGAGCTTACCTCTGCCGGACTAAAGCGCTACAAGGGAGGCTATACCGCCTACAGGAGAGAGAAGGAGCGTGAGCTCCGGGAGCAGGAGGCGCTGCATCGCAAGCAGGAGCAGGAACGCAAAGCGCTGGAGGAATCGATCCGGCGGTACAGGGAATGGTTCCACAAGGCGCATAATGCTGCCGGAGATCAAGAGGTCAAGATTACCGCAAGCTTTTACAAGGCCAAGGCCAATAAAAATATATCCCGCTATCATGCCAAGGAAAAGGCGCTTGAGCGGCTGGAGTCGGAGGCGGTCAGAAAACCGAAGGAGGTCCGGAAGCTGAATATGAAGCTGACTGCGGAGGAGCTTGGGGCCAAAACGCTCGTCCGGGTGGAGGATATGTCGTTTTCCTACGGTGACCGCAGGCTGTTTGACCGGCTTAGCTTTCAGGTGAACCGCGGGGATCGGATTGCTGTGCGGGGAGCGAACGGAAGCGGCAAAACGACGCTGCTGAAGCTGCTGCTCGGGCAGCTGGATCCGCAGGAGGGGAAGGTGGTGCTCCATCCGGCGCTGAACATCGGGTATTTCTCCCAGGAGCTCGACAACTTGGACCAGGAGGCTACGCTGCTGGACAGCCTGCTCGTCTTGCCCGAGATGACCCAAAGCCAGGCTCGAACACTTCTCGGAAGCTTTCTGTTCAGCAGGGATGATGTGTACAAGAAGATTGGAGATCTCAGCATGGGTGAAAAATGCCGTGCGGCTTTTCTGAAGCTGTACTTCAGCGGCGCGCATCTACTGGTACTGGATGAACCGACCAATTACCTCGACGTGGATACCCGGGAAGTGATTGAGAATGTGCTGACCTCCTTTCCGGGAGCGATGGTGCTGGTCTCCCATGACCGGTATTTGATTCGCCAGGTGGCGAATCGCCTGCTTACGCTGCAGGATGACGGCCAGCCGGCCTGGTTTGAAGGCACTGTGATGGAGGAAGAGGAGCAGGCGGCCCGTACCACGGTGATCCATGGAGACACTGGCAAGGATAATCGGCGCATGGAGCTGGAGTACCGCATTCAGGAGCTGCTACAGGCTGAACCGGCTGAGGCTGAGGTGGAGCAGCAGCGCATTCGCGAAATTCGCGCGCTGCGTGAAGAGCTGGGCGCCATGCAGGCTAACAAATCAAAAAGATGAATTTGATCTTGGCCTCGTGCGTGAATGGATGAGGCTGTTGCCTAGGCGAGCATGGCGGGCGCTCTTTTTTGTCCTTCTGTCAGGATATGCGCTTGTCATGGAGGGCAATAATGAATATAATGAGACATGATGTTTATATCCAAATGCAATGATGGAGAAGAGTAAGCAGTGCTTCTGTACAGGGAGAAGATGCCATGGATTGAAAGTATCTTCACGGAATCAGGCTGCTGAAGTTCGCTCCGGAGCAGTCCCCTGAACACGGCCGGGCGCCGGTCAGTAGGGGGTAACGGGTCCGATTCGTTACGTCGGCAAAGTGAGCATGCGCATTGCTGCGAATCGCTTGGCGTCAGGCAGTAAGCCGTTCAGGCTGAAGCTGTATCAAGCGGAGGCTGAAGCCAGCCGTTCGTAAGGTGATGGGCGTGTGTGAATTAGGGTGGTACCACGGTCTTTTCGTCCCTTGCGGGAGAAAAGGCCTTTTTTGATATAGGCAAGCTTAGAAGGTTGGAAGGACCCGGCTTCCTTATATCACAACATAAATTCCGCTTCCGTGTGAGGGCGCGGTCTGTTTTCCGGGAAAGTGGTTCTGTCCTTGATGATGTTAACGAGCCGAAGCTTTACGAGTTTATGAAGGGGTGTGCAAACAGCTATGAAAGAGAAATTGGAAGCATTGAAGCAGGCGGCTTTGTCCGAGCTGCAAGGCGTTAGTGATCCGCAGCAGCTGAATGATCTGCGGGTGAAGTATCTTGGCAAAAAAGGGGCGCTTACCGAAATTTTACGCGGTATGGGCCAACTTAGCGCAGACGAGCGTCCGGTCATTGGACAAGTTGCCAACGATGTACGCGGAGCGATTGAACAGGTGATTACCGAGAAGCAGGAGGCGTTCCGCGCCAAGGAGACCGAGGAGAGACTTCGCGCCGAGAAGATTGATGTGACGCTGCCTGGGCGCAAATTAACCCAAGGAGCGATTCATCCGCTCAGCAAGGTTATCCAAGATATCGAGGATATTTTTATCGGCATGGGCTATCGCGTCGCGGAGGGCCCGGAGGTGGAGACTGACTATTTCAACTTCGAGGCGCTTAATCTGCCGAAGAACCATCCGGCCCGTGATATGCAGGATTCCTTCTATCTAACAGAGGATCTGCTGATGCGGACCCAGACTTCGCCGGTACAGGCGCGCACGATGCTGGCAATGGCCGGGGAAGCGCCAGTGAAAATCATTTGTCCAGGCCGTGTATTCCGCCGGGATGATGATGATGCGACTCACTCCTTCCAGTTCCACCAGATCGAAGGGCTGGTCATCGGTGAGAATATTCGCATGAGTGACCTGAAGGGAACGCTGCTGCAGTTCGTGCAGGAGATGTTTGGCGATAATACGCGCATCCGCCTGCGTCCGAGCTTCTTCCCGTTCACGGAGCCAAGTGCCGAGGTGGATGTGTCCTGCGTGAGATGCGGCGGCAGTGGCTGCAGGGTGTGCAAGCATACCGGATGGCTTGAAATTTTGGGCTGCGGGATGGTTCATCCGAAGGTGCTGGAGATGGGCGGATATGATCCGCAGAAGTATAGCGGCTTTGCTTTCGGCATGGGGGTTGAGCGCATCGCGATGCTTAAATACGGCGTGGATGACATTCGTCACTTCTTCAACAATGACATGTCATTCCTGAATCAGTTCGCACGGATCTAACTTTAACGACAAGGGAAGTGAGAAAACGATGAGAGTATCAACCGAGTGGTTATCGGATTATATATCGCTGGAGGGTGTGACGGCCGAGGAGCTGGCCAGCCGCATCACCTCCGCAGGGATCGAGATTGATATTATTGAGAATCGCAATCAAGGGGTCAGCAAGGTGGTCGTCGGATATGTCAAGAGCAAGGAGAAGCATCCGGACGCCGACAAGCTGAACGTATGCATCGTGGATGCCGGTCAAGAAGAGGACCTGCAGATCGTATGCGGAGCGAAAAATGTGGATGCCGGACAAAAGGTGCCGGTGGCGCTGGTGGGCGCCAAGCTGCCGGGCGGGCTCGACATCAAGAAAGCGAAGCTGCGCGGCGTGCTGTCCCAAGGCATGATCTGTTCTGCCAAAGAGCTGGGCATGAATGACAAGCTGCTTCCAAAGGAGCTTCAGGAAGGGATTCTTGTTCTTCCGGAGGATACGGAAATCGGTAGACCGATTGTTGAGGTGCTTGGGCTAAACGATCAGGTACTGGAGCTGGATCTGACGCCAAACCGTTCGGATTGCCTTAGCATGGTTGGCGCGGCGTATGAAGTGAGCGCTATTCTGGGACGGGAATTGACGCTGCCGCAGCCGGAGAAGAATCTGGAAGAAACCGGAAATCCGGCATCGGATCGCATCGCTGTCCGCATTGATGCCCCGGAGCAATGCAGCCATTATGCGGCCCGCTATATTGCCGGTGTGACCATTGGCCCATCTCCGCTGTGGATGCAGAACCGTCTGATGGCAGCTGGCATTCGTCCGATCAACAACATCGTGGATATCACAAACTATGTGATGCTGGAGTACGGACAGCCGCTGCATGCGTTTGACGCGGATCGGTTGACAGACGGCGCCATCCATGTTCGTCTTGCGGAAGCCGGCGAAAAGATGGTGACGCTCGATGGGCAGGAGCGCAGACTTGAGCCGCATATGCTGGTCATCGCCTCGGGCGGAAAGCCAGCCGCTCTAGCCGGTGTGATGGGCGGCCTCGATTCGGAGGTCACAGACGCTACGGTCAATATTTTCCTGGAGTCGGCGAAGTTCGATGGCGGGACGGTACGCAAAACTTCCCGCCAGCTCGGCCTGCGCTCGGAAGCCAGCTCCCGGTTCGAGAAGGAAGTGGATCCGGCGGCTGTCATTCCGGCACTGAACCGTGCGGCGGAGTTGATGGCTGAATATGCCGGAGGGGCTGTGCATCAGGGGATCGTAGAAGCCGGCGATGCGAAGGCTGAAGCGAAAGTGCTGAAGCTGTCGCTGGAGAAGCTGAATCGTTATCTGGGCACGCAATTGTCGCTGCTTGAGGTCAAAACGATCTTCAGCCGCCTGCATTTCCCGTGCGGTGACGCGGATACGGGCCTGCTGGACGTTGAAGTGCCAACCCGCCGCGGAGACATCCAGCTGGATGTGGATCTCATTGAAGAGGTTGCGCGTCTGTACGGCTATGACAACATTCCGACCACGGCGATTGAAGGGCCGACAACACCAGGCGCACTGACGAAGGCACAGGCGGTTCGCCGCTCGCTGCGCAAGCTGCTGACGCATGGCGGCTTCCAGGAGGTACTTGGCTACTCCTTCATTCATCCGCAGCAGGCTGAAGCTTTTACAGGACTTAACCCGGCTGCCAAGGCGGTTAAGCTGGCGATGCCGATGAGTGAGGATCGCGGCGTGCTGCGCACAAGCCTGCTGCCGCAGCTGCTGGATGTTGCGGTGTATAACAGCAACCGCAAACAGCCGGATCTGGCGCTGTTTGAAATCGGGAACTTGTTCCACACCGATGAGGACGTGCTGACTCGTCAGCCTGAGGAAAGCCCGGTTCTCGGACTGCTGCTGTCCGGGCGCAAAGGAACGAAGCAGTGGAACACACAGCCGGAGAAGGTCGATTTCTTTGATCTGAAGGGCGCGCTGGAGAGCATTCTCAGCTATCTGGGCATCGATGCCGATCAAGTCTCGTATGAAGCGAATCAGCCGAAGAGCTTCCATCCTGGACGCTCGGCCTCGGTATATGTCGGAACTGGCGAGCGCAAGCAGCTGCTCGGGATTCTGGGGCAAATTCATCCGACGATTCAGCAGGAGCTGGATCTGGAGGATACGTATGCTGCGGAAATTCGTCTTGAGCCGCTTTACGAGCTGGCGAACAGCCGTGTGCAATACCGCGAGCTGCCACGATTCCCGGGCATGGAGCGCGATTTGGCTATCGTGGTTGATGAAGCGATCGAAGCGGCTGCACTGATCCGTGTCATTCGCGAGCATGCGGGCGAACTGCTGCAAAACGTCAGAGTATTCGATGTGTTCACAGGAAGCAAGCTTGGCGAAGGGAAAAAGAGCGTTGCGATCTCGCTCACGTACCGCCATCAAGAGCGGACGCTGACGGATGAAGAAGTCGCAGCAGTGACGGAAAAAGCCGTTTTGGCGCTGGAGCAAACTTTTGGCGCGGAATTAAGAAAATAGCAGGAATTGTGAAAGCCCGCATCGAATCCATTTACGGTAAGAGATTCGATGCGGGCTATTTGTTCTTGCTTGATGATAGGATTCGACTGCCCCGACAACATGAAGGTTCGTCTGGACATCTTTTCTCATATATAATGATGAAAGAGGCATGACCACTGATAGACATCTTAGAATCTACTCACATTTGAAGGAGGGCACAACTGTGACTACACCGGACCGTTCTCGTGTAACTGTAGAGATATACGGAACTTCTTATAAACTTGTTGGCAACAGCGCGGAGTATACGAAGCAGGTTGCCAGTTATGTAGATGAGCGTATGCGCACCATTTCCAAGAACCATTCGCGCCTGGACACCCCGCGCATCGCTGTCCTTGCAGCGGTACATATGGCAGAGGAAGCGCTGCAGATGCAGCAGTACCGGGATGAAGCCAGACAGCTCACGGCCGAGCGTAACGAGCTGCGCTCCGAGCTTGCCAAAGTTCAGGGACTGCAGATTGAACAGCAGGAGCGGCATCGGCAGCAGAGTGAGCAAATGGAGCAGAAGCTGGCGGAGAAGACCGCGCTGGCCGAGCAATATCGTGCCGAGAATGAGAATTTGAGCGCAGAGGCTGAGCGGACGAAGGAGCTGCTTCAGAAGGAGTCCGAGCGGGTGCAGGCATTGTCGGAGGAGAAGCGGCAGCTTGAGGAGAAGCGGACAGGCGAGCTTGAGGAAATGGAACGGCGCCACAAGCAGGCACTGGAGGATCTAAAGCGCAATCATGCGCAGCAGCTGAAACAGCTGGCGGATGAGCACAAGCAAGCGCTGGACAAGCTGGAGAACAGCCGAAAGCAAGCATTGGCTCAAAGCGAGCAGCGGCATACGGAAGCAGCGCGGAAGATGGAGCAGCAGCTAGCTGAGCAGCGTAGTCAAGGCGAGCAGCTGAAGACTCGCTTATCTGCGGCGGAGAAGGATATGAATGCGATTCGCACCGACTCGGCCAAGCTGAAGGAGCAGCTTGCGAACGTAGAGCAAGAGGCGGATGGTCTGCGCAAGGAGCTGACCTCTGCCCGTGCGAAGGTCGAGGAACAGGCGCAGGAGTTGAATGAACGGAAAGCGGAAGAGGCCAAATCCGAGGAGGAGCGCCGCCGCTTGCAGAAGCTTGTCGTTGACGCCAACCAGACGAACCGCAAGCTGCAGGAAGAGGCCAAGTCGCTAAACTCCGAGCTGGAGTCATGGCGCAAGCTGGCCGAGCAGCGCAAGGAGGAAACCGGCGAACTCGAGATGCGAATCGTGGAGCTGATGGAAGCTAACGAGACGCTGGAAGAGAGCTTGACATCCTTGCAGCAGGAACTCTCAGCTTTGAAGGACGAGGCGGACAGGGCGGCAGCCAGCCGCATCCGTGCGCAGGATGAGCTGAAGCAGCTTCAGCTGAAATACGAAGAGCTGGAGCGTTTCGGCAAGGAGGCGGCGCTTCGGGAAGAGGAAACAGCCAAGCTGTATGCCATGCTGGAGGAAGAGTATGACACGGTCTCCAGCCAGCTGGAGGAGCTGCGCAAGAAGGCGGCAGTCAGCGAGCAGGCGGAGCAGGAACTAAGAGAGCGGCTGACCCGCTCGGAACAAGAGATGGCCAGCTGGCAGTCGAAGTACGATGAACTGGCTGCCGAGCGCAACGAGCTGCAGCAGGCTCAGCGTGCTTATGAGGAGGAGCTTCAGACATGGCAGCGCGAGATTGCCGCTTCCCGTCAGACCTGCGAGCGGCTGGAGGAGGAGAAGAATAGCGCCTCCGAACAATATGCCCAGCTTGGAGAGCAGTATGAGATGGTGATGCATCAGTATCGGATGATGCAGTCCGAACAAGAGATGCAGGCGGAGAAGAGTGAGAAGCTGGCCCAGGAGCATGCCAAACTGCAGGATGAATATGCGAAGCTGCAGGATGAATACGCCAAGCTTCAGGTGGAATACAACGAGTGGATTGAACTGATTGAGCAGGATCAGCATTAACATCCGGCTGCCGGCCTGTTCTCCATGCTTTCGCTGTCTAGGCGGGGCATGGGCGCGGCCAGTCTGTGGCATACATGCAATAAAAGAGCGGTCATTCATGGTCCAGACGGCCACGGATGATCGCTCTTTTACGAATAACGTTATACAGCAGCAATAGCTGCCTATGTCATCATTTCAGATGATGGTGCTGCTTATTCCTCAACGATGATCTTGGAGATCATCTGGCTATGTCCGGAACCGCACATGATGGAGCAGGAAACTTCAAATTCCCCGGTTTCCTCCGGAACGATAACTTTGGAGTTGTTGTTGCGGTCAAGCTGAAGGCCAAGGCCGGGAATCATAATGCCGTGGTTGCCCTCCTCGTTCTCATAAGAGATTTGGACAGGCACCCCCTTCTTCAAATGATACTCCTCCTGATCAAACTTGAAGTTGGAGCCTTTGATTACAAGCTCTGCTTCAGGAGCCACACCGGTCTCCATAATGCCGGAATCATTCTGGGCTTCATTTTGATTTCCGCCACAGGCTGCCAGTACAAGAAGAAGAGCACACGTCACCGCGAGTGCAATGCTTTTTTTCATATTAATCTCCCCTATATATAAAATAAATATGAATTTTCAAGCTTTATCATAGCCCAGATTGGAAAAGGATGCACATGTCTGATTTGAAAAATTGGTGAACGCTGCTTGTCCTGCTATGAGTGGACGGCGTAATCTTCAATGTGAGTAACCGCAAAAAAACAGCAAAGGCCGCCCCAAGCTCAAAGACCTTAAGGGCAGCCTTCCCTGTTTTACGCTGCACAAGCAGCTCATCCCCTGATCAAGCACCAGATCAGTCGTTGTTTCTGCTTTTACCGGCTTCAAACGGCGTCGAGACAGGGATGAACAGATCGATAATCCCGATCACGAGTGCTGCAAGAATGGCGCCTAATACAGACACACTTACGCCACCAACGACGAACTGGGCAATGTAGATAACAAGTGCACTGACCAGGAAGCCTACGATCCCGCGTCCGAAAGGCGTAACTTTTTTGCCGAAAATCCCCTCAATCGCCCAGCCGATCAGGGCAATGACAAGGGAGAGCAGCAAGGCGCTGCCAAATCCGCCTACCGAGAATTGGGGAACGATCCATCCCACAACCATAAGAACGAGCGCGGCTACGATAAATCGAACGACATGCCCGAGAAATTGCATGATTGTTTGCCTCCTTAGAATAGGAACTGGAGTGTTACGCAGAATTTATTTTGTTCCATCTTTGCTGTTGTTATGTATGGAAGGATTTATCCATAAGCTGAAGAACGGAAATAGCTTATTTGTCCGGCTTTCGTTATAATATAGGCATTGATTGAGAGGAGTAGTGAACTTCTTTGGATGACAAGATTTTGAAAACGCTGGAATATCGGAAGATTTTAAATACATTAACAGAATATACACAAACGTCGATGGGGCGTACGGCTGCTGAACAGTTGAAGCCTGTCGCACAGCTGGAAGAGGTGAAGCGCCTGCTGGCTGCGACCGATCAGGCTTACACTGTCGACCGGCTTAAAGGAACACCGTCCTTGAGCGGCATTACCGATGTGAGGGAAGCGCTGAAGCGGGCGAAGATCGGCGGGACGCTCGGCACGCATGAACTGCTGGCCACAGCCAATACGATTCATGGGTCGAGGCGGCTCAAGCGCTTTATCGCAGGGGTGCACGAGGATGAGCCGATCGAGATGCTGTATAACCTTAGCGAGCTGATCTCGGAGCAGAAGCCGCTGGAGGATGACATCAAGGCATGCATCGACGACACGGCCGAGGTGCTGGATTCCGCAAGCGCGGAGCTGGCCCAGATCAGACGGGAGCTGCGAAACGGCGAGGCCCGCATCCGGGAAAAGCTGGAGTCCATGATTCGTTCGCAATCGGTAGCGAAGATGCTCCAGGATCAGCTGATTACCATTCGCGGCGATCGCTTTGTTATCCCGGTTAAGGCGGAGTACCGCTCTTATTTTGGCGGGATCGTGCATGATCAGTCCGGCTCAGGCGCAACCCTGTTCATCGAGCCGGAATCGATTGTAGCGATGAACAACAAGCTGCGGGAGACGCGGATTCGGGAAGAGCGCGAAATTGAAGCGATTTTGCAGAAGCTGAGCGCCAAAGTCGGCGAGCAGGCCGACCTGATCGCGATGGATATCGACATCGTTGGACAGCTTGACTTTATTTTTGCCAAAGCGCGGATGGCCCATGTGATGAAAGCGGTGCTTCCGCGCATGAATGACAGAGGCTATCTGAAGCTGAGAAAAGGAAGGCACCCGCTGATTCCGAGAGAACAGGTCGTTCCGATTGACGTGGAGCTTGGCAATGACTTCACCTCCATCATCGTGACCGGCCCGAACACCGGGGGCAAGACGGTCACGCTGAAAACGATCGGCCTGCTGAATCTGATGGCGATGTCGGGTCTCTTCATTCCGGCGGAAGAGGGGAGCCAGATGTGCGTGTTCGATGCGATTTTTGCCGATATCGGCGATGAGCAGAGCATCGAGCAGAGCCTGAGTACCTTCTCAAGCCATATGACCAATATTATCCGGATATTAAACACGATGACTCCGAAAAGCCTGGTTCTTCTCGATGAAGTCGGCGCTGGCACAGACCCGGCAGAAGGATCGGCGCTTGCCATTGCGATCCTGGAACATATCCACCGCACCGGCTGCCGCATGGTCGCGACAACCCACTATTCCGAGCTGAAGGCCTACGCGTATGAGCGCAAAGGGGTTATCAATGCGAGCATGGAGTTTGATATCAACACCTTGAGCCCGACGTATCGACTGCTGGTCGGCGTTCCTGGCCGAAGCAACGCCTTTGCGATTGCAGAGCGGCTTGGTCTGCCGGGAACGATTCTCGACTTCGCCCGCGGCGAGGTGAAGGAAGAAGATCAGCGGGTGGAGCATATGATCGCTTCGCTGGAGGAGAATCGGCATTCTGCCGAAGTCGAGCGCGAGCGTGCGGAGCAGGTCCGCCAGGAGATGGAGGCGCTGCGGGCTCGCCATCAGCAGGAGCTGCAGAAGCTGGAGGAGCAGCGGGACAAACTGGTGGAGAAAGCTCGCACCGACGCCAAGAAGATCGTTGATAAGGCTCGGAGCGAAGCGGAAGACATCATTGCCGAGCTTCGCAAGCTTGCTCAGGAAGAAGGCGCAGCGGTGAAAGACCACAAGCTGATTGCCGCCCGCAAAAGGCTGGAAGATGCTGTGCCGGAGCAGCGCCGAAAGGCTGGCCACCAGACGGCAGGCAAGAAGCAGCGCAGCATTGAGGCCGGCGATGAGGTGAGAGTGCTCAGCCTGAATCAGAAGGGCCATGTCGTTGAGCTGGCTGGCTCGAAGGAAGCACTCGTGCAGCTTGGCATCATGAAAATGAAGGTGGCTCTGGACGATCTCGAGTTGCTGTCGGAGTCCGTTCCGGCTTCTAAGCAGGCGCCAAGACAGCAGGCGACGGTGCTCAAGCGGACAAGGGATGCGAGCATCCGCAATGAGCTTGATCTGCGCGGGGCGAATCTGGAAGAGGCGCTAATTGAGGTCGACCGGTTTATCGACGAGGCGTTCCTTGGTAATCTGGGCCAAATCTACATCATTCACGGCAAAGGAACCGGCATTCTCCGCTCCGGCATTCAGGAGTATTTGCGGAAGCACAAGCATGTCAAGAGCTACCGTCTCGGTAATTATGGAGAAGGCGGTGCCGGTGTGACGATCGCGGAGCTGAAATAGCGTTGTCGTTAACTAAGAATAAGAAACCAGCATCTCTTTCCGTGCGTATACAATAGAAGCACAATTCGGTGCGCCTTGAGCCTGAGCGGCGAGGTGCAGCTTGGGGAGGAACAAGAGAGCAATGACGGAAATGATCGATCAATTGCTGACACATCCGCTGGGTGTGCTGGTCGGCTTTTTCTCGGTGGCGATTTTGGCGCTTATCGTATATCTGTCCTGTTTTGAATGGGTGACAAAATACAACTGCTGGGATGAGATACGTAAAGGAAATGTAGCGGCTGCAATGGTCACCGGAGGCAAAATTTTTGCACTTTGCAACGTAATGCGATACAGTATTACAGCGAATACCTCGATTTACGGGATGATCAAGTGGTCCTTTTTCGGGTTTATACTGCTGCTGGTTGCCTATCTGCTGCTGGAGTTTTTAACACCGGTATTCTCGGTTGATGAGGAAATTTCGAAGGATAACCGTGCGGTGGGGCTGACGGTCATGCTGATTACCGTGTCGCTGTCCTACATTATCGGCTCCAGCATTTTGGGATGATCAGCAGGAACGCAAGCGGATGTTAACCGATTCATATTGATGGCTTCGGGGGGACGAAGAGGATGAAATATTTGCCGCGAATTCTGTTTGCGGTTGCCTTGATCTTTTTTGTATCAGGCATCGTGTATTTGATGAACCAATAGATAGGGAGTACAAGGGCCTGCTGCCTGAAGGATGGAAGGCCGTTTGAATATGGAAAGGAATGAAGAGCCTATGGAACCTACAGTATGCCCATGGTGCCAAACTGAAATTGTGTGGGATGAGGAGATAGGTCCAGAGGAGACTTGCCCTCATTGCGCCAATGAGCTGAAAGGGTACCGCACATTGAATATTGCACTGGGCACAGAAGAGGAAGAAGCGGAGCTGGATGAGGAAGTAGACATCTCGGATCGCGATGATGAGGAGGAGACAGCGTCCGGTTCGTTCTGGCCCCCGGAGACCGAATCATTGTCGTCGCTGCGCACGATTGACAAGTACGGTGATGATGTGGACCTATACGCGTTCGAGGAGTCGGTGGAGAAGCTGCTTGATGAGCAGGAAGAGGCGCCGGAATGCGTTCACTGCCGGGAGTACATGCTGCTGGCCGGAACCCAGCGGGTCGAGGAAGGATTCACACCGGCTACGCCAGCCCTCGTCAAAGGGCCGCTGCTGAAGCCGCCGTTTGATCTGCATGTATACATTTGTCCGGGATGCTTCCAGGTGCATACCAGCTTGGCCGAGGAAGACCGCTTGCGACTTATTCGAGGGCTTATCGATAACCAGAAGTAGCCTTCGTACCAATTAAGCCAATCCCCTTCGATTGACAGAGGGGGTTGGCTTTTTCTTATTTATTTTGGCATGAGATGGACAGGCTCCCGTTCATGAACTTGACGCCTTGGGGGTACAATAGCCAGGACTTCAAGTGTAGAGCCAAGGGAGGATCTGGAATGAGTCGAAACAAGGACCCTCAGTCTGTACTTCTGTTAACGGTGCATGCTTTGTTTATGTTATCCGGCGCATTGTCGGGCACATTCCTTAATGTGTATTTGTGGAAAAGCCGTCAGGATTACGCCATGCTTGGCTGGTTTACGATTGCGCAGCAGATTGCGCTCGGGATTACGTTCATAGCAGCCGGCAAATGGGTGAAGGAATACAATAAAATGAATGCGCTTCGCCTCGGCATAGGGGTGTCGGGGCTTTTTTATTTATGCGTGTTGTGGGCCGGGAATCAGGCGGTAGAATATATATGGCCGCTCGGGCTTCTTCTTGGTGTGTCGCTTGGTTTGTTCTGGCTCGCCTTTAACGTCGTCTATTTTGAGATATCGGAGGCAAGCAACCGGGACTGGTTCAACGGCTGGCTCGGCTTGCTTGGTTCTGTGACCGGCATTATCGGGCCTTGGGCTGCGGGTTTAATCATTACGATGATGCACGGGGAGCGGGGATACCGGTTTATATTTACCGTGTCGATGATCATATACGCGGCTACCGTGGTCCTCAGCTTCTTTCTCCGCAAGCGCCCGGTTCAGGGCGGCTACGACTGGCTCGAGGGCTATCGCAAGCTGAAGGAGAGCCGCATGTGGCGTCATGCCGTAGGGGGATTGATCTTTCAGGGGATTAGGGAAGGGGTATTTTCCTTCCTTATTTTTATCCTTGTCTATGTAGCGACAGACCAGGAAGCGAAGATCGGGCAGTTTGCCCTCATTACGTCCCTGGTATCGCTTGTCAGCTACTGGGTGGCCGGCAAGTGGTTCAAGCCGCACCGTCGAAGCGTCGGAATGCTGGTGGGGGCGGTTCTGCTGCTCATTGTGATCGTGCCGCTGCTGTGGAAGGTGAATTATGTGACGCTGCTCATTCTCGGAATTGGAACGTCGCTGTTTATTCCGTTGTTCATGCTGCCTGCCGTCTCGGTCAGCTTCGATCTGATGGGCGCCAACAGCGATAACGTTGAGAAAAGAGTGGAGCTTGTGGCGCTGAGGGAACTGAGTCTTATGACCGGGCGTATTGCGGGGCTGCTCATTTTTATAGGGGTGCTTGCTTTTCGCCGCGACCCGTCCACGATCACGTTGCTGATGCTTTTGCTGGGCGCCTCTCCCGTCGGGGCTTGGATGTTTATGCGCAAGCTTTTTTCCTGGAAGCAGCATGCTGCTTAGTCTGCCTACACGATTGTTCCAAAAACAACCTCCAGACTGGCGTCATAGCCGAGCTGGAGGTTGTTTCAGTTGGAGTGGGGGGCGGATGGGTGCGAAAACGAGCGCCAGAGATCGAACCAGGCCAGCTCCTCCCGCCGGTGTCCCGCCAGCGTATCCGCGATCAGCCTGGCAGCGATGTAGCTGTACACCATGCCGTTGCCTCCATACGCCTCGATAAAATAACTGTGCGGATATTCGGGATGAGGCCCTATGAGCGGCAGGCCGTCTACCGTATTGGCGAATACTCCGCCCCAGCTGCAAGCCGGACGGATGCTGCTCAGTTCAGGAAACAGCCGCGCCAGATCCTGAAGCAGCCGCTCGCTTCGCTCATGCAGCAGCTTGGCCGGACGATGCAATTCCCGGATGGGCTCATCGAGTCCCCCGGCGATAATGCGATTGTCCGGCGTCGTGCGAAAGTACAGATAAGGCCGATGGCTTTCCCAGATCAGAGCGCGCTCATGCCACCAGGACAGGTCCTGAACGGGCTCGGTCAGCAGCGCATACGTAAACACCCGCTCGGCAATAGCATCAGGCTTCCAGTCCTGCAGAGCATAGCCGGCTGCCCAAATGACATTTCGGGCCCGGACAGCGCCAGTCTCCGTGTACACAGTCACTTCTGTATCCGTATAGGCAACGCGGTTTACACCGCTTCTCTCGTATACTCGCAGCCCCTGAGAAGCAGCCTTTTCCAGCAAGCCCAGCCCAAGCCGGAACGGATTGACCTCGGCATCCCCGTGCGAGTATATGGCAGCCGACTTCGAGAAGGGAAAGGCGGATTTGATCTGCTGCCTGTCCCAATAGGAAACAGGGAATCCCTTCCGTTTCAGCAGATCGTATTCCTGACGGAGGGAGCCGGCCTCCTCCGGCGTGCTTGAGTAATACAGGGAGCTCCGCGGTATGAATTGGGCATCGACGGACAGCCCTTGAGCAATGCGTCCCAACTGAACAATAGCGTCGGTACACAATTCGTAAATTCGGGTCCCGCGTTCATCGCCGAACATCTGGATAATTTGGGTAAGCGAATCATCATTCATAAATTGAAGCAGCCCGGTATTGGCTCCGGTGCTTTGACTGCAGACGCGGCTTTTCTCCAGCAGCACCGTCTTGGCCCCTTGCTCGGTTAGCATATATGCGGCCAGCGCGCCGCTGATGCCGCCGCCAATGACGAGCACGTCACAATCCGTTCTCTCCTCCAGACGGGGGTAACGGGGAATATGGGCAGTGGAGTCCAGATATGTCCAGGGGGTAGTGCCGAAAGTAAGCTGCATTGCTAGAACCTCCCTTTGTGTATGCGGCTTACGTTAATATTACCCACGGGAACATAGATTTTGCGTGAGAAGGCATACTACGGGTGTGACTCTATATGGAAAGGGGATTAACAGCATGACGACTCAAAATCAAAATCAGATGTTGCCCTTGACGTCCAAGGAACTAGACTATATCGTTGACTGCATTTCCAACGAAAGCATGCTCGCCAAGCACGCGGCTGCAACCGCGGCCAGCGCTCAGGACAAGATGGTGCAGCAGGCCCTGATGGGATTCGTGCAGCGGCATGAGCAGCATTTGAACGAACTGGTGGGTGCGCTGGAAGCCCATAAAGGAATTGCCCCGGCTCAGCCGCAGTAAAGAGCTGGCTAGGGTGTGGTAAAGGTAAAGGCGGTTGGCATTCGTTTGCTTAACTCAAGCCGACTTGTCCTTGTTGACACATTTATGAAATAAGGAGGAACTATACAAGATGGCAACGCAGAACGAAGCTTCATTCTTGCCGCAGGAGGAATTGCTCAATTTCATTCTGGGAGAGCTGAAACGGACCGTTCGTGAATATACAACGGCTACAACCGAGGCGTCTTGTCCTACAGTAAGACAAATGTTCACGAACTTGACGATGGATACACTCAAACTGCAGGGCGAGATGTATCATCTGATCCAGCAGCAAAACCAATATTCTGCCTCCATTCCACATGCATTGAAAATGGACGTGGACAAGCAGCATCAGCAGGCACAGCAGACGGTTCAGAAGACCCGTGACCTGATCAGCCAGAAGTCAGCGGGAATCGGCACATTCGCACATACGCCAAACGTCGGTGAGCATCCGGCGAATGTCAGCCCGCCGACGTATATGTAACCGGACCTCTTGCGGGGACGGTAGTTCCCGCTACAAACCGATTTCCAGCGCGAAAAGCAATTACGCGGGAATCGGTTTTTTCTTTTGCACATCGGATGTGAGATATTGTAATATAGGTATTAATCTCTGTTTCGTGATCTGTTCATGGACGGTTTTCGTAATTTAGAGCTGGAGGAACGAATATGGAAGAGCTAAGCGAATTGAAGTTGAAGGTGCTTGACCTGTTGAAAGAGGATGCGAGAAGATCGCCGGCTCTATTGTCCACGCTGCTGGGTGTGGAGGAAGAAGAAGTGAAAACGGCGATTGCAGAGCTGGAGCGCGATCATGTTATCGTGAAGTACGCGACCGTAGTGAACTGGGGCAAGGTGGATGACGAGAAGGTGACTGCGCTGATCGAGGTGCAGATTACCCCTGAGCGCGGCAGAGGCTTTGAGGGCATTGCCGAGCGGATCTATCTGTTCCCGCAGGTGAAGTCGGTGTATCTCATGTCCGGCGCTTACGACCTGCTGGTTGAGGTGGAGGGGGCTAACCTGCGCGAGGTAGCCAATTTTGTATCGGAGAAGCTGTCGCCGATCGACTCCGTATTGTCGACCAAGACGCATTTTATTTTGAAGAAATATAAGCAGGACGGCATTATTTTCGAAGAACGTGAAGAAGACAATCGTCTTCTGATTTCTCCATAACATTGATATCGCAAGGGATTGCGAGCAGACTGACCGCGATTTACAGCGGAAATTTTTTTACGAGTATAGAGTGCCGTGGCTTTCGCTGTTACACATTCTATAGTCTGACAGAAGGAAGAGTGTGCCATGATTGTGAATGAAGAGCAGCTTTCAGAGAAGAACAGGAAATCGATGACTTCCTATTTGGCGCCGCAGGTTAGAGATATTCAGCCGTCGGGCATACGGAAATTTTTCGATCTCGTCAGCGGGAACAAGGATATCATTACACTTGGCGTCGGCGAGCCGGATTTTGTGACCCCGTGGCATGTCCGTGAGGCCTGTGTATATTCCCTTGAACGTGGCTTTACCGGCTACACTTCCAATGCAGGAATGCCGGAGCTGCGCGAGGCGATCGCTGAATACTTGAATGACAGCTTTCATGTCGAGTACAATCCGGCCAATCAGATTATTGTGACGGTCGGAGGCAGTGAAGCCATTGATTTGGCATTGCGGGCTTTGGTTGTACCGGGGGATGAGATTCTGATTCCAGAGCCCTGCTACATCTCCTATTCGCCGATTACATCCATTGGCGGCGGCGTGCCGGTAGGGATCGAGACCACGGCCGAGAACCAGTTTAAACTGACGGCTGAGGCGCTGGAAGCCAAAATCACGCCCAAATCCAAAGTGCTGATCCTCTGCTATCCCAGCAACCCGACAGGGGCGATCATGACCTACGAAGATTGGCTTCCGATTGTGGAAGTGGTCAAGAAGCATGATCTGATTGTGATCTCGGACGAAATTTATGCCGAGTTGACTTATGAGGGCAAGCATGTCAGCTTTGCCTCGATGCCGGGCATGATCGACCGGACCATTCTGGTCAGCGGATTTTCCAAGGCATTTGCGATGACGGGCTGGCGGATGGGCTATGTATGCGGACATCCGGAGCTGATCAATGCAATGCTGAAGATCCACCAGTATACGGTGATGTGCGCGCCGGCAATGGGCCAGGTTGCCGCCCTTGAGGCGCTTCGCAACGGCATGGGCGAGAAGGACCGGATGGTGGAATCCTACAACCAGCGCCGCAGATTGATCGTACAGGGACTGTGCGACATCGGGCTGGAATGCCATGAGCCGAACGGCGCGTTCTACGCGTTCCCGAGCATCAAGCGCACCGGATTGTCATCCGATGAGTTTGCCCAGCGGTTGCTGACCGAAGCGAAAGTGGCCGCGGTGCCGGGGTCCGCGTTCGGTATGGGCGGCGAAGGCTTCATTCGCTGTTCTTATGCGACGTCCATAACGCAGCTAAATGAAGCGCTGGATCGTATGGGCAATTTTGTAGCCAAACTGACCTAAGGGATGGCTCCTCAATGAATGCATAGAAATCAGATTGAGATTTTCCTTGAATTAACAAAATTTTCACTTTTCTTAACTGATTGATATGGTATAATTTTATTTTGGGAGCAGAATTTTACTTTCCAAGGAGGGGTCATCGATGTTATATGATTATGAATTGTCGAACTACCGTGGAGATTTTATGGCTGAGGACAACCAGCACGGTAAATGGTCAATTAAATCAGCAAAGTCTACTCCTCAGGAAATCACCTTGGAAGATGAAATTCACATGCTCCGGCAGAAGATGGAACAAATCTTTATGGAAGAGCAGTCCTTTACGTCAGATATTGTGATTGAGATCAGCAGTCTGCTTGACCTGAAAATCAACGAATATATGAAGACTTATCCGAAGAAGAAATAAGGATCGGGATAGAAGGAGACCTTCAGGGTCTCCTTTTTGGTATTCGCATTTGTTATGATATATTGAACATAAACTGAGGAAAACGGAGGTAGGAGCGATGAAGGTATACACGAAAACCGGGGATGCCGGGGAAACGTCGATCATCGGTGGCCGCGTCCCGAAGGACGATGCGCGTGTGGAAGCATACGGCACGATTGACGAGCTGAACAGCTTTGTAGGGCAGGCGGTGCATGCAGCCAAACAAAGCGGTTATAAGGAGATGGAAGAGCAGCTGCTTCTGATCCAGCACGAGCTGTTCGATAGCGGGTCTGACTTGTCCTATGCCAAAAAGGATGAGAGTCGCTACAAGGTGACGGCCGATATGGTGGAGCGGCTGGAGCAGTGGATTGATGAGCTGGAGCAAGGGAATCCGCCGCTGGAGCGGTTTATTCTGCCTGGCGGTAGTGCGTTGTCGTGCGCACTGCATGTATGCCGTACCGTATGCCGCCGTGCAGAGCGGCTGACGGTTACCCTCGCCCGTTCGGTGGATATCAATCCGGAGGTGCGAAGATATTTGAACAGATTGTCGGATTATTTCTTCGTTGCGGCTCGCGCGGCCAATGTAAAAGCAGGTGTGCCGGATGTAGAATATGTCCGAAGCGGAAAGGTGTTTCGATAAGAAATGGAAGACTATTATCCGCCGATTGCATACACAGTTCCTGACAAAGACGGCGGAATGCTGCTCAAGACCGTGCTGCAGCAGCGGATGGGGATTTCCCGGAAGCTGCTGTCAAGACTGAAGCTGACGGAGCAGGGCATTCAACTGAACGGCAAGCGGGTGTATATCAGCGAGAAGGTAAAGCCCGGGGATCTTGTGGAGATTCGGATGCAGCAGGAGGTATCCGATGATATTTTGCCGCAGCCGATGACGCTGGACATTCTATACGAGGATGATCATCTGCTTGTCGTGAACAAGGAGGCGGGGATCATCGTTCACCCGACCCACGGCCATTACACAGGCACGCTGGCGAACGGAATTGTACACTATTGGCAGTCCCGGGGCTGGAAATATCGGTTTCGTGCCATTCATCGGCTCGATCAGGAAACGTCGGGCGTTCTCGCTATTGCGAAAAATCCTTTTGTTCACCAGCATGTATCCGAGCAGATGATCGCCGGGACGGTCGACAAGCGCTATCTGGCGCTTGTTCACAACGCGCCCGATCCGGCCGTAGGGACGGTGGACGGACCGATCGACCGTGACCCTGAGGAGCTGCATCGAAGGATCATAACGGCCGATGGGTATCCTTCCCTGACGCGATACGAAGTGCGCGAGGAGTATGATGGGGCTTCGCTCGTGGCGCTCAAGCTTGAAACCGGACGGACTCATCAGATTCGCGTTCATATGACCAGCATCGGCTGCCCATTGATCGGGGATCGGATGTACCGGCATCCACTCTACAGCTCCCGGGGGATCGACGGCCCAGGGAAGGCGGACACTTCCCTGCAGGTTGAAGGTATGGACGATTCACGGGCGGAGGCTGCCTCGTCCCCGGCGCTGGCACGGGTTATGGCGCTTGATGAGAGCATAAGCAGACAGGCGCTGCATGCGGCGAGCCTGACGCTCGTTCATCCGATGACACGGGAGCAGATGACGTTCTCCGCTCCGATGCCGGAGGATATGGCGGCATTGCAGCAGCGCTTGCAGCAGAGGGTACGCTGACATGCTTGGAATCGGGAATGCGGACGTGGAAGGAACTCGCTAGGCCAACTTTCAAATTTTAATAACAAACATCAAGGAGAGTTGTTGAAATATGAGCAAATTGACAGTATATCAGTATCCGAAATGCGGCACTTGCCGCAATGCCGTGAAATGGCTGCAACAGCAAGGGCATGAGCTTGAGCTTGTTCACATTTTTGAACAGCCGCCGGGAGAGCATGAACTGGCAGACTTGATAACTAAAAGCGGCCTGGAGCTGAAGAAGTTTTTCAATACAAGCGGTGAGGTTTACAAGAAAATGCAGCTGAAGGACAAGCTTCCGGCAATGTCTGATCAAGAGAAAATCGCCCTTCTGGCTTCGAACGGAAGGCTGATCAAACGTCCGATCGTTACGGACGGTACCCGGGTGACGGTCGGCTTCAAGGCAGAGCAGTTCCAGGAGAGCTGGGGTGGACAGTAACGCGAAGCCTGACGAATATCGGGGCTGGCCAGTAGCAAGATGATGCCAATAGGTGGATATGTGATTCGGCCTGACATCTCGTCCCCAACGGACCGCAGGGATATGATATAATGGCAGGGAACTGCTAGATGGATCATGAAGAGAACAGTTAGGAGCGATTAAACTTGACACCGAACAAGCAGCCATCCTTGATGCTGGTCGACGGGATGGCTTTATTATTCAGGGCGTATTATGCCACGGCTGCGAGCGGGTACATTCGCCGCACCAAGTCGGGTGTGCCTACCAATGCCGTATATGGTTTTTTGCGATATTTATGGGACGCGATTGATACGTTCAAGCCGACGCATGTTGCATGCTGCTGGGATATGGGATCGAAGACCTTCCGGACAGAGCATTTTGCGGCTTACAAGGGCAACCGGATGGAAGCGCCGGATGACCTGATTCCCCAATTCTCCCTCGTCCGGGAGGTAACGGAATGCCTTGGCATTCCCAATCTGGGTGTGGAAGGTTACGAAGCGGACGATTGCATCGGAACGCTGGCCAGACGCTTCGGCGCCCAATCGCAGGTGATGGTGCTGACGGGGGATCATGATATGCTGCAGCTTGTCAACGAATCCACCTCCGTCATTATTATGAAGAAAGGCCATGGCAATTACATGGTCTATTCCCCGGAGACGCTCTATGCCGAGAAAGGCCTCCTGCCGCATCAAATTGTGGATATGAAGGGTTTGATGGGAGATACGAGCGATAACTATCCGGGTGTCCGCGGCATCGGGGAGAAGACGGCGCTGAAGCTGATTCAGCAATATCAGACCGTAGAAGGGATTTTGGCCAATCTCGATTCACTGGCTAAAGGGGTCCGCACCAAAATTGAGTCTGATCTCGATATGCTGCATCTGTCGAGATCTTTGGCCGAAATTTATTGCGAGGTTCCGCTGGAATGCGAGCTGGATTTGTGCCTGCTGGAAATTGACCACAGCCGGGCCCTGGCCAAGCTGGAGGAGCTGGAAATGAAGAGCCTGGCTCATATGTTCGGGGAAGCGACCGTTTCATGAGAACAGCGATAGCTTCACGGCTATACAGAAGCATGACACGATGTGGACTCTCCTGCCTGCTGGCTATGATGCTTATCATCTTGTCTGCCTGCGCTGAGGGTCAATCCGCAGCGCCTGCGACTTCTGGTGGCGAAAGCGGAGGAGCGGAGCCGCCTACCGAGTTGATCGTTTCCGCAGCTGCAAGCCTGAAGGAAACGCTGGAGGAAGCGGGCCGGAGGTTTGAGGCATCCCATCCTGGGGTGCGGCTGAGGTTCAACTTTGGCGGCTCTGGCGCGCTGGTTCAGCAGCTGGAGCAGGGAGCGCCGGCGGATCTGTTCATATCTGCCGCCAGGGAACCGATGGAGCGTCTGGTCCATAAAGGGGTTGTAGCTGAGCAGGATATCCGGGTACTGCTTCGTAATTCGCTTGTGCTAATTGAGCGGAAAGGCAGCGCGCACATCCGGCAGCTCGGCGATATAACCGGGGAACAGGTTCGTATTGTGGCAGTTGGCCAGCCGGAGACGGTGCCTGCCGGAAGTTATGCTCGGGAAGCGCTGGAGCATGTCGGTCTGTGGGAAGCGGTGGAGACCAAGGCGGTTTATGCCAAGGATGTTACGGCGGTGCTTACTTACGTGGAGTCGGGGAATGCGGATGCCGGATTTGTGTATGAGACCGATGCCCTGCAGTCCGATCAGGTGGAGACGGTGCTGCGTCTGGATCCGGAGCTGCACAGCCCGATAGAGTATCCTGCAGCTGTGCCGCTCATCGCTTCTCATCCGAAGGAAGCTGCGGAGCTGCTGGCATTTTTGAGCACGGATGAAGTGAAGGACATCTTTGAGCAGGCGGGTTTTGTTGTAATGGAGGGAATGTAGGTGTCATCATCGGAATTATTCTGGATGCCGGTATGGCTTTCGTTAAAAACGTCATTGCTGTCCAGCATCCTGGCCTTTATACTCGGAACTGCGGCAGCCAGATGGATGTCTCGCCGCATGTTTCCGGGAAAGGCGATGGTGGAGACCTTTCTCATTCTGCCGCTTGTTCTGCCGCCGACCGTGATCGGTTTTATCCTCCTGGTCGTGCTGGGAAGGAACAGCTGGGTTGGCAGACTGGCGGAGTGGCTGTTCGCACAGCCGATTATATTCAGCTGGGGCGCTGCGGTCATCGCCGCGGTGGTCGTATCTTTTCCGCTTGTGTATCAGAGCATGCGGGCCGGCTTTGACTCGGTTGATCGCGAGCTGGAGGATTCCGCCCGGTCGCAAGGAGCGGGGGAGTGGCAAGTGCTTCGCTGGATTACACTGCCGCTCGTAAGCCGATCAGCGATGGCGGCATACATCCTTGCGTTTGCAAGAGGATTGGGTGAATTCGGAGCGACCTGGATGGTAGCCGGTAATATTCCCGGCAAAACCCAGACGCTGCCGACTGCGATATATGTTGCCGTCAGCAACGGGGATCACAGGCTAGCGTGGACCTGGACGGCGGTCATTATATTGTTTTCCTGGCTGCTTCTGGCAGCTGCAGGTTCGGGACGACGAGAGCGCACCGGCCGGTGAACATGATGAAATGAGGGATGAACGAGCATGAGTATACTGGGAGCAATTGAAGCGGGTGGAACGAAATTTGTGTGCGGAATCGGTAATGAGGACGGCACTGTCGTGGAGCGTGTAAGCTTTCCAACGACGACACCGGAAGAAACGATGGGCCGGGTGTTTGAGTTTTTCGCGGATAAGAATGTGTCTGCTATTGGCGTCGGTTCCTTCGGACCGATTGATCCGGTAAAAGGAAGTCCTACATATGGAAGCATTACAACCACACCGAAGCCTCATTGGAGCAACTTCAACATTGTGAATGCGTTGAAGGAGCGCTTTCCGGTACCGATCGGTTTCGATACTGACGTGAACGGGGCAGCGCTGGGCGAATATACATGGGGGGCTGCCCAAGGGCTGGACAGCTGCCTGTATATTACGATTGGCACAGGTGTGGGTGCAGGAGCCGTTGTCTCCGGCGAATTGATCCACGGCTTGTCACATCCGGAAATGGGCCATATTTACGTGCGCCGTCATCCGGAAGACACCTATGAAGGAACTTGCCCGTATCATGGGGACTGTCTGGAGGGGCTGGCCGCAGGTCCGTCGCTTGGCAAACGCTGGGGAGTTGCCGGCGCCGAGCTTACGCCGGATCATCCGGCATGGGAGATGGAGGCTTATTATCTGGCCCAAGCACTGATGAATTATGTGCTCATTCTATCCCCGCAGCGCATCGTGATGGGTGGAGGCGTGATGAAGCAGGAGCAGCTGTTCCCGATGATTCGCAAGAAGCTTCAGGAGCTGCTTGCGGGCTATGTTCAGCATCCAAGCCTTGGGGATCAGATTGACGAGTTCATCGTTCCTCCGGGCCTTGGCGACAATGCGGGGCTGTGCGGGGCGCTGGCCTTGGCGAAGCTGGCTTTGGCTGAAGAGGCGAACTAAGCGGAAGAAGTTCGTTACCACCTTACAGCCATGGTCATGGACAGTTAGAGAAAGCTGTGCGATAAAGGCTTGATTACATTACAGAATATGGTATTATAACTGTAACAGTATAACGGAACGGATAAGGAAGCACCTTTCCAGCCGCGAGTAGCGGCGGAGGGGTGCTTTTTGTCGTTGTACTGAAATGCGTAGCGGGAGGAGTCGTAACATGCAGATTGTGTTTATGAATCAAATGTCGAGAACAGACCAGGAGGGCCTGGCGCAATTCGCACAGGTCTGGATTGGGGAGGAGGAAGGCGTGTGGCGCCTTGGTTGGCGGGATATGGAGCTTGACGGCGAGGCAGTGGATGAGGAATGGTATGAAGGCAGTTCGTGGAATGAAATGCTGTACGTTTATCGTCACCGGCTGGCAGTCAAGCTTGGAGATGGCTACAGACCTATGATTGAAGGCGTGTTTCATGAGCCGCAGGAAGTGGCAGGCAAGCAGCAGACGGCCCAGAAGCTGCAGTGCTACAGCGAGCTGTACGGTAACGAGGAGCTGTACACCGAGCTGTGTGCCTGGCGGCGCAAGAAGGCGGCTTCGGGAAGAAAGGCCCCTTATTTCGTCGCGAGCAATCGTGTGTTGAGACTAATCAGCGCCTTCATTCCGCAGACGGAGGAGGAGCTGCTTCAGCTGCCGGGCATTGGTGCCAGCAAGGCATCAGAGCATGGTGCAGAGTGGCTGGAGCTGACGTCCAAGGTGGCGCGCTCGACCGCGTTTCCGCTTGACTGGGTCTATGATGCGCTAAGGGAGGAAGAATATGTAGCCTGGCTGTACAAGCAGAAGGAGGCCAAGTACAAGCAGGAATTGGAGCGATTTCGCACGCGCAGGGTCATGCTGTCCGGCATAGCCGAAGGGGCGTCTCTCATGCAGCTGAAAGAGCGGACCGCCATGTCCCGGCGTGAGCTGCTGGAGCAGCTGGAAGAGCTGGAGAAGGACGGGTATGATACCGATGCCTTGATTCAGCTGGAGCTGAATGCGGTGCCGGAGGAGGAGCAGAAGTCAATTTGGAAAGCCTTCGAGGAGCTGGGCGACACGTTCCTGAAGCCTGTCCTGCAGCGGGTATATGGTCAGGAGGCGGATGGGACAAGCACGACAGAACAGCTGTACGAACGCCTCCGTCTGATCCGGATCCGTTACCGCCGGAGCACAGGGGGGGCGGACAGTCGAAATTCGGACAGACGAAGAAATGTCGGTTAGACGTGAGGAAAGCCTCAGGCTGCTGTGACAAGCGATGAATAAACCTAAAAAACGCTGTCTCTCATCAGCTACTCTAGCTTGTGAGACAGCGTTTTTCATTTCAGATCCAATCCTTTTTACGGAAAAGATAGAACATTAGGAGACCCGCAGATACCATAATCCCGATGACAACATAATAGGAATATTTCCATTCTAGCTCAGGCATATACTCGAAGTTCATTCCGTATATGCCGGTGATCAGCGTAAGCGGGATGAAGATGGTTGTAATCGCCGTAAAGACACGCATGATTTCGTTCGCGCGGTTGGCGATACTGGACTGGTAGGCTTCCCGAAGGTTGCCCATCAGATCCCGATACGTCTCGAACGTCTCGGAAATTTTGACGGCGTTCTCGTAGATGTCGCTGAAGTACTTTTGCAGCTGATCATCGATGAGCCGAAGATCCTTTTTATTCAGGGTGTTGATCACTTCCTTCTGAGGACCGAGCACCTTCTTCAGCCACAGAATCTCACTGCGAAGACCGATAATCTCATGCAGATGGGCTTTCTTGGTATGCATCAGAATATCTTCTTCCAGCTTCTCGATCCGCGCCTCGATTCGGTCCCCGACGGAGAAGTAGTTGTCGGTCACAAGGTCGATCAGCAGATACAGGAAGCGGTCCGGCGTGCTGACCTCCTCTTCCCATAGAAGAGGTTTCAGTGTGCGAAGTTCGTGGATTTTTTGCTTCGTTACCGTAATGATAAAATGCCGTCCAAGAAAGATGTTAAGCGCCCGTAGAAAGATTTCCTCATCATCAAAGCGAATGCTGTTCACTACAATAAAGTAATGATCTTCATAAATTTCAATCTTCGGCCGCTGTTCCTCTTCGCTCAAGCAGTCCTCGACCGCGAGGTCGTGGAGGGAAAATAGCGGCTGCAGTTCCTCCAGATCGTCCACATCGGCATCCAGCCAATAAAAGCCGCTTTCCGGGGCCGTCAGGGTGGCTCTGATGTCTTCGACAGGTGTAAAAACACCCGCATCAACCAACCGGATTTTCATCTGATATCACTCCATTTCCATTCGTGAAAATTGGCGCATAAAAGCACAAGATATCAGCTTGCCGGGGAAGAACGGGCGAAGAGTTAGGTTTCTCTCATTAAAGCCTTCTATATAAGCGCATGAAAAATAACGCCGCCCTCCGCCGGTGAGCTGATCTTGGTCCTATGCGGTTGTGCTTCCTGGTTATCCAGCTTCTGGCTCGGGTCACCGTCCATCTTCCATGTCACCTCTTTCATCAATGTTGTTGCAGCACTTGTCTAGTATAACGCCGGGTGTACGACCTTTCAAGATGAAATATAGGCCGGATAGGACGCTGTTGTACAGGGTATGGAAACCGCGAGGAATATGTGACGATAAAGCTAAAGGTTCTTGACGAAAAAAAATTATTGATTTAAAGTAAATCTAACAACAGTCTTGTGACAATCGAATACAGCGAAATCTTATCAAGAGCAGGTGGAGGGACTAGCCCTATGAAACCCGGCAACCGGCGGCAACATCGCACGGTGCTAATTCTTGCAGGATGCATGGTTTGCGTTTTTGAAAAACGCAGGCATTCTGACAGATGAGAGAGGCGCATAGTTAATACGTATATGATGACCTTTCTCTTCGGAGAAAGGTTTTCTTGCGTTTCAAGGTACTTATCGCTCTTTCTCTTGAAAGCATGAATCGATTCGTCATTTAATTTGAAGGAGTGAGTTCACATGCCGATTAAAATTCCAGATGCGCTGCCAGCTAAAGAAGTGTTGGCTGGAGAAAATATTTTTGTGATGGATGAAAGCCAGGCCTTCCATCAGGACATCCGTCCGCTGCGAATTGCTATCCTGAATCTGATGCCTACCAAGGAAACGACCGAGACGCAGCTGCTTCGGTTAATTGGTAACTCGCCGCTGCAGGTCGATGTGGTGCTGCTCCATCCGAGCTCCCACACTTCCAAAAACACGTCGGCTGAGCATCTCTCCACGTTTTACAAAACGTTCGAGCAGGTCAAAAATCGCCGTTTTGACGGCATGATCATTACTGGCGCTCCGGTGGAGCAGCTGGAGTTCGAGCAGGTGAACTACTGGAATGAGCTGACGGAAATATTTGAGTGGACCAAGACGAATGTGACGTCTACCCTGCACATATGCTGGGCCTCCCAAGCCGGCTTGTATTATCATTATGGAGTTCCGAAATACAGCCTGCCGAAGAAATGCTTTGGCGTATTCGAGCATTCGGTTAACGAGCCCTGTACGAAGCTGCTCCGGGGATTTGATGAGATGTTCCTCGTTCCGCACTCCCGTCATACCGAGGTTCGCCGCGAGGACATTGCCCAGCATGAGGATCTTGTCATTCTGTCGGAATCGGAGGAGGCCGGCGTATATCTGGTAGCTTCCAAGGATGGCAAGCAAATATTTGCTACCGGTCATTCCGAATATGATCCAGACTCGCTGAAATGGGAATATGATCGCGATGTGGCAAAAGGGATGGAGATTGATCTGCCCGTTAATTATTATCCAAACAACGACCCGTCCAGGCAACCACGGTCCGTATGGCGGGCACATGCCAACCTGTTATTCTCGAATTGGTTGAACTATTATGTGTACCAAGAGACACCGTATGATATCGGCCCGCAAATCTAGCGCGCACACCCGAGGAGGAGCAATGATATGGATAAAAAACCGTTGAATATCGAAAGCCGGCTAGCCCAGATCGGTTCGGTTCAGGAGCCGGTAACCGGCGCGATCAATTTCCCGATCTATCAGGCAACGGCCTTCCGCCACCCCAAGCTTGGCCAAAGCACCGGGTTTGATTACATCCGCACGAAAAGCCCGACGAGACAAGTGCTGGAGGATGCCTGCGCGGAGCTGGAATCCGGGGATGCCGGATTCGCTTGCAGCTCGGGCATGGCAGCGCTGCAAACCGTATTTGCCCTGTTTGGCCAGGGGGATCATCTGATTGTATCCCTGGATTTGTACGGCGGCACTTATCGGCTGCTGGAGCGGATTATGTCCAAGTTCGGGGTAACGGCAACCTATGTGGATACGAACGATCTGGATGCGCTGGAGCAATCGCGGCAGCCAAATACAAAGGCGGTATTCATCGAGACGCCGACCAACCCGCTTATGATGATTACCGATATTGAAGCGGTTTGCACATGGGCAAGTCGTCACCAGCTGTTGACAATCGTGGACAACACGCTGCTCACGCCTTATTTTCAAAGGCCGATTGAGCTTGGAGCCGATATCGTCGTACATAGCGCGACCAAATATCTGGGCGGGCACAACGATGTGCTGGCAGGCCTGATTGTAACGAAGGGCAAGGAATTGTCCGAGGAGATGGCCTTTCTTCATAATTCGATCGGAGCGGTGCTGAGCCCGTCCGACTCCTATCAGTTAATGAGAGGGATGAAGACGCTGGCCCTCCGAATGGAGCGCCATCAGTCGAATGCGACGGCGGTTGCGACCTTCCTGCAGGGACATCCGGCTGTGGAGGAAGTATTCTATCCGGGTCTGCCGGAACATCCGGGCTACGATATTCAGAGCCGCCAGTCCAGCGGCAATACCGGAATTTTCTCCTTCAAGGTGAAGGATGCCCGCTATGTAGAACCGGTGCTGCGGCATATTCGCCTGATTGCCTTCGCAGAAAGCCTGGGCGGGGTCGAATCGCTCATGACCTATCCGGCCGTACAGACGCATGCGGATATTCCGGTTGAGATTCGGGAAGCGGTTGGTGTAGATGACCGTCTGCTCCGTTTCTCAGTCGGCATCGAATTCGCCGAGGACCTGATTGCTGATCTGGATCAAGCGCTGAACGCAGCGATGGCCGAGGTGGAAGGAGGCGAGCTGCGATGAGTTCGGACCGACATTCAACCGATCCGTTGAAGTTTGAAACGAAGCTGCTTCATTTCGGAGGCGAGATCGACCGCACGACCGGAGCGTCAAGCGTCCCGATCTATCAGGCGTCAACCTTTCATCACGAAGACGTCAATCATCCGCCGGTTCATGATTACAGCCGTTCCGGCAATCCGACCCGGCAAGCGCTGGAAGACTACATTGCGCTGCTGGAAGGCGGCGTGCGCGGGTTCGCGTATTCCTCCGGCATGGCTGCCATATCCAGCAGCTTCATGCTGCTGTCCGCCGGCGATCATATGATTGTCACCGAGGATGTATATGGCGGCACTTACCGGTTGTTGACCACCATCCTGAACCGCATGGGCATCGAGAGCACGTTCGTCGACATGACCGATCTGGAGCAGGTCAAGGCAGCAATCAGGCCAAATACCAAAGCTGTATATATGGAGACACCATCCAATCCAACATTAAAAATAACGGATATCAGCGGCGTGACGAGCTGGGCCAAGGAACACGGCCTGCTGACGCTGCTGGACAATACGTTCATGACCCCATACTATCAGCGTCCAATTGAACTGGGTGTCGATATTGTCATTCATAGTGCAACCAAGTTTCTCGGGGGCCACAGCGACGTGCTGGCCGGTCTTGCTGTCGCCAGAACGGAAGAGCTTGCGGCGGAGCTGAAGAAGCTGCAGAACGGGCTCGGGACGGTGCTCGGCGTTCAGGATTCATGGCTGCTTATGCGGGGCATGAAGACGCTCGGGGCGCGAATGGCCCACAGTGAGCAGAGCGCAGCCAAGCTTGCAGCCTGGCTTCAGGGGCGCAGCGATATCGGGCGGGTCTATTATCCGGGCCTGCTGCATCATCCGGGGCGCGAGATTCATGAGAAGCAGTCGACCGGATATGGAGCGGTCGTCTCGTTTGATGTAGGTTCCGGAGAACGGGCGAAGCAGGTGCTGAACCGCGTCAGGTTGCCGCTTGTAGCTGTCAGTCTTGGGGCTGTGGAGAGCATTCTGTCTTATCCGGCGATGATGTCCCATGCGGCCATGGGTGCAGAGGTGCGTCAGGAGAGAGGCATTACGGACGGTCTGCTGCGCTTCTCTGTCGGGCTTGAGGACGTGGATGATTTGATTATGGATCTCAGCGAGGCGCTTAACGGCGCTTGAGCAGATAAACCTGGCAGCGAATGAAGGCAAGTACCCCGGGCAAGAGCGATCGGAAGTCCCCTCATTCCCCGTAGCGGCATCTTTGCTGGAAGTCAAGCACTTATATCTGATATGAGCCTTATATATCTTCTTAAATGTTATGAATTCATGAACAACGGCATCCCGTTTCATTCGGTATGTCGTTTTTGAACCGGGAATGTGGTAGGATGGTGAAGACAAGAGTTTACTTGCCACTGCGAATTTGCTGCAGATAGGAGGCTATCAATATGGGTACGATCGATCGTATCTTGGATAAAGCATTGCGGGGAGAACGCCTTAACCTGGAGGACACCGTAACGCTGTTTGAAAGCGATCAAGTGGAGAAAATAGGCCATGCCGCGAACATCATGACCAAGCGTTTGCATCCTGACCCGATTACAACCTTTGTAATTGGACGGAATATAAACTATACGAATGTGTGCGACGTATACTGCCGCTTTTGCGCATTCTATCGCAGACCTGGCTCTTCTGAGGGCTATGTTCTTCCGGATGAGACCATTTTCCAGAAAATCCAGGAAACCCAGGATGTGAACGGGACGGAAATACTGATGCAGGGCGGCACGAACCCGGATCTGCCATTCAGCTATTACACCGACCTGCTTCGGAACATCAAGAAGCGTTTCCCGAACATTACGATGCATTCCTTCTCGCCTGCCGAGATCATGAAGATGGTGGAGGTATCCGGCTTGCCGCTGGAAGAAGTGGTGCGCGAGCTGCGGGATGCGGGACTGGATTCGCTGCCTGGCGGCGGAGCTGAAATTCTGGACGACCGAATCCGGAAAAAAGTCAGCCGTCTCAAGGGTTCCTGGCGCCAGTGGATGGACGTGATGCAGACCGCCCACAAGCTCGGCATGAACACGACAGCGACGATGGTTATCGGCCTGGGCGAGACGATGGAGGAGCGCGCACTCCACCTTCTGCGCATCCGCGACGCGCAGGATGAATGCATTCAGAACGGATGGGATTCCAAAGGCTTCCTCGCCTTTATACCATTCACGTTCCAGCCGGACAACACCAATTTGAAGCGGGAGCGGGAGACGCCGGAGGCTTATCTGAAGACGGTGGCCATCGGCCGGCTTGCCATTGACAATGTGCCGAATCTTCAATCGTCCTGGGTGACGATGGGGCCGGACATTGGCAAGCTGTCGCTAAGCTACGGTTGTAATGACTTCGGCAGCACGATGATGGAGGAGAACGTTGTATCCTCCGCAGGTGCGGTATACAAGGTCAACATCGAGTCCATTCTTCGTCTGATTCGTGAAGCGGGACATATTCCGGCTCAGCGGAATACCCGGTACGAAATTTTGCGTGTGTTTGAGGATAACAGCACCGTCGAGCGCGATTTTGTGATGCAGAACTAATCTGTGTTTATCCATCATCCGAAGTGTGAGTGATCAAGGCTTCCTTGGTCACTCACACTTTTTCTGTGGGAACAGTTTCCGCCTCGAGTACAACGTCATCGTATAGCGAAGCACCGCCCCGATCGTCTGGCTGAGCCGGAGTGAACGGGGTGTTTTTTATAGTAAGGCTGATGCGTTGCTTCATAAGGACTTGCTTGTTTTTCCAAGCTGATGTTCCGTATATCCCCCTGCCACTCCCCATATACTGAAAAGGGAACTCGAAAGGAGTGATTCCATGGAACTGTTCAGCATCTCAATCGATACACGGTCGGATCATGAGAAGGAGGCATTTCGCCGTATATTGTCAGACAAGCAGAAGGAGCTACATAAGCGATGCAAGCAGCTGAAATTTGCTTTCAGCGCTGCAGAAGCCCGGGTCACTTGGACTTGCTCCGGCAAGCTGCCGCTGTCGACCTGGACGCTGTCTGCGGAGGAGCTGCGACGGCTTATCTCCGAGGCGGTTACTGCTTACATTATGGAGGAGAGGGAGCAGGAGCTTGCTGCACGGCTACTGTACTCGGAGTTCGAGTTTGACGATGAAGAGGAGGCAGAACGAATTCTGCAATGCTATTTCCAGCTGCTGTCCAATGAAGGGGAGGCTGCCCAATATTGGCAAAGCCGCAGACGGAAGCTGGTTGAAGGCATTGACCAGTGTCTGCTTGAGGGGCCTGAGCTCAATTTGAACGGCTTCCTGACGTTTCGCCTCCACACTTATGAGCAAGAGCTGCGCGACTTGGCGGAGTACGCCGTTGATGAGTTTATCCTGGATCAGCAGTATGAGGAGTTTGTGAGTCTGCTGAAGTATTTTGTTTATTTTCAGGAGCCCAAAATGCCGATCGTCCACGTCATCCACAAGGGCGAAGAAGATTTCCTGCTGCTGGATGGCAACTTGAGGCCGATCGAGCGGCCGCAAGAGGACGGACTCATCATTGAGAGGCTGGATCAGGAAATGGAAATCGAAGATATGATCGTCAGCACACTGATTGCGGTTTCCCCGGCCCGAATGATCATTCACACGCGAAATCCTGATTTGCCGGTCATTATGACATTGGCCCAAATTTTTGACAACCGGGCTCAGATATGCTGCAGCTGTCCGGAATGCAGTGTGTTTCTCGGAAGCGGGCGCATGATGACTTGACGTATTCTGGCCAGCAGGATTATAATATCTCATAAATTCACGTAAAAGCTATGACAAAGACATGAGTCAATCGGCTAGATCCGTTCCAGAGAGAGGGAACCCGGCTGAAATTCCCTTCGGTGCGTCATTGATTTACCCCTTTGTAGCTGTGCGGTCGAAATTATGGGATTCATTTTTCGTAAGAGTAGGCTTCACCGGTTCATGACCGTTATTCAATGCTGATGAAGGATCCTTCGGATCGGCCCTGGCGCGGGCCAGTGTGACCGAGGATCGAATTAGGGTGGAACCACGGGTATAACACTCGTCCCTTTGCGGGACGGGTGTTTTTTGTTATGTCCTGCGAGAATGGAACAGGAAACGTGAAATTAAACCAACGTATGCTTTGAGGAGGAATGTAAGGTGGCTATCAGTATTAAACTGCCAGACGGCTCGGTCCGTGAATATGAGGCAGGCAGCTCGATTGAGGATGTGGCTGCATCCATCAGCAGCGGGCTGAAGAAAAACGCAGTGGCAGGAAAATTAAACGGGGTGCTGGTCGATTTGGCGACGCCGCTTGAGGAAGGTGCCCTCGTAGAAATCGTAACCCAGGATTCGGCTGAAGGGCTTGAAGTGATCCGCCACAGTACAGCTCACTTGCTGGCACAGGCAACGAAGCGCTTGTATGGCGCCAAGGAAGTGAAGCTGGGAGTCGGACCGGTCATCGAGGACGGCTTCTACTATGATATGGATCTTGAAGAGCCGCTGAATCCGGAGGATCTGCAGAAGATTGAGAAGGAAATGGAGCGCATCGTAGGCGAGAACTTGCCAATCGTGCGCAAGGAAGTGAGCCGTGCGGAAGCGCTGCGGATTTTTGGCGAACTGGGGGATCCGTACAAGCTTGAGCTGATCCATGATCTGCCGGAGGACAGTGTCATTACGATTTACGAGCAAGGGGAGTTTTTTGACCTCTGCCGTGGACCGCATGTGCCATCAACCGGAAAAATCAAAGTGTTCAAGCTGATGAATGTGGCCGGAGCTTATTGGCGTGGGGATAGCAAGAACAAAATGCTCCAGCGTGTATACGGGACCGCGTTTGTGAAGAAAGCGCAGCTCGATGAGCATCTGCATCTGCTGGAGGAAGCGAAGAAGCGCGATCACCGCAAGCTGGGCAAGGAACTGCAAATGTTCACGTTCTCCCAGCTCGTAGGACAAGGTCTGCCGATCTGGCTTCCGAACGGGGCGAAGCTCCGCCGCACCCTTGAGCGTTATATCGTGGATCTGGAGGAGCGTCTTGGCTACCAGCACGTGTATACCCCTGTGCTTGGCAACGTGGATCTCTACAAAACATCGGGTCACTGGGATCATTACCAGGAGGATATGTTCCCGGTCATGTCGATGGACAATGAAGATCTCGTGCTTCGTCCGATGAACTGTCCGCACCATATGATGGTGTACAAGAGCGACATGCGGAGCTACCGCGATCTGCCGATCCGGATTGCAGAGCTTGGCATGATGCATCGCTATGAGATGTCCGGCGCATTGACAGGACTTCACCGGGTTCGGGCGATGACGCTGAACGACTCCCACATTTTCTGCCGTCCGGATCAGATCAAGGAAGAGTTTGCACGGGTTATCCAGTTGATTATGACCGTGTACAAGGATTTTGGCATTCAGGACTACCGTTTCCGCCTATCCTACAGAGATCCGCAGGATACCGAGAAATACTTCCCGAACGATGAGATGTGGGAAATGTCCCAGCGCATGCTGCGCGAGGTTGTAGAGGAGCTGGATATGCCGTTCTTCGAGGCGGAAGGCGAGGCTGCTTTCTACGGACCGAAGCTCGATGTGCAGATCAAGACGGCACTTGGCAAAGAAGAGACGCTGTCTACTGTACAGCTCGACTTCCTGCTGCCAGAACGCTTTGAGCTTGAATATGTCGGAGATGATGGTCAGAAGCATCGTCCGGTCGTCATCCATCGCGGCATCCTCGGCACCATGGAGCGATTTGCCGCGTTCTTGCTGGAGAATTTTGCAGGCGCTCTGCCGCTTTGGCTTGCTCCGGTGCAGGTGAAGGTGATTCCGGTGTCTACCGCATTTGAGGATTATGCCAAGGAAGTAGCGGAGAAGCTGCAACTGGCAGGCATCTCGGTTGAGCCGGATCTCCGTAATGAGAAGCTCGGCTATAAGATTCGCGAAGCGCAGCTGGAGAAAATTCCGTATATGTTCATCGTTGGCGAGAATGAGAAGAACGCTGGCGCTGTATCCGTCCGCAAGCGCGGGGAAGGGGATATTGGCGCTCAGCCGCTGGATGATATCATCGCCAAGCTGCGTGAGGAAATCCAGACGCACGCTGTGTAATCCTATGCAAGCGAGAGCTTTCTGTTGTACGGGAACTGTAGACCGCTGCAGATGGTTGCCCCATTACTAGCTCGATCATAGGGTAACATTTCAACCCCTGTCATGTATAAACCGTTGAAGTTGCGGGAACCCTCGCTAGTAAGGGGGAGGTATTCGCAATGAACAAACGAAAAACATGGCAGGGGTTCTTTTTGTGCGGGCTCGTTATCGCTTGGCTGCTCGAACCGCCGGTAACGGCGAATGCAAGTCACTGGCAGCCGGTATTAAGTGATTCCTACAGCGTGTCCCACAGCGAACAGAAATCGAGCGCATTCATTGAAGGCTCAAGTTTTATGGAGATGGCGCATCTCTATGCCCTGAATTTGGTTAGCATCGGAAAAGTTAATAAACATATAACGCTTGCCGAAGACGAGCAGCAGCGCGATGATCACGGCGTCAAAGCAACCAGAAAAGGCGGCCATCCTTCGATGGCAGTACTGGCTCCAAGAGATGATCAGGTGCTGCATACGGTGACAGTGACGGCAACAGGATATACAGCAGGATATGAATCGACTGGTAAAAGACCCGGTCATCCCCAGTATGGCATTACGTATTCCGGGGTGAAGGTGAAGCGAGACCGAAATACGCTGTCCACGATCGCTGCCGATCCATCTGTATTTCCGCTGGGCAGCATTCTGTATATCCCGGGTTACGGGTACGGGATCGTCGCGGACATCGGCTCTGCCATCAAGGGTCGGAAGATCGATCTGTATTTTGCCACAACCGAGCAAGTGTATGAGGAGTGGGGTAAAAAGGATGTCGAGGTGCAGCTCATTCGAAAAGGCAGCGGAAAATGCACCGAAGCGATGTTGAAAAAGTTCGGAGAAGCGATTGAAACGTACCGTTTCCTGCCAAGCTCTGTGCTGGAGGAAGCGATTTGACCCCGGATTCCCGGCAGCCACTGGACTTACTACCCGAGCTCGCATAAGCCCCGCCGGTTCATCACATACTACTGTTCGGGGGCCAAACCCCTGAAGAGGATGATGGTATGAAGATAACCAGGAGGTGAAGACGGTGAAAAAGAATAAAGTTCAGGAAAACTTCAAGACACCGAACGAAAAGTTCAATGCCGAGTTTGCTGAAGATCAAAGCATTGCCAGCAACCCGAAGGGCAAATCGAAGGTTCAAGAGAACTACAAAAAACCAAACGAGAAGTTTGACGCGGAGTTTGGCGAGCTGAACGCGCCAGGCGACCACAAAACAAACCGTTAAGGTTAGTTAGCCGGTGGCAACCCTCGTTTCATGCTTTATACAAAACCCCTGCACTTGGCGGGGGTTTTTCTATATAGAAGACGTGATCCATTATTATCCAGTGCCTCGGTCTGGAGACCGAGTTGATTTTCATCCCGCCGCCGCTATATCGTTCCTTCAGGATGTTGTACACTGTAGTTACCAAAAGAAGTGAAGGCAAGGGGATGTGACCATGAGTAAAAAAGGATGGAGCCAGTTATTCGGCGGCCTGTTCCTGATCGGAATCGGCGTATTGTTTTTTCTAAATCAGCTTGGTTTTATTAATGTAAGCATCGGCTATCTCATATCGACATTCTGGCCGGTCATCTTGATCTGGTTCGGCCTGCAAAGCCTGATCTTTGCATCTGGTGCAGGGGTGCTGTGGGGCGCTTTGGTGCCAATTCTGCTTGGCCTTTATTTTCTGGGACGCAACCTGGGTTATGTATGGTTCTCGTTTGGAGATTTAATCAAATTTGCGATTCCGGTTGCTTTGATTCTGTTCGGCCTGCAGGTCATTCTACAGCCGAGAAATAACCGCCGGCCGCCTGAGCCGCCGCCTGCCCCGGAGCCTGACCGTCGGCAGAGCCCGATTCCGCCAGAGCCGCCGGAGGCCGTTCCGCTCGATTCTTCGCTTGATGAGGTGTTTGAACGCAAGTTTGGCAAACCGCAGCAGGAGCCGAAACAGGAGCATACCGATCATGCGAATCATAGGGATCATACGGCCGCATCCGGAAGAAGAGGCTACCGCTATGACGATACGGATCCGCATTACGGTTATAATGAAGAGGAGGGTCACCGGTACTACGAAGACCGAGATGACCCCAATAGAAGTGGCGCCAGATGGTCCCATCACGATACAGTGAATAAATCCGCTTTTATCGGGGATGTGCATATGGGCAAGGAATACTTTTCGCTGAAGCCGACCAACATCTCCCAGTTTATCGGGGATACGGTGCTCGACTTGACCAAAGCCCAGATTCCGTACGGCGAAACCCGCATTAACATTTCCGGATTTATCGGAGACGTCAAAGTGTTTGTACCGAATGATTCGGACCTCGGCATCCATGTGTCGACCAGCTCGTTTATCGGCGACATGAAGGTGCTGGATCAGAAGGAAGGAAGCGGATTTATGAGCAGCTCGGGCATCGAGAGCCCGTACTACAGGGAAGCAGGGAAGAGGATCCGCATTCATGTCAGCGTGTTTATCGGCGATATTAAAGTGAACAGGGTAGGGTAACCGGCATGTCGATGATGAGTTTTCTGAAGAATACTAAATGGGTGCTTATGCTGTATTTTCTGCTCATCGGAGCAGGAGTTGCCGTATTCCTGTACGCTGCGGACGAATGGGGATACATTCATATTCAGGACAACCGACTGTGGGTTTATTACTCGGTCGGTATTGTTCTGTTCACAGGCATTGCCGGCTATATCGCCGGACAACGGATTCAGCGTCCGCTGGATTTGCTGCATCTGAACATGCTACAGGTGGCCAAAGGCAATTTGACGGTCAGGCTGCCAGCCGCAGAAGACGGTTCTTTCGCGCGCGTCTATGAGGAATTCAACACCATGACCGAGGCGCTGGAGAAGAAGATGAAGCTGTTGCAGCGCTTGGGCGAGCAGGATGTGATCGAGAAGGAAATCGCCGCTGAAGCTGCAGTTTTGGAGGAACGCCGACGCATGGCAAGAGACTTGCATGATACGGTAAGCCAGCAGCTCTTTGCCATACACATGTCCGCTTCTTCATTACCAGCTGTACTCAAGAAAAATCCGGAGCATGGGGAGAAGGTGCTCTCCCAGTTAATCGAAATGTCCCATATTGCCCAGAAGCAGATGCGCGCGCTCATTGCACAGCTTCGCCCGGTAGAGCTGGAGGGTCGGACGCTCGAGGAGGCGCTGGAGCGCTGGTTCCCGGATTATTGCCGGCAGAACAGTCTCAAGGGCGTGAAGGATGTTGAGGTTTACGGCGGAGTGTCCGAGGCCATCGAGCATCAGCTGTTCCTAATCATTCAGGAGGCGGTGGCCAACATTGTCAAGCACGCGGGCGCGTCCATGGTCAGCATGTCGCTGCGCGAGGAAGAGAAGCGCGTTGTGCTCAGCATCAGTGATGATGGCTGCGGGTTTGACGATTTAACGCAGAAACAGGGCTCCTACGGGCTGTCCACGATGCGGGAGCGGGCAGAGAAGCTGGGGGGACAGGTGGATATTATAAGCCGGCAGGGGGCCGGCACCACCGTGCGCGTGAACATTCCGCTGTTCGGAGAAGAGAACGGCTCTGGAGGACCGTCCGATGAGCATGACGATCTTGAGGAGGAAGCCGCTGTGCCGGTGAAGTAAACAAGGGGGAAATGATATGGATACCATAAAGATCATGCTGGCCGATGACCACGATATGGTGCGGATGGGCCTGAAAACTTATTTATCGCTGGACCCCGGCTTCGAAGTCATTGACGAGGCTGCCAACGGACTCGAGGTGCTGGAGAAGCTGAGAAAAGCCCCGGATGCCCGGCCGGATCTGATTCTGATGGACTTGATGATGCCGATCATGAACGGGGCAGAGACGACCAAGGCGGTGATGTCGGAGTTTCCGGATCAGAAAATCGTCATTCTGACAAGCTTTCTGGAAGATGAGCTGGTTGTTGACTGCGTCGAGGCCGGAGCGGTAAGTTATGTGCTGAAGACCGTTTCCGCTGATGAGCTGATCTATGCGCTTCAGGGAGCCTATCGCGGCATGCCGGTGATGACCAAGGACGTGTCCGATGCGCTTACGCGCGGAATTCGCCGTCATATGGTCGATGAGGATCAATCCGGTTTGACCGAGCGGGAGAAGGAAGTGCTGCTGCTGATAGCGGAAGGAAAAAGCAATAAAGAGATCGGCGAGGAGCTCCATATCAGCATCAAAACGGTGAAAACTCATGTCAGCAACCTGCTGATGAAATGCGAGCTGGAGGACAGAACCCAGCTGGCGATATACGCCCACCGAAAAGGCTGGGTGAAAACGCAATAAACGCTGTTTTAGCCGGGGAGAGCCGTCTTTTTATCTGCCTTTTAATTGTTTTTAAGGTACTATTAAGGTTTATAGTACACAATAGAAACAGTTAGTCATGTAGCACTTGGAATCAAGTGATTTAACATAGGAGGTAAAGACACTTATGGACGATCAGAGAAAACGCTTCGGATACCCCGACGAAGAACCTGAACAGAAACAGAAACAAGAGGAGTCTTCTTCATCGAATGAATCATCCTACTATTATTCGTACGGACCGTTCCGGTCTATTTCAAACGATAACGATTCAGAGGGGCGGGATGGTTATCGGCAGATGGAGCCCCAGCAGGTGGAGGTGACGGCTCCGGAGCCTGTGAAGCCGGTTCCGACAGGACTGACGCGGCAGTCTTCCGGCGGAGAAGGACAGGGCGGAGGCCTGCCGGACAACGCGAATCGCAACCGGAACCGGAACTATAGTTCCAGGCCGAGAAGCTCCTTCAAATCGTTATTTCTATCCTTCATGGCCGGGGTGCTCGTCATTTCAGGCCTGATGTTTGCTGCGGACCGGACGAACATGTTTACGCCGGAGGCCGCCTTGTCGTCTGGTGGCGATGCACCGGTGACCGAGTCCCAGCCGACCAATAGCGGCGGGGCGACGCCGGCCGCCGTGTCGATCCCGACGAATGCGAATGACGTATCGAGCGTCGTGGATCAAGCCAGCCCGTCGGTTGTGCTGATCAATACCTTTGTCAAGAGCAGCAACGCCCGCAGCGCGAACCCGTACGGGAATGACCCGTTCTGGTACTTTTTCGGCGGCGGTCGAAGCGGCAGCGAAGGAAGTGAGAGCGAGGGAAGCGGAAACGACGAATCCCTCCGGGCGCAGGGCATTGGCTCTGGCTTCATCTTTGACAAGGAAGGCTACATTCTGACGAATGAGCATGTTATCCATGGCGCGGACGTGATCCAGGTTACGCTCCAAGGAAACAAGAAGCCTTATGAAGCGAAGCTGCTCGGGTCCAGCTATGAGCTTGACTTGGCGGTGCTGAAGATCGAAGGGGACGAGGATTTCCCGACGGTGGCACTTGGGGATTCGGAGGCATTGAAAGTGGGTGAATGGCTGGTTGCCATCGGGAACCCGCAAGGATTTGACCATACGGTCACAGCCGGGGTGCTCAGCTCCAAGGAGCGCAGCATCGAAATTCCAGGAACGAACAATGAAGCGGACCGTAACTACAAAAATCTGCTGCAAACCGATGCGTCCATCAACCCGGGGAACTCGGGCGGCCCGCTGCTTAACCTGAAGGGTGAAGTTATCGGAATGAACGTAGCTGTCAGCTCCCAGGCACAGGGCATCGGGTTTGCGATTCCTTCCAGCACGATCAAGGAAGCGGTCGACTATCTGAAGAACGGCCAGGATGTGCCGAAGGATCCGGTTCCGTTCATTGGCGCAGAACTGGGCACCGTGACCTCCCAAATTGCCCAGCAGCTTGGGACCGATGTGACGGAAGGATCTTATGTGAACAGCGTCGTCTTCGGTTCGCCGGCATATCAGGCGGATCTGAGACAGTACGATATCATTGTGGGGGTTGACGGACAGAAATATCCGACCCACCTGGATCTGATCGAATTCATCCAGAGCAAAAATGTCGGTGATGATATTACACTGAATGTCATTCGCAATGGCAAGCAGATCGATCTGCCGCTCACGATCGGTGATCGGAACGAATTTGAACAATCCCAGCAGCGGCGTTAACGCCATACATGAAGGGACGAACAAGCGGAAGGGAAGAAGCCTTCCGCTTGTCTTGCATTAAACCGGACCGATATAATGGGGTTGGAATAAGTAAGCAACAGATGCTGATTCATAGATAGAGGAGATGCCGTGATGCGATCCCGAATATTAATAGTAGATGATGATGACAAAATTATATCAATGCTGCGCAGAGGGCTTGCGTTCGAGGGTTATGATGTCATGACTGCCTCCAATGGTGCAGAGGGCCTCAAAATGATCCTCGCCGAGGAGCCCGATGCGGTCATTCTGGATGTGATGATGCCGCAGGTGGACGGCTTTGAGGCGCTCAGGAGGCTGCGCGAAGGCGGAAGCACCGTGCCTGTCCTGATGCTGACCGCCAAGGATGAGGTGGAGAATCGGGTAAAGGGGCTCGATATCGGGGCGGATGATTATCTTGTGAAGCCGTTTGCGCTCGAAGAGCTTTTGGCCCGCGTCAGAGCTTTGCTGCGCCGGAAACCGAGCGACGATTCCTCCAGCCAGCGTCTTACCTTCGAGGATCTTGTCTTGGACACGGATTCAAGAGAGGTGCTGCGCGGCGGACGGCGGCTTGAACTGACGGCGAAGGAATTCGAGCTGCTCCATCTATTTATGCAAAATCCAAGGCGCGTGCTGTCACGCGATACGATTATGGATAAAATCTGGGGATATGATTACAGCGGGGAATCCAACGTGCTTGAGGTTTATATTGCCATGCTTCGCCAGAAGACGGAGGAGAACGGGGGCAAAAGGCTGATCCAGACGATTCGCGGAGCAGGGTATATTTTAAGAGGAGACAGCTAGCATGTCGATACGGTTGCGGCTTACAGCATGGTATACAAGCATTCTATTCGTGACGCTGGTCATATTCAGCACGGCGATTTATACTTTTGTGAATCTGTACACGTACAGTGAACTCGAGCAGCGCATCCGGCAGCAGGCCAAAAGAGTGAGCTTTGGTCAAGGCATCATTGAGGTGCTGCCGAACCGCTCCTCGGAAATTCGGCTGGAGGATATGGACTTGTATGTCCAGACGTTCACGATTCGCAATAACTCGACCTGGCGATCGGATAATATGAAATTCAGCGGGTTGATGTTTGAAGTGCCAGGTGTGGAGAAAGCGGCGACCGAGGCATTTTTCTCCAAAGTCAGCCTCGGGGGCAACCCGTTCCTGGTCTACAGTCACCCCGTGATTGAGCAATACACGGGCAGCCTGGCCGGATGGCTCCAGATTGGTGCAAGCACAAGGCAAATTGAGGATACGCTCAAGCAGCTTCAGACCATCCTGATCATGGGATCGGCGGCTACGCTGGTCATTGCTTCTTCCTTCGGGCTGTTCCTGGCCCGCAAGTCGATCAGCCCGATCGGCAAGGTGACGGAAGCGGCCGAGCGCATCCAGAAGGGGACGGACTTGAGCCTGCGGATTGAGTATGATGGGCCGCCGGATGAAATCGGACAACTGATCGGGACATTTAACGGGATGTTGTCCCGGACCGAAGGCTTTTACAAAGAACTGGAGGACGCGTATGCGGCGCAGCGGCGCTTTGTCTCCGATGCTTCGCATGAGCTGAGAACACCGCTGACGACCATTCGCGGCAATGTCGATCTGCTGCATAAAATATGGACTTCCCCGCCCGAGGATCGGCCGGATCTGGATGAAGAGGCGCTGAAGCAAATATCGATGGAGGCGATCGGGGATATTGCCGATGAGGCGAGACGGATGAGCCGGCTGGTGAACGATATGTTGTCTCTGGCCCGGGCGGATACCGGAAAGACGTTTGAGAAATCGGCCATACCGCTTCGGCCGTTGCTTGAAGAGGTCGCCCGGAGAGCGCAATTTTTGAAAAGAACCGCGGCCTGGAAGGTCGGGGATTTCATGATGCTAGGCAGTATCTACATCAATGGTAACAAAGATTATTTGCAGCAAATGCTGTTCATTTTCATCGAGAATGCGTTCAAATATACGCCGGAGGGCGTGGTGTCGCTCGATGCTGTGCTGTACAAGGGACAGGTCGGCATCCGGATTGCGGACACCGGCATCGGCATGGATAAAGACGAGGTGCCGCATATCTTCGACCGCTTCTATCGGGCGGACCAATCCCGGGGAGTAACCGAAGGTACCGGCCTTGGACTGTCCATTGCCAAATGGATTATTGATGTCCATGAAGGCTCTGTGGAAGTGGTGACGAAGCGGGGCGAAGGCAGCACGTTTATTATATGGCTTCCGCTCGTTTTTGCTCCTCCTCTTGAATAGAGGTATAATGAACAGGTACAGCGGTAATTTTCGTGGGAAGCAGGTGAGGATCAGTGGAAGTGATTAAAATATCGCCGAGAGGATACTGCTACGGTGTTGTGGATGCGATGGTGCTGGCACGGCAAGCGGCGCAGAATCTCGATCTTCCTCGGCCTATCTATATACTGGGCATGATTGTCCATAACAGTCATGTGACAAAATCCTTTGAGGATGAAGGCATTATTACGCTCGACGGGCCCAACCGTGTGGAGATTCTAAACCAGGTGGAGAGCGGAACCGTCATTTTTACGGCGCACGGGGTATCCCCGGAGGTTCGGAAGCTGGCTCGCGACAAAGGTCTGACAACCTTGGACGCCACCTGTCCGGATGTGACCAAAACACATGACCTGATTCGTGAAAAGGCGGCCGACGGCTATGAGATTATCTACATCGGGAAGAAAGGCCATCCCGAGCCGGAGGGAGCCATCGGCATTGCACCGGAGCATGTTCATCTGATCGAGACGGAGGATGAGATCGACCAGCTTGACATCCCTTCATCGAGAATCATTATCACGAACCAGACGACGATGAGCCAGTGGGATATTAAGCATATTATGAGCAAGCTGCTCGCAAGGTTTCCCGGCGCGGAGATTCATAATGAGATCTGCCTGGCAACCCAGGTGCGTCAGGAGGCGGTTGCAGAGCAGGCAGGTCAGGCCGATCTGGTCATTGTCGTCGGGGATCCGCGCAGCAACAACTCGAACCGTCTCGCACAGGTGTCTGAAGAGATTGCAGGTGTGACGGCATACCGGATCGGAGATGTGTCAGAGCTGAAGCGGGAATGGCTGGAAGGCGTGAACAAGGTGGCGGTCACGTCGGGCGCATCCACGCCGACGCCGATTACGAAAGAGGTTATTGCCTATCTGGAGCAGTATGAACATGACCGTCCGGAGACTTGGGAGATCAAGCGGACGATCAATATGAGCAAGCTGCTGCCGCCGGTTCGGACGAAGAGCAAGGCGTAGTGGAACTGCACCCCCTTGTTAGACACCGTCTAACGTTGGAGGTGCAGTTTTTTATGTTTTTCATCCTAGGTTACAGGAATCAGGCGCAAGCACCGTGGCGCTTGACCGGGATGAATCGGTGGCAAGGGACGGCCCCCCCCCTGTGTGATTCTTGCTGCGTGACATTAACTTCTCACTCGATGTAAGCGTTTTATTTTTGGATTGATAAGTATCATTTTTCGTTGATTAGGCAAATAGTCATACCCGCGCCCTTCGATTACAATTTGATTCATAGACAAACTGTACGATAGGGGCACAAGCGGGAGGGAAGATTATGGCACAGATCTCAATGGAGCAGAAACCTGTTCCCAAACGGAAGAAAGATAACCTCGCGGTTCGTTTTGCGAAGCAGTGGGACATTCAGCTGATGGTTCTTCCGGCACTGGCATTGATTTTTGTATTTAGTTACATCCCAATGTACGGCATCCTGATGGCTTTCCAGGATTATAACATTTTCAAAGGTATGGCAGAGAGTCCATGGGCAGGCCTGAAGCATTTCCGAATGTTCTTCGAGGCTCCCGAGTTTGCGAACGTCATGCGCAACACCATCGTCATCAGTCTCCTCAAGTTTTTCATCGGCTTTCCGGCGCCCATCCTGTTGGCGCTGATGCTGAATGAGGTCAGACATATGTTCTTCAAGCGGATGGTACAGACGGTCAGCTACTTGCCGCACTTTCTGTCCTGGGTTATCGTGTCGGGTTTTGTGATCTCCATGCTCTCGACCGACAATGGAAGCGTGAACATTCTGCTGACGAATCTGAATCTGGTGGAGGAGCCAATCAATTTCCTCTCAATTCCGGAGTACTTCTGGGCGATTCTCGTAACGACAGGAGTATGGAAGGAGATCGGATTCTCGTCGATCGTATATTTGGCCGCTGTGGCGGGCGTTGACCCGCATATGTACGAAGCGGCAGATATGGATGGCGCGAGCAAGTTCCGGCAAATCTTCACCATTACACTTCCATCGATCATGCCGGTGGTTATCATTTTCATGATTCTGTCGATCGGCAATCTGCTGAGTGCAGGCTTTGAGGATATTTTGCTCCTGGCGAAAAACCCGGTGCTGAGAGAGGTTTCCGACGTCATTGATACGTATGTCTACCGAATCGGTATCGAAAATTCTCGTTTCTCATACGCAACGGCTGTAGGCTTGTTCAAAGCAGTGATCAGCGTCATGCTGCTGACGATAGCGAACTTGATCGCACGCCGGTCAGGAAACAGTCTATGGTAATCAAACATCCTGAGGAAGGGAGCGGGTAGCATTGGTACGTCTTGGATTTGGGGACCGCGTAATGATGGTCGTAATATACATTTTTCTTACACTGCTGGCTTTTGTGACATTTTATCCGTTTTGGAATGCGCTAGTCGTGTCGTTGAATACCGGAGCGGATACGGCAATGGGGGGTGTCACCTTCTGGCCGAGAAGCTTTACACTGGAGAACTATGAGATTGTCTTTCAAGATAAGCGGCTGCTGAACGGCTTTGCAATTTCGGTGGCCCGTACGGTAGTCGGTACGTTCTGTTCGATTCTGGTAACCTCCATCTTCGCTTACGGAATGACCAAGCGTGAGCTGATTGGACGTAAATATTATATGATCATGTGTATCATCACCATGTACTTCGGCGGGGGCTTGATCCCGAGCTTCATGCTGATTCGCAGCCTCGGGCTGATGGATTCCTTCTGGGTGTACATTATTCCGACGCTTGTAAGCGTGTGGAATATGATCATCTTCCGTACCTTCTTCCAGGGGCTTCCGGCCGGTCTGGAGGAATCGGCAAAAATTGACGGCTCCGGTAACTGGGGGATCTTCTTCCGAATTATTCTGCCGCTGTCCGGTCCGGTCATCGCGACCCTGTCGCTGTTCACTGCGGTCGGGCACTGGAATGAATGGTTCCTCCCAAGTATCTATATTTCGAAAAACGAGTTGCTGCCGATTCAGACTATTCTGAATCAGATTCTGAACTCGAACATCATGTCAGAGCAGATGAGCAACCTGGATTCGGCTTCGCAAGCGGTCTTGTCCAGAATGCAAAGCGTAACCACCAAATCGCTGTCCATGGCAACGATGATTGTGGCCACGATTCCGATCATTATGGTCTATCCGTTTGTCCAAAAGCATTTCGTTAAAGGGGTTCTGATTGGTTCCTTGAAGGAATAGCTTATCTGTCTGTTGTTTGAAGCCGAGGAGGCTTTAGACATAAATAAAGAGGGAAGAACGAAAGGGGAATTCGAGAATGAGGCAAAGAAAAAAATCGCTGTCCACATCGCTGATCATATTGCTGGCAGCTATGCTGATGCTTTCCGCCTGCAGCGGGGGAGGCAATTCGAATACGGCGGAACCGACGCCGACGCCATCCGATAACGGGACCGAGAACAATACCTCCGCTGAATCCGACACATATGTGCTAGGTGAGGAGCCGCTGGAATTCAGCTTCTACGGTCACTATGACTGGTACACAATGCCGAACTGGGGCGATGATGACGCTACGAAATGGATTAAAGAGAACAAAAAAGTCAACGTAGTTCCTATCAACTCCCAAGGCAACGCGCAGCAGAAATTCAGCACGATGATTGCCTCCGGTCAGCTGCCGGACGTCATCTGGATGGAGCGCGGACCGGACGTCGATAAGCTTCGTCAGGCCGATATGCTGGTTCCATTTGATGATTATCTCGATAAATACCCGAACCTGAAGCAGTGGCTCGGCGAAGAAGGAATTAACATGCTTCGTTCCGAAGACGGCAAGCTGTATCAGTTCCCGAACTGGTATACGAGCCAGCCGAACGGCAACGCAGGTTATGTTGTGAACAAAAAGATTTACGAGGAGCTCGGTGAGCCTCCACTGGAAACAACCGATGATCTGTACAACTACCTCGTAGCTGTTAAAGAGAAGTACGGCAATCAGGTTGTGCCTTACGAGCCGGGTATCGAAGGTCAAGGTATCGAAACGCTGTACTCTGCTTTTAGAGAAAATGCGTTGACACGCTGGATTTCGATCCGCGGTGTTCCTGAAGGTGACCAATTGACATCGATCTTCCTGGATCCGACATTCCGCGAGTCGATGCAGTACGCTGCGAAGCTGTTCCGCGAAAGACTGATCACGCAAGACGCAATGACACAAACTGCTGACCAGGTGAAAGAGAAAGTTATGGCTGGCCGTGTTGCCGTATATTCGGCATCCAGCCCGACCGAGAATGCGATGAATGCGCATGTTGAATTGACGGCTCAAGATCCGGATGCAGGTTACTTCATGATCTGGCCGATTGCGAAGCCAGGTCTGGATAAGAACAAAATCTTCCCGGGCACTTACAACCAGCTCGGCTGGAACGTAAGCGTCATTACAAAAGCAGCCAAGGATCCTGAAGCGATCTTCGCTTTCCTGGATTGGTATACTGGACCGGAAGGTCAAGCGATCCTCATGTGGGGACCTGAAGGCGGATACTGGGATGGTTGGGAAGAAGAAGGGGTAATGCCGAAGTTCACAGAGAAATACGTGACGGATGCGGCAGGCCTCGGCAAGCTTCAAGCAACTACGACGAATGTTCAATGGAACGGTAACACGGTGTTTATCGACCAGGCAAAAGCCAAGTACGAAAGCACGCTTCCTGAGGAACAGCGTAACTGGTCCACACGTTGGCAGTATGAAATTACTTGGAAAACACAAGCTAACGCTACCGAATTTATTAACCTCGATCCGGCTCCGGACAGCGAGGAAGGAATTATTCGTCAACGCGTAGAAGATATCTTTACAGAAGCTAGAGCGAAAGCCCTGTATGCGAAAGATGATGCAGAAGTATTGGCCATTCTCGACAAGGCTGAGGCGGATGCACAAACAGCTGGTTTCGACAAGCTTCTGGCATTCAAAACGCAAAAATGGCAAGAGAACCTGGCCAAAATGCGTGGGGAATAACAATATAATGAGAAACGTAAGGGTATGCTGCGCTAAGCAGTATACCCTTATCGGAATTTATGGGGGGAGATGGAGCCCGTGTATAAAGTGCTGCTTGCAGATGACGAAATACTGGATCTAGAAGGCATGAAGAGCTTTATTCCATGGGAAAAACTCGGTATGACGATTGCGGGCGCGGTCACCAATGGCTTCGCCGCCTGGGAGGTGCTGGAGAAGGAACCTATCGATATTTTGGTAACCGATGTGCGGATGCCGAACATGACAGGCATCGAGCTGGCTCAGCGTGCGCTCAAGCATCATGAAGATTTGCGGGTCATTTTTATTAGCGGGTATCAGGATTTCAGTTATGTGAAGCAGGCGATCGCCCTGAATGCGTGCAGCTATGTGCTCAAGCCGATGGAGGACGAGGAGTTGATCCAGGAGCTGACAAAAGCGAGGCAGGAGCTGGATCGTCTTCATCGCCGGAAGGAAACGGAGCGGGCCTATCAGCAGATGATTCCGATTCTGAAGCATCAGTATTTGCTGCGGTTGCTGCAGCAGCCTTATGATGGCGCGGTCCTGGAAATCATGAAGAGGGAGTATCGTTGGGCGGAGCATGAATGGCCTATCCGCGTGGCGCTGCTCGAGTTGGACGAAATGAGTTCCTGGCGAAGCCAGCAACAGGTGTCCGAGGAGAGGAGAGGAATTCGGGAACAGTACATGGCACAGCTGCATATGGCTTTGGATCAAGGCGGTTTTGCCCATGTATGCAGAGTGACAGATCAACGTACAGCCGTTCTGTTCGGAGGGGATCGTGACCGGGCGGAGATTGAAGCGATTCTGGAACAATTACGTCAGGAATACGGCCTCACTGTGACGGTGGGCGAGGGCGGGGACGCGCATAAGCTCGAAGACCTGCACCAGTCCTACGAGATGGCGGTCAGAGCTTTGGATTACAAAATGTTCCGCGGGAAAGGTCAGTGGATTATGTACCACGAGGTGCCGACGGAGAACCGCGAGGAAGTGGAGAGTCTCGATATCCGGCTGGATGCGCTGTTCAAGGCGATGGCATCCTATGATCTGGTCGGCATTCATGATGAAATTTTGGCCATTCAGCATCTGGCGGCGAACATCCGTTCAACATTTACGGTTCGGAACCTCGCGATGTATATTATATTAAAGCTGGATGAGCATCTGCACACGATGCATGAAGACTTGTTCCGGATTTTAGGCATCGAGCTGAAAAATCTGGACATTCTGCTTCAATTTGAAACGCTGGATGATATTTTTTCATGGTTAAGAATGAAAGTGTTTGAAATCTCAGAACAGTTAAAATTTCGCAAAGCATCCAAAAACGGGCGTCTCATTGAGGAAATGATAGACGTGATCCGCGATCGCATGCATGAAAACATTACTTTGCGCGATATGGCGAACCGCTTTTCTTTTTCACCGAATTATCTGGGGGTTATCTTCAAGGAAGAGACCGGTCATAATTTCAGCGACTATGTCATCAAGCTTCGCATGGAGAAGGCCAAGAGCCTGCTTGTCACAACGAAGCTTAAAATATATGAAATCGCCTCCCTGACGGGATATCAGTATTTACCTTATTTCAGCCGGCAATTCAAGGAGTTTTACGGCATGACTCCGCTGGAATATAGACGCAAACATACCTAACCGAAATACTTGCACCATTCGCTTATCTCAGATGTGGGGTCGTGATGTGTTATGGCTGGAAAATTTGAACGCATTCGGGTCAGACTGCCGTTTGGCTACAAGCTGATGCTTTCGTACTGCGTGTTTATTATTGTGCCCGTGCTGCTGGTCGGAAATATCGCCAATCAGCTGGCGGTGCAGTCGATCAGGGAGCAAACCTACAACAACATTCAAGGGACGCTCTATCAAATGAGCGATAATATCTCTTACAAAATGGAAGATGTCGCTCGCGTGTCGGATATGCTGTATTTCGATATGTCTTTTAACAATCGGCTCCGCTTCAGCGAGAGCCCCTGGGTCAGCTATGACACAACCGTCAATGTCCTCATTCCCAAGCTTGAAACCGCCATCAACACAGCCAACCGGAAGGTGTGGTTGTCCATCTATCTGAAAAATGATGAAATACGTGAAATTTATGACAGCTACAGCACGACCGACCCTTTGCACTCGGATAACCGTCTATATGATATTTACCAATACAAGCGGCTTGAGAACAGGGACTGGTATCACGAATATCCGAAAGAGGAGCAGTACGGTGTCACCATGCAGTGGAAGCAGATTGAGGATGATGCGAGAAAGGACCGCATCTCATTGCTCCGCAGATTGGTCGATATCACTTCCGTCAAGCCCCGAGAGATTGGGTTTATGCGAATCAACGTGAATCTGTCCAGCCTGTTTGAGAGCATGGATTATCGAAAGATCGGGGACGGAACCGCGCTTTATCTGACGGACAGCGAGGGGCGCATCGTGATCTCGTCAGGAGGAAAGCATTCGACGGTGTTCAAGGAGCCTGAGCTGCGCAATAACGGGGACCTGCTGATCCGCAAGCCGATCACGCAACTCGGGTGGGATTTGATCGCGGTTGTGCCTTCCCATATCGTCGAGAAGGATACGGCGAAGATCCGCTATGTGACCCTGCTCATCTGTGTGGTCTGCATTGCGATCTTTATCGTGGTCAGCCTGATCATCTCCCGATATTTCAGCCGCAGGGTATCCAAGATTGTATCCGTGCTGGATTCCTTCCAGGAAGGGGAGTTTCACAAGCGGGTTCACTTCAAGGGGGCTGACGAGTTCACGCACATATCGGCAGCGCTGAACGAGATGGGAAGCAATATCGGACAGCTGATCCGTGAGGTGTACCTGGCCGATCTGCAGAAGAAGGAGGCGGAACTGGAATCGCTGCATGCGCAGATTAACCCGCACTTTTTGTACAACACGTTATCTTCCATCAGCCGGCTGGCCAAATTCGGCAAGCTGGAAAAACTGCAGCGTATGGTGCTGGATCTGGCGAAGTTTTACCGCTTGTCTCTTAATGACGGCAGAACGATCATCCCGGTCAAAAATGAGCTGGAGCAAGCCCAGGCCTACATCGATATCCAAAAAATCAAATATGAGAACCGCATGCAGGTTCAGTACGACATTGACCCCGAGGTCGTGCGGTATGAGACGGTGAAGCTCATATTGCAGCCTTTTATCGAGAATGTCCTTGAGCATGCATGGACCGGCGATTACATTCATATTCGCATCATAGGCAGCGTCGTGGAGGAAGGGCTGGAATTCAGAATTATTGATAACGGCGTCGGCTTTCCGCCAGGGGCTGCCACGTACAGCACAGGCGCCCAGGATCTGGGCAGCACCGGCTACGGCATAAGGAATGTGGATCAGCGCATCAAGCTCCATTACGGGCCGGAGTACGGTGTGACGCTGTTCAGCCGCCCCGGCATCGGCACGACGGTAAGAATTATACTGCCGCTGGTGACGCGCAGCGTGACCGAGAGGCGTAACAAGCGAATCGAATAATCTGGACGGATATCCCTGTTCAAACCATTTTGGGCTTGACGAACAGGGATATCTTTTGTATATTTGCTTTATTAGATAAAAGCATAAAAGCTTAAAAGCGAACAAGCGATTAAGTGTAAAAGTGGATGAAAGCATTCATGCATAAGATAGACTAAGAGAAGGAAGGTACCCGTTATGATCGTCATTACATCCAATACGACCCCCGAGGAACAGATTCGGAACATTGTGTCCGAAATTGAGAAAGAGGGGCTTCAGGTCCATATTTCCAGAGGCGCGGACCGAACTGTGATCGGTCTCATCGGCAGTGTTAATCCGAAGCTTGCAGAGCATCTGCGGCAGATGAAGGGCGTGGAGAATGTCGTGAAGATCTCCAAGTCCTACAAGCTGGCCAGCCGGGACTTCCATCCGGATGACACCGTCATTGATATCAAAGGCACGAAAATCGGCGGCGGTAACCTGGTTGTCATGGGCGGTCCGTGCGCTGTCGAGTCTGCGGAGCAGATTGATGAAATCGCCGGGCTTGTGAAAGCTGCCGGCGGCCAGGTGCTGCGCGGCGGCGCGTTCAAGCCGAGAACAGGCCCTTACAGCTTCCAGGGCATTGGCGTCGAAGGGCTGATTATGATGGCGGAAGCCGGGCAGAAGCATGGCCTGTTGACCATTACTGAAGTCATGACACCAGAATATGTGGACATCTGTGCAGAGTACGCGGACATTCTGCAGGTGGGAACGCGCAACATGCAAAATTTCGACCTGCTCAGAAAGCTGGGCACCTGTGGCAAGCCGGTGCTGCTGAAGCGCGGATTCAGCGCCACATATGACGAATTTTTGAATGCAGCCGAGTATATTTTGGCTGGCGGCAACCCGAATGTCATGCTGTGCGAGCGGGGAATCCGAACATTTGAAACCTATACGCGCAATACGCTGGATTTATCTGCCATTCCGGTTTTGCAGCAGCTTAGCCATTTGCCGGTGATCTCCGACCCGAGCCACGGCACGGGACGTCGTGAGCTGGTGGAACCGATGTCCAAAGCGTCCGTAGCCGCCGGAGCGGACGGTCTCATTGTCGAAATGCATACCGACCCGGACAACTCGATGACAGGCGACGGGGTGCAATCCCTGTTCCCAGATCAGTTTGCGGCCTTGCTGAAAGATCTGGAGCAGCTGGCTCCGCTCGTTGGTAAAACGTTCAATACGGCTAAAGCGCCTGCTGAGCAATTTCAACGCGTCTAATTGATGTAGGTTTCTGGGGCGCAGGGAAAGAGGCGGGAGGAAACCGATTACAAAAGGTTGTTTGCTGTCTGGACGAGGGCTAATATAAATAGGTAGACACTTGCTTCGATGAAGCAGGTGTCTTTTTGCTGATGATCCAATATATGGTTTTCTGTGTCAATATATATAACGTGGTTTTTAAAAATACCTTACATGGGTATTGACGTCAGGTTATCTCCCGGCATATAATGACGAAAAGAAATTTCAAAGATTATGAACATTGTTAAGCTGTTTTAGTCTTAATGTTCGGAAACTGGGAGGAAGAGATATGTCGGTAGAGAAAGTATTGCAAACAATTCAAGAGAACAACATTGAGTGGGTCGATTTTCGTTTTGTAGACTTGTCGGGACGGGCGCATCACATTACCCTGCCGGCTGCTGAAGTAGATGAAGAGACTTTTAAGAACGGTGTAGCTTTCGACGGTTCTTCCATTCCTGGCTTCCGCGGAATTGAAGAGTCCGACATGGTTATGCTGCCAGATCCAGAATCGTTCTTCATTGATCCGTTCACAGCTCATCCAACGCTGAATGTCATGAGCAACATTTTCACTCCGGAAGGCGAAGCCTACGAGCGCGACCCGCGCGGTGTGGCAGAGCGTGCTGAGAAATACCTTCAGCAAACCGGTATCGGCACCGCTGCATTCTTCGCACCGGAGTCCGAGTTCTTCCTGTTCGACGATGTCCGTTACCAAAGCTCCATGAACAGCTCCAGCTACACGGTAGATTCCGAAGAAGCAGCTTGGAACACCAACCGTGCTGAAGAAGGCGGAAACCTTGGCTTCAAAATTCGTGTCAAAGGCGGTTATGTTCCAGTAGCTCCAGCGGATTCCCAGCAGGACATTCGCAGTGAAATGTGCCGCTTGCTGAATGAAGCCGGACTGCGCGTTGAGCGTCATCACCATGAGGTGGCAACGGCTGGCCAGGCGGAAATCAACTTCCGTTTTGACACATTGAAGAAAACAGCTGACAACCTGTTGAAATACAAGTATATCGTTCACAACACTGCTCGTCAGTTTGGCAAAACAGCAACCTTCATGCCGAAACCGCTCTTCGGGGACAACGGAAGCGGCATGCACGTTCACCAATCCATCTTCAACGGCGACACGCCATTGTTCTACGAAAAAGGCGGATATGCTAACCTGAGCGAAACTGCGCTGCACTACATCGGTGGTATTCTGTACCATGCTCCAGCGCTGATCGCGTTGACCAACCCGAGCACGAACTCCTTCAAGCGTCTGGTTCCTGGCTATGAAGCACCAGTTAACCTGGTATTCTCCAAAGGTAACCGTTCCGCAGCAGTTCGTATCCCGGTTGCGGCTGTAACGCCTAAGGGCTGCCGTATCGAATTCCGTACACCGGATTCCACAGCTAACCCTTACCTGGCCTTCTCCGCAATGCTGATGGCGGGTCTGGACGGTATCAAGCGCAAAATCGATCCAGTCGCTCTGGGCTATGGTCCTTTCGACAAAAACATCTATGAGCTGTCCGATGCGGAGAAGAAAGAAATCCGCAGCGTTCCAGGCAGCCTGGATGAAGCTCTGGATGCACTTCAGGCAGACTATGAGTTCCTGACTGAAGGCGGCGTATTCACGAAGGAGTTCCTCGATAACTTCATCGAGTTCAAACGTGCAGAAGCCAAAGATATTTCCATCCGCACGCATCCACATGAATACTCCCTGTACTTTGACATCTAATAGCCATCATCTGTATATGTACGAGGCTGTCCCGAATGATCCTTGGATCTTGCGGGGCAGCCTCTTCATATTCAGGCCGATCGCTGCGATTGGATACATAGAGCATATTTTCACTTGAACGAGCATCGGTTTGTTGCTATGATAGGCGATAAAATAAGCATTCATAAGAGAGAAGGGTGGAGAGTTTTTTGAGCAAGAGAGCCTATAATTTTAACGCTGGACCCGCAGCGCTGCCTCTGGAAGTGCTGGAGCGCGCACAGGCCGAATTCGTAGACTATCAACATACCGGAATGTCCATTATGGAGATGTCACACCGCGGTGCCGTATATGAAGCTGTACATAATGAAGCACAGGCGCGGTTGCTGGCTCTGTTGGGCAATCCGACAGGCTATAAGGTGCTCTTCATTCAGGGCGGTGCGAGCACGCAGTTTGCCATGATTCCGATGAATTTCCTTAAAGAAGGCCAGACCGCGAACTACGTAATGACTGGAAGCTGGGCCAGCAAGGCGCTGAAGGAAGCCAAGCTGATCGGAAACACCCATGTGGCTGCTTCCTCTGAAGCAAGCAATTATATGACCTTGCCTAAGCTGCAGGAGATCCAGCTGCAGGACAATGCGGCTTATCTCCATCTGACCTCGAATGAAACGATCGAAGGCGCGCAGTTCAAGGCGTTTCCTGACACCGGGTCGGTGCCGCTTATCGGAGATATGTCCAGCGATATTTTGAGCCGGCCATTTGATCTGAATCAGTTCGGCCTGGTGTATGCGGGCGCACAGAAGAATCTGGGTCCATCCGGCGTAACGGTGGTGATCGTGCGGGAGGATCTGGTTGCCGAGTCGCCGAAGCATCTGCCAACCATGCTCCGTTACGACACGTATGTGAAGAACAACTCGTTGTACAACACCCCTCCATCCTTCGGGATTTATATGGTAAATGAGGTGCTGAAGTGGATCGAGGAGCGCGGGGGACTTGAAGGCGTCCAGCAGGCGAATCGCAAGAAGGCGTCCCTGATTTATGATGCGATTGACCAAAGCGGCGGCTTCTATCGTGGCTGTGTGGATGTGGATAGCCGTTCGGACATGAATATAACCTTCCGGCTTGCCTCCGAGGAACTGGAGAAGGAGTTCGTCAAGGCTTCCGAGCAAGAAGGCTTTGTCGGTCTTAAAGGTCATCGCAGCGTCGGCGGCCTGCGGGCTTCAATCTATAATGCGGTTCCGTATGAAAGCTGCGAGGCGCTGGTTCAGTTCATGGAGCATTTCAAGCGCAGCCGCGGATAACAGTGATTCGGGTATGCATGCCTTCCGTTATTTGGCGGAAGGTTTTTTTTCTTCATAGCTAGATCCGGAATAGGATAAGTTATAATAGAATATAAAATGATCTAAAAGGTGGAACATCATAACATGGCACTTCATATCGTACTTGTTGAACCTGAAATCCCTGCCAATACCGGCAATATTGCCAGAACATGCGCGGCTACCGGCACGCATCTTCATCTGGTTCGCCCGCTTGGCTTCAATACCGATGACAAAACGCTGAAACGGGCCGGGCTGGACTACTGGTATGCGGTACATATTGAATATCACGATTCTTTTGAGGAGCTGCAGCAAAAGTATCCGGAAGGCCGCTTCTTCTATACATCAACCAAAGCGACCAAGCGCTATTGTGATATCGCCTTTCAGGACGGTGACTTCCTCGTATTCGGCAAAGAGACCAAGGGGCTTCCGCCCGAGCTGCTGGCCGCGAACCCGGATTCCTGCATTCGGATGCCCATGACGGATAAAGTGCGCTCGCTTAACCTGTCCAATTCGGCAGCCATCATCGTATATGAAGCTTTAAGGCAATTGGATTACCCTGGCATGGCATAGAAGAGGTAATTTTAGTCCGAAATCGGCAGAAATCATCCAGTATACCTATATAATTTAAAAAAACAAACAATTTCTTAAAATCTAGCAGGATTCGACAACTTTTTATCGAACTATTATACTAGGCCCAAAATATCAGGTTTTTTCTAACTTGAAATTTATTGTTGAAATGAAAGAGGGTGACAGTATCATGAAACCTGCTGGTGTAGTTCGTAAAGTGGATCAACTGGGAAGAATCGTTCTGCCAAAATCCTTGCGTAAAAGATATCAGATGAACGAAGGCGATCCTGTAGAGATTTTGGTTCAAGGGGACCATATCATCTTGGAGCGTTACCGTCCGAAATGTGTGTTCTGCGGATCTATGGACGGGGTAAGCGAATTTAAAGAGCGCTACTTATGTGCCCAATGCATGTCGGAGATGCAACAACTTCCGAAGCATGCCTAATACGAGCAATTATGATAGCATCGCATCATGCGATGCTTTTTTGTCGAAATAAATAAGACCCCCTCGCTTGAGGGAGTCATGCCTTACAGGCCTTTGGTTTTATCATCATTGTAGGCGGCAGTTAGAATACCGACCATATAAAGGGCAAAGACGATCATGACAATCCAAAAGGTTAATGAGAACGACACGAAAACCCACCTCCTGCTAAGCTATCCTTATTATACCCACCTTCCGGCAAAAAATAAATGAGAACATCCAGCTTATTTCAGGTTTTTGCTAAAATCTACTTAAAAAACAAGAAGTGTGTCGGAACAGGCCGCAGACTGCCGTCGGAAGGCTTGTTCACCACTCTGCCATTCAGCACCAGTGAAGTAGAGCCGCCACCATCCAAGTTATATGCATCCATTACGCCGAGATTGACCAGCTTGTTCTGAATTTCCTGCAGGGTTGCCCCGGAGCGGCCATTCTCATCATAGCCCTCGGTGATAAGAATCAGCAGTTGATCGTCCTTGTAATTGCCAATCACCGTGCGCGGGGCGCGAGCCGGCGAAGTGCGCCATTTGTCCGGGATGGCCATTTTCTTGCCGTTCTTCAATAACACCGGGACAAACGTTGCTCCGAAGGCAGGCTCCAGCTTATCCAGCTCCTGTCTGTTGTGGAACTTGCCGCCGATTAGCTGACCGGACTTGCTCATCCCGACAAAAGTAAGGTCCTTGAAGCTGGGATGAAATCCGGACACGTACTGACCGTTGATGACTGTGGTGCCAAGCGGATGGCGACCGCCATTCCCGTCGGCGAATCCGCCGGCATTGATGCCGGCGACCGCCCCGTGCCGGCTAACGGCTCTCATCGTTGTTTCGACAGAGCCGGGCTGGCCTGTGCCAAGCGACATCGTCATGGCCGAAGGATCCTTCAGCTTCACTTTGATGGCATAGCCATTATATGTTCCGGGATTGATTTTATATAACTCAATTCGAATCCGGTTGCTGTTCACCGTCTCCATCGGGGTGCCCAGCTTGGCGGTGATTCGCCGGTTATAGATCTGCTCCGGACGAGCCGCTTGCGTCTGGGCCGTCTTCAGAATGGAATTGACGGCGGCGGTCGTCTGCTGATACAGTTTCGCCGTCTCCTCAATGGAAGAGATCGTCTGTTTGGCGGCATCGGCAGCCAGATCCAGATCCTGCTTGATGACGCCCGATTGGCTGGCCAAGCTGTCAGCTGATACATATTCCTCATATTGCAGTGAAAGCTGCGGCGGCTTGGTCAGCAGCCACATGCAGAACAGCATGCCGATAAAAGGAGCGATTGCGAGCATAAACATCCGGTTGACCTGCTTCGGCTTGCCATATATTAATGCTTTCACTTTAACAGCTCCATTTTTCGCTCAAGTTCCTTCAGCTGCTTCTCCACTTCGCTTAACTGGCTGTACAGCTTGTTGCTGTTATCGGTCGTCCCGGTCGCCTGATCCTTCGTGAAGGTCAGCAGCTCGTTGAAGGACTGCACCTTGCTCTGCAGGTCATTGATCTCCAGCACCAGCTCGCCGAAGCGCGCTTCGTATTCCGCTTTAAACTGTGCCATCTGCTGGCGTGTATCCTCCTGAAGCTTGACAATCGCCTGTTCTTGCAGGTGATTGCTATATAGGTAGGCTGCGGTTGTACCCAGCCCGATCAGAACAATCCAAAAAATCCAGAACCATTTGGCGGATGGCCCTTTTTGCTGCATTGTCTCCCGGGGTTCATAGGCTGTTTGAACTTCTGTCTCCATCGACATTTTTCACCCCTTAAAAGCGTTCATTTTACCAGCTCTCATTCTATCATGTCAGAATTGCTTTCGCAAAGACGAATAAAAACCGACTTAATTCTTAAAAAGAGATTGCTTATGCAGTTGAAGTTAGGATACAATCTGTATAGATTTGTTAAACCATGTGGATACATAACTAACATTCTTCATGCTCTACCACGATAAGCCTGCAGTTCAGGGCGCGGCCTCTTCACCCCTAAATAGCTGCAAACAACGGGCATTCGCAAGTGTCGAATAGTTGTCCGGAAGGCGGGCTTTACTTTAATAGAATTAATAGTATTGAAGTTCTCTGAAACAGGAGGTTTTAAGGGATTATGAATGAGGTTTGGCGAGTGGTCATTATTGGCAGTCAACCTACAAGCATGCTGGGGACAAAATTAATATTGGAAGAACAGAAGGATCTGGTTGTCGAGGGAATGACATCATCGGAAGCGGTCGGGATGCGGATGGTGGAGGACCTGCTGCCGAATGTGGTACTTCTGGATTATCGACTGCAGGATCAGACGTCCGAGGAGCTGTTGGAACGGATTAAACAGATGTCACCCAGCACCCATGTGATTATCGTTACCGATAACGACGGACTGTCGTTACTGCAATCCTTAATCAGCCGCGGTGCGAGCGGGTTGCTGTCCAAGCAGTCCTCCACGTTCCAGCTCATACATATGATTACCGGACTTCGGGAAGGCATTGCATCGCTGCCGCTGGAGTGGGTGAGACAGGGAGTATGGCCGCTGGCATCGTCATCGATGAATGAAGGCGGAATTTCACTCTCGGAGACAGAAGCATTTATAATGGAACGGATCGTGCAGGGCATCACCTATGATAAAATCGCGTCCGAGATTCAAGTAAGCCGCCGGTCGATTGACAATTATTTGCGGAAAATTTATGTGAAGCTCGGGGTGTCGACCCGGGCCCAGGCGATTGAGAAATATGCGCTGTATACCCGGCATAACCGTCAAGTATATGCGTGAAATCGGGTATAAGGTATAATAAATGAACTTCGGGAATACCCTTTAAAGGCTGCTTCTGCTCGCAAATGAGATGTGTTCAGCCTTGGCTGGCTGTATGCAGGACCTGATTTACAAGACCCGAGGCTTACGATTACGGCTAAGGAGGGACTTCCATGCAGTATTCCTTTGCTTCCCGTGCACAGACTTTGCTGACATCCCCGCTGCGCAATATTCGAGCTCTTGCGAAGCGGGATTCTTTTATTTCCTTGGCGGAAGAGCTGCCTGCAGAAGAACTGTTCCCCCAGCATTCGCTGGCTGAAGCGGCAGCAGCTGTACTCTCCCAGGATCCGCGGTCGCTGCAGTATGGCGAGGCGGAGGGGTATGGCCCGCTGCGGGAGTGGCTTAGCCAGGACCTTGGCAGGCGCAAAGGAGTCCATGTTCAGCCGGATCATATCCTGCTGACCACCGGAACCCAGCAGGCGCTGGATTTGCTCGTGCGGGTCTATGTTGAGCCGGGAGATCCGGTTCTGATCGAAAGCCCGACCTCTCCCGGCATGCTGCAGGTGCTTCGGCTGCAAGGGGCCCGCATCATCCCGATCGAGGGCGATGAAGACGGCCTTCTCCCGGATGAGCTGGAGAGGCAGATTGTGGAGCATAAGCCGAAGCTGTTGATGGCGGCGCCGAATTTTACGAATCCAACAGGAGTCATGTGGAGTCTGGAGCGTCGAAGGCAGGTGCTTGAGCGGTGTGCCAAGCATGAGCTGCTCATTGTGGAGGATGATTCCTACGGGGATTTGTATTTTGCAGATGCAGAAGGGATTGAAGCCCGCGAACGGATCCCCTCGCTGTTCTCGCTGGAACAGCCGCAGGGCAATCATGTGCTCTACATCGGGTCATTCAGCAAAACGGTAGCTCCGGCGCTTCGGACCGGCTGGGCGGCAGGCCATCGGCGCCTGATCGAAATGATGACAGCTGTGAAGCAGATGGCCGACTGGCAGTCCAGTCTGTTGAATCAGCGCATTCTCCAGCACATGCTGGATTCGAAGCATTTTGACCTGGAAGAGCATATCCGGATGCTGAACCGGGAATACCGGACGCGGCTCAAGCTGATGATTGAGCTGCTGAAGCGCAAGCAGTGGAAGCATGCGCGCTATGCGGTGCCGGAGGGCGGCATGTTTCTATGGGTGGAGCTTCCGCCAGGGCTTAACGGGGATGCGCTCTTGAGAGCCGCTTTATTAAAGGGGGTCGCCTTTCTTCCAGGCTCCATGTGTTCGCCGAGTGAGAAGGCTGACGGCTGTATAAGATTGAATTTCACCCATCCCGGTAGGGATGAACTGCTGCTGGGCATGAATCTCATTAGCGAGGCCGTCACGGAATTCACGGCTCGCAGCTAATATTGGCAGCAATCCCATCGTACGGCAGCAGGCTGCCGGTTCAGGTCTATGAGGAGAACCTGAAACCGGAAGCCTTTTTTTGTTGTTGATCCGGCCCGGGCCGGATCATGATTTACCGGATGCACGCCGCTTCTTCTTTTTACGGGGAGTCGGTGAAGGTAAAGGCGCTGCCTCCTTTGCGGCGAAAGGCAGCTGCCCGAGGGATTGGTCCACAACCGGGGCATATTCCTGCAGCGCCTGCAGTCCGGCAGGCGTCAGGACATACCGCCCCCGGCTGATCCTCCTGAACCAGCCGTAATAGTTGTGCTGCAGAATTGCACCGGCCGAGCCGACGCCGCTGGCATCGCGCACCTGGGCCGGTGAGATTCCGGCAGTCGCGCGCGGGCCGGCCGCATCATTCGTAGCCTCCGCATCCGCATCCTCAGCTTCATCCGGACCGGCGAGCTGCGTGATCGCGGCGGCGACGCGGAGCGCTTTTTCCCGGTAGGCCGTTACCAGCTTCGCCCGCGTAATTCCCCCGGTATTATAATCCCCGCTCCGCTCATGAAACTCATACAGCAGCCGCTCTCTCCGTCTTGGGGATGTTCTTCCGGTCTGCACGGCAGCTTCAGGCTCGCAGAGCACCTCCACGAACGGGGCTTTGGTTTTGTAGAACGTTACGGTCATCAGACCAAGTCCCAGTCTCCGGCACAGATCGCACAGATCGGACCAGCGCTGATTGACAGCGCCTTTTTTCGTCCGGCTCTTCTCGACGGCCAAATACACATACGGGCTCAGCTTTAACCTCTCCAGTCCTTGCAGAAGCAGGGCGAGGTTGAAGGTCTTCTTCATCTCGACAATCAACGGCTCCTTCATCCCTTCCTTCATTCCGACCAGATCGCAATTGCGGACCTCTCCTTTAATGATGTAACCGTTCGTTTCGAAAAAAGCCTTTAACGGAGCGTACAGCTCGGCTTCGTGCTTAATCGCCATGGAACTCTCCTTTATCCATATTATAAGATGTAATATTGATGTAATTTCAGTATAGCATGGTCACGGCATTCGCAGGGGGAGAGGGAGGAGGCGAGATCGTGCTGACCAGAGAATTAGCGGGAAAATGCTTCGAAAATAAGGTCAACTATTCCGAGCAAGCCGCATAGGTATGTAATACCCTTTTTGTAAATAGAGTGTTATAACCTGGCGCTGTGGAATGGAAGCCAATCCCCATAAACAGACTCATAGGAGGTAGCGGTATGGATATTTTCGAACGCATAGCATCGTATCGTGCAGAGAGCGACCGTTTGGCGTGGAGCGGCACATTCAGGGAATATATCGACATGTTGAAGAAGGACCCCTCCCCAGCCATGACCGCGCATGCTCGTGTATATGACATGATTGAATCGTACGGTATCGAGGAGAGCGGCGGCCGCAAAAAATATAAGTTTTTCGAGCAGGAGATATTCGGGCTGGATCGGGCCATCGAAAAGCTGGTGGAGGAATACTTCCATTCGGCTGCGCGCAGGCTGGATGTCCGCAAGCGGATCCTGCTGCTTATGGGGCCGGTGAGCGGAGGCAAATCAACGCTCGTTACGATGCTGAAGCGCGGGCTGGAGAAGCATTCCCGGACGGATCGCGGCGCGATCTACGCCATTTCGGGATGCCCGATGCAGGAAGAGCCGCTGCACCTTATTCCGCTGGAGCTGCGACCGGAGGTGGAGAAGGAGCTGGGCGTGCGGATTGAGGGCAATCTGTGCCCGGCCTGCCAGCTGCGGCTGAAAACGGAATACGGCGGGGATATTGAAAAGGTGCAGGTTGAGCGGGTACTCATTTCGGAGGAAGGCAGAGTCGGCATCGGCACGTTCAGTCCCTCTGATCCGAAGTCTCAGGATATTGCCGATCTGACCGGCAGCATCGACTTCTCGACCATTACGGAGTATGGCTCCGAGTCTGATCCGAGGGCATACCGGTTTGACGGCGAGCTGAACAAGGCCAACCGGGGGCTGATGGAATTCCAGGAGATGCTCAAGTGTGACGAGAAGTTTCTGTGGAATTTGCTGTCCTTGACCCAGGAGGGGAACTTCAAGGCCGGCAGGTTCGCGCTGATAAGCGCGGATGAGCTGATTGTCGCTCACACGAACGAGTCGGAGTACAAGGCGTTTATCGCTAACAAGAAGAATGAGGCACTGCAATCGCGGATGATTGTCATGCCGATTCCATACAATCTGAGGGTCAGCGACGAAGAGAAAATCTATGCCAAGCTGATCAGCCAAAGCGACATGAGGCATATTCATATTGCACCGCATGCGCTGCGCTCGGCGGCCATATTCTCGATTCTGACCCGCCTTAAGGAAACGAAGAAGCAGGGCATGGATCTGGTGAAGAAAATGCGGATGTACGACGGCGAAGAGGTGGAAGGCTACAAGGAAGCCGACCTCAAGGAAATGCAGAACGAGTATCTGGAGGAAGGCATGTCCGGCGTGGATCCGCGCTATGTCATCAACCGGATATCCAGCGCTTTGATTAAGCAGGATCTTCAATGCATTAACGCGCTGGATGTACTGCGTGCCATCAAGGACGGACTGGATCAGCATCCTTCGATAACGAAGGAGGAGCGGGAGCGGTATCTCAATTTCATTGCTGCGGCCCGGAAGGAATATGATGAGCTGGCCAAAAAAGAGGTGCAAAAAGCGTTTGTATACTCCTTCGAGGAATCCGCCAAAACATTGTTCGAGAACTATCTGGACAATATTGAGGCCTTCTGCAACTGGAGCAAAATCCGCGATCCGCTGACCGATGAGGAGATGGATCCGGATGAAAGATTGATGCGTTCAATTGAGGAGCAGATCGGGGTGTCTGAGAATGCGAAGAAGGCTTTCCGCGAGGAAATTATGATCCGCATTTCGGCTTATTCCCGCAAGGGCAAGAAGTTTGAATACCACAACCATGAACGTCTGCGGGAAGCGATTGAGAAGAAGCTGTTTGCTGATCTGAAGGATATCGTCAAAATTACAACTTCGACCAAAACGCCGGATGCTGTGCAGTTGAAAAGAATCAACGAGGTTAGTTCCCGGCTGATTGAGGAGCACGGCTATTGCCCGGTATGTGCCAATGAACTGCTGCGGTACGTGGGCAGCTTGCTGAACCGGTAGTAGTGTCAATAATGGCCTGCCGGAGAATTCAAGGTCAGGCACAAGAATAACAAGGGTGATATGAAGGGATAGACAGATCGGGCGATCATGCGCGGAAGCTAGCGCAGGGTCGTTTTTTTTTGTATGTTTGCGATATGCGGCGTATAAACACCTTGTGAATGTGAAAAACATAACATACTCCAAACCGCATTTTTTATATAGTAGTTCCAGCAAGATCGTTCATGAAGAAGCCGATATCCCCGGTACGGTACCCGTCGCAGGTTTGCAAGTTTAGGGAGACGCAGCCCGCTTACAAGTCATCTTGTCAGCGTAAAGTGCCGTAAGATTAAGATGGGATAGGAAAGAGGAGAGGACCCTGATGAACAGAACGCTTTCGATGGTTACACGAGATGCTGGAGAGCTTGAAATTCCGTTCGTTCGAGAATTGGCCGAAATTACGCAGCATATGTGGAGAAATGGATGGGATGAACGAAATGGCGGCAATGTGAGCTATATACTGTCCGAGGATGAAGTTGCCGAGTACATCGATATCCATCACGTCCAGCGCATTATCAAGCCTGCTTTTCCGGTACATGAGCTGAGGGGCAAGTATTTTATCGTTACGGGTTCAGGGAAATATTTCAAGAACATGCTGTCCGAGCCCGGGGCTAATCTTGGTGTTCTGCGGGTATCAGCAGACGGCGAGCAGTTGGAGCTGTTATGGGGGCTGAACCACGGTGCGGTTCCGACAAGCGAGCTGGCCTCCCACTTTCTTAGCCATATCGAGCGGCTGAAGGCGGATCCGAGCCACCGGGCCGTCATTCATAATCATGCGACCCACACCATCGCCATGACCTTTATTCATCAACTGGATGAAAAAGCATTCACGAAGACGTTATGGTCGATGTGCTCAGAATGCATCGTTGTTTTTCCGGAAGGAATTGGCATCCTGCCATGGATGGTTCCGGGCTCCAATGCCATCGGCAGGGCCACGGCTGAGAAGATGAAGGGTCACCGTGCGGTCATCTGGCCGCATCACGGCATATTCGCGGCGGGCAGCTCGATCGATGAAGCCTTCGGCCTGATCGAGACCGTGGAGAAAGCCGCAGAGCTCTACATGCTGGTATCGGGGAAGGACATTCAGCAGCGAATAACCGATCAGCAGCTGGCGGATCTCGCGGAAGCCTTCCAGGTCACACCCCGGCCGGGGATTTTAAACCTATAAACGGGGATAACACCACAACCTGTTATGATGGAAGCCACGCTCCGGAGTTGATTGCTGACTCCGGAGCTTTTTTATACAGGAAGAAAAAAGGTATGTCGTCATCTACATTGAAATGGGGGAAGAGGTTACCAAGGGCAGTCTTTTTGTATAAGAATTAGGTATATTTATCATCGAATTGGGACTTTGGGATTATGACCGATTGGTCTGTTTGGTCTATAATGGACCCTAAGACATGGAGTACTGTGATTTAGGTCATATCGTAGGAGAGGATTTTCAATGATCAATGTATCTGAGAAAAGACGCCGCCAATTGAACTATATGGGATTGGACGAAAGTACCCTGAAACTTTTGGCGGATTATCAGCCGGCGTTTGTCAAAGTGGTTGATGAGGTGGTGGACCGGTTATATGAGCAAATCGGCACACAGCCAGTATTAATGGAAATTATTAACCGGACATCAACGGTGGAGAGGCTCAAGGAGACGCAGCGTCAATACTGGTTGTCGCTCGTCAATGGCGTGGTGGACGAGTCTTACATCGAGAACCGCCTCAAGGTCGGCCAGATTCATTCCCGAATCGGCTTGAGTCTGGACTACTATCTGGGAAGTTATATGGTCTACCTGGACATCGCTGCGGATGTGCTGAAGCAGGTCATTCCGGGAGAATGGATGAAGGTCATTCATGCGCTAAGCAAGATGTTCAATCTGGATTCCCAGCTTGTGCTTGAAGCGTATCAGGTCAAGGAAAAGGAGAAGATCGAACAGCTGGCAACCAAGCAGCAGCATATGTTGGAAGCGATTACGGCTGCGGTCCAGGAACTGACCGCGATGGTGGTTCAGCTCGATCAAAGCGCGGAGCTGATAGCGGAGAATGCAATGAAGACGGCAGAGGCCCAGGACAAGGCGCATTCGCTGACGATCGAGCTCGGTCAGGAGATGCTCCATATCGAGAAGATGGGCGAGCTTATCAAAGAGATTTCCGATCAGAGTCATCTGCTCGGATTGAATGCGGCAATAGAGGCGGCGCATGCCGGCGAATTCGGACGCGGGTTCGAAGTGGTGGCGGGCGAAGTGCGCAAGCTGGCCAGCCATTCGCGCTCTGCAATGGAGGACATTCAGGACAAGGTCAGCAGCATTACGTCCAAGCTGAAGCAGGTTGAGGAGAAATCGGAGATTTCTTCGGCCAACGCCCGCGGTCAGGCGGCAAGCTCACAGGAGCTGGCAGCTTTCGTCAAGATGATGGAGAAGCTGGCTGAGGATCTGGAAGCGCTTCAGCATCAATATGATGAAGCCGGGCCTGGGGAAGCAACTGCAGATGAACCGAGACTTGTGGTGAATGCAGCCGAGGAAGTTGGCGTTTAATGATAATAAGGCTCTCCCCTCGTTATGCAAAACGGGAGGGCCGACAGCAATGGCACCTGCCCTGCGATCAGGAATGATCGCGAGGCGGGTGCCTTTTTGCTGCGGCTTGCTGATCTTGTTAGCGAGGGGGTGCCGTGGACGCGGCCACTTACAAAAAGCGGCGATGGAGCTTCTTGCCGTCGTACGAGAACAGAATGGTCTTGCCTTCGACGATGGTTTGCAGATGGATTGGCTTTCCCCACAGCCGGTAAACATAAGGAATGGTGCGCTCCATATATTTCAGGTCAAGCTCAATTCCTTCGTACATATGCTGGATCATCAGCTCTCCGGCGCGGAGATGATCGCCGTCGGTGACAACCAGATACGGAGAGCCCCCGTTCACACGTGAGACAACGAGCTGATCGCGTATGTTTTCCCATGCCTTATCGGTAATTTTCCATTCAGGCCCCTTCTTCTCAAACACATACAGATCGAGGTCTTCGACCAGTTCCTGGGTCAAATAGTTACGCAGGAAGGACGTATCGGAATCGTATTCGCGCACCTCGAATATTTTATCCCGGTCCCAGCGCCGCTCGATATCCTCGAAGATTTTCAGACCGAGATAATACGGATTCAGACTGTGGCGGGAAGGCTGCACGACCGAAGCGTTAAGCTTGGCGAATTCCACCGTCTCCTCGCTTGTCAGATCCATCTCCCGGAGGATGCGCTGATGCCAGTAGGAGGCCCATCCCTCGTTCATAATTTTGGTTTCCATCTGCGGCCAGAAGTACAGCATCTCCTCCCGGAGCATGCTCATAATGTCACGCTGCCAGTCCTCCAGCTCATGGGAGTACTCCTGGATGAACCACATCAGATCCTTCTCGGGCTCTGCCGGGAATTTGCGGTGAGAGGCTGGCGCCTCGGATGCTTCCTTCGTGTCCTGCTCCAGCTCCCACAGATCATCATAGCGTCCAGGGGGCTTCTGTTTCCTGGCTTCTTCCTTGCGCTCCATTTCCCGGCGCTGATTATGGCGCTGTTTATCCAGATTGCCTGGCCGAATGATTTGAGGGTCGACATGCTCCTGAATCGCGAGCACGGCATCAATGAACTGCTCGACAGCGGCAGTGCCATGCTCCAGCTCGTAGCGGGAGACACGCTCGGCTGTGGCAGACATGCTCTCGACCATATTGCGGTTTGAGGCGGAGAAGCGGGCATTATTTTTGAAAAAGTCGCAGTGGGCAAGCACATGGGCAACAATCAGCTTGTTCTGAATCAATGAATTGCCGTCGAGCAGAAAGGCGTAGCACGGATTGGAATTAATGACAAGCTCATATATTTTGCTGAGACCGAAGTCATACTGCATTTTCATTTTATGAAAGGTTTTCCCGAAGCTCCAATGGCTGAAGCGGGTGGGCATTCCATAGGCACCAAAGGTGTATATGATGTCCGCCGGACAGATTTCATATCGCATCGGATAAAAGTCGAGGCCAAAACCTGCCGCAATCTCGGTTATTTCCTCAATCGAGCGTTCGAGTGCCGTTATCTCGTCCTGGTGCACGAGAATCCCCCCTTCTCATGATAAAAAGCTGTTTCATACTCATATATATGGCGAGTTGGAGGAGATATGTGGGCTTTGGCACAGGCTCAACAAATTATAACTGCGACAAAAGCTGACATACGGTGGGACGATGATTGCCAGAGCCGAATTTGATACAATGATACATAATCCATAGGGATGACCGTTGAATCGGTGCCCGTTTTAATCGACCTGTGGACAATTTATAGACAGGGGGAAGTTTTCTATGATTCCGTTTCCTAAACCGGATGTGGAGCAATTTTTTCAAACCTACTTGATTCGGGCTTTCGGGGTCAGTGCGGATGAATCCAGGCTTGTGTTCACAAGTACGCTCAGCGGCAAATTCAATCTGTGGGCCATGGACTTGAATGAGGCCACAGTCTATCCTTACCCGCTCACATACAATGACCAGGTCAGCAGCTTTATCAAGCTGGACCCGGAAGGGCGGCATATATTGACAGCCTTTGACCGTGACGGCAATGAGAACTATCAGTTCCATGCGCTTCGCTGGAATGGCGGTCATCCGTTGCCGCTATTTGAGGGGGAGGACCCGGATACCAAGCATTACTTTGTTCATTTGTCGGAGGACGGCCAAAGGCTGTATTACTCCACCTCCAAGGATAATCCGTCCTTTCTGAATGCGCGGGTGTACAATCTCGTTACGAAGGAGGACAAGCTGCTGATTGAAGGGCAGGATGCGGCGACCGAGCTTGCTGCCGTAAGCCCGGATGAGCGTACAATGGTATATACAAAAGCATATGCCAATACCTACTATGTGAGCTATATTCTTCCTGAGGGCGGAGAGCCGCAGTGTCTGACGCCTGATCCGAATGTGACGCATATCGCGGGGGATCCTGTGTTTGCGGACAATGAGCGAGTCTATTTTGTCACCAACTATGATGCGGAATTCCCCTATGTGGCCGAGTACGATCTGGCAACCCGAAGCTTCAAGCCTCTCGTTCACATCGAGCGCGAGAGCGTGAGCCTGCTGCGCTGGCACAAGGCTTCCCGCACGCTGTATATCGTCACGGACAAAGGAGTGGAGGACCGGCTGTATGCATACTCGGTGGATCGCGGTGAGCTGACATCCATTTCCTTACCCGCGGATATTGTCGAACAATTGAATGTGACCCCGTCGGGCAATCTGTACCTGCTCGCCCGCGGTGCGGTCAAGCCGTACAATATTTATCGCTATGCGGATGGCGCATGGACGATGCTGACCCACAATGTGCTGACCGGCTTGACGGAGAAAGACCTTTCTTATCCGGATGTGGTCACCTATTCATCCTTTGACGGGATAGAGATTGAAGCGCTGCTGTACCGTCCGAATCCGGAGACGGCTAACGGCTACACGGTGTTTTGGCCGCACGGCGGACCTCAGGCTGCGGAGCGCAAGCAGTTCCGTGCCATGTTCCAGTACATCATTGCCCAGGGCTATCATATTTTCTGTCCGAACTTCCGCGGTAGCTCGGGCTATGGCAGCTCGTTTGTCAAAATGGTGGAGCAGGACTGGGGAGAAGGTCCGCGCAAGGACTGTCTTGCCGGCATGGACTGGCTGTTCGAGCAAGGCATCTCCAGCCCGGAGAAGCTGTTTGTGATGGGCGGCAGTTACGGCGGATATATGACCCTGCTCTTGGCCGGCCGGAATCCGGAATATTTCCGAGCTGCCATCGATATTGTCGGGGTGAGCAATCTGTTCACCTTCTACAACTCGGTTCCGGAACACTGGAAGCCGATGATGGAGCTGTGGATTGGGAATCCGGAGCGGGACAAGGAACGGTTTATCAAGGATTCCCCGATTACCTATCTGGATCATATGGTGAATCCGATGATGATCATTCAGGGCGCGAATGACCCGCGTGTGGTGAAAGAGGAATCGGACCAGATTGTTGAAGCGCTTCAGGCCCAGGGCCGGGATATCGAGTACTTGGTGTTCGATGATGAAGGCCACGGCATCACGAAGAAGGAGAACGAGAAGGTGGCTTACGCCCGAATCGTTGAATTTTTGAAACGCAATCATTAAGGGATGGCATATGTTACCCCTGTAGAATGGATCCGGTCAGCCCCTGAGGTGAAGCCGATCTGTTCTCGGGGGTTTTTTCTATATTAACATCTTGGATGAGTTGACAGCTCTCATGCCCTCATGATATTCATAAGTGGTAAATATGGAAAAATCATGATTATCATCACTCATAGAGGAGTTGGCGCTGTGAAAGCCGACAATCGGGTCTCGCCCGGGACCGCGATAAAACTTACGATGTTATTCGCTTTGATCTGTATAACGATATTTGCAGCAATGGATCATATGCATCCCCATGAAGAAGTCATCACAACGGAACTGGTCGTTATGGAGAGGTTGGCGGATACCCCAAACACCGATGGAAGGTATGATACTGTAGGCTATTCTGTCATGGGCAGCACGACCAAGACCGTGACAGATCGAGCAGGTGCACTTCGTCAGCTTGAAAGTCAATCGGTGACGGATCACTATGACTTCCAAGGCCGGTATGAAGGCACCTATCTGGAACGAACACAGCATACGCTCCGGAGGCAAGCCGAAGCGGTCCAACAGACCGCAACACGAACCTCACCCGTTCATGATCCGGACAGGATTGAGGACTTTATAGCAAGCGGGCAGATAATTCAATGGATTGACCTCACAGCGGAAGAGGAGCAAGCATTGGCGGATCAAATCCAGGAGATGATGAATCAACTTTTCCCCCGATAAGATCACTTGCTACTCATAACGGACGAAAACCCCCAATACAATAAGGAATAAGACAGCAGAGCAAGGAGACAGATGTAGCGTGGTTTTAGCGCCGGTTGGATCAAAGCGTGGAAGAAGCCTTTGACGGAGTTGGAGGTGAAGTTAAGCGCACTTCTTGACGGCTTCTTGCGACACAAAAACCTTGAGGAGGAGTAAAATGAGAGCGTTAACAAGTCCCGAGGCGGCAAAAAACGGTTCTGGACAGGATTGGGGGCTTATTATTTGTACCGGCTGCAGTGATATTATCGACACGATGCCAACCGACGGTGTCAAAATTCTGTATGGCTACTGCGGCAATGAAGAATGCACGGGCAAACGCCGCGAGGATTAAGCAATCGGTCGTTCACATAACTGCGAATCAAGCATGCTTTCAGGTCTTTGACCTGGGAGCATGCTTTTTTTGATGACGGGTTCGTTCTAACAGCGGATGCAGCAGACATAGCGGACATCTAGATTCGTCATCATCGTTGCAGATTTTAGCCATAGTCTCTATCAATGACTGCTCCCCAAATGATTGATGCCCTTTATTGCCAATTTCAGGCGAAAATATGTTGCATATATAATATATATGACGTATTATATCCGCAAGCAGGAAAATAATGTGTACAAAATGAGAGCAAACAGCTGCGGCTACCAGGAGGGATCACTATCGAACTGACACCTAGACAGTTGGATATCGTCAATATCGTAAAAAAACACGCCCCGATCACCGGAGACCAAATCGCGGAAATGCTGAATGTCAGCCGGGCCACCCTGAGGACCGATTTATCCAAGCTGGTCATTCTGGATTATATCGATGCCAAGCCCAAGGTCGGTTATTTTCTAGGGAAACGGGGGACACCCGACCGGGAGGAGAAGCTTCGTCTGCTGGAGATGAAGGTAGGGGATGTGCACGGTGTTCCTGTCATCATCCGGGAGACGACAACGATTCATGAAGCGGTTGTGTCGCTGTTTCTTGAGAATGTGGGTACCCTCATCGTCACGGATGCCGATGGACATCTGGCCGGAATCGTGTCACGAAAGGACCTGCTCAAGGTAACGCTTGGCAATCCGTCGGCCTCCTCGATGCCGGTCAGCATGATCATGACCCGGCGTCCCAATGTGACCACAGTGCAGCCCGAGGATACCGTCCTCCATGCTGCTCGAAAAATTATCGCCCAGCAAATCGACAGTCTGCCGGTTGTCGTTCCTTCCGCTTCCGGGCAACCCGGCGAAAGCTGGAAGGTCGTTGGGCGAATTACAAAAACAAATATCATCAAAATGTTGCTCGATAGGGTAGCAGAGGAGTAGTGGGAGGAATGGGATGGATCAGTCATCGACGCATTTTATAGCGATATGTTCGGACTCGATTGGGGAGACGGCAGAGGCTGTCGTGCAGGCGACCCTGCGGCAGTTCGAGCTTCCGAATACGGAAATCAAGCGGTATATGAATGTGCGGGACGAGGAGGAACTGACCGCACTGATGGAGGAAGTGGCCCGGCGTGGCGGATTTGTCGCTTATACGCTGGTGCAGCCAGAGCTTCGGGAGGCGATGCGGGAGGAAGCGGTTCGGCTCAATATCCGTGCAGTGGATATTATGGGTCCGATGATGCAGGCATTTGCCGATACGTTCAACGATGATCCCAAGCGGCTGCCCGGCCTTCTTCATCGTCTGGACGACAGTTATTTTCGCCGGGTGGAGGCGATGGAGTTTGCTGTTCAGTATGATGACGGCAAGGATGTGAGCGCCATTCTTAAAGCGGATATTATACTGCTTGGCGTATCGCGGATATCGAAGACACCGCTGTCGATGTTTCTTGCACATAAAGGCTACAAGACGGTCAATTACCCGGTTGTGCCCGAGATGGCGCTGCCATCGCAGCTGCAGGAGGTGAAGCAGGGCATCATTATCGGTCTGACGATGGATGCCGAGCATCTGCTCAAAATTCGCAGCGAGCGGCTGAAGGTGATGGGGCTCCCGCATCAGGTGCAGTATGCAACGCTGGAGCGAATCCAAGAGGAGCTGGACTATGCGAAGCTGCTGTATAACGATCTTGGGTGTCCGGTCATCGATGTGACAGATAAAGCGATTGAAGAGTCTGCTGGACTAATTATGAATTTGATTCATCATAGATAAGGATTAGAGGAGGAGAGCGACGATGGAGAGCCAACTGGCGCTTGAACTGGTAAGGGTAACGGAGGAAGCAGCACTGAGGTCGGCATTGTGGTCAGGCAGAGGAGACAAGAACAGTGCAGATGAGGCTGCCACTACCGGGATGCGGGAGCAGTTTGATTCGGTAGCGATGGATGGGGTCGTCGTGATTGGCGAAGGTGAGATGGATGAGGCCCCAATGCTCTACATCGGTGAACGAGTCGGCAATGGCCAAGGGCCGCAGATGGATGTGGCCGTAGATCCGCTGGAGGGAACCGAGACCGTAGCGAATGGTCTCAACAATGCGCTGTCCGTCATCGCCGCTGCACCAAGAGGCCAGCTGC
>NZ_NQLZ01000031.1:0-41189 GCF_002276395.1 Paenibacillus sp. 7541 | reverse complement strand
GCAGCTGGCCCCGAGCTGGCAGGCAAGCTGAGCCTGGATGATCCAATCGAGCTGACGCTGCGGAAGGCATCGGCGATTCTGGGCAGACCGCTGTCCGAAATGACGGTATCGATCCTCGATCGGAAAAGGCACGAGGACATGATCAAGGCGCTCCGAAATGCCGGGGTGCGAATCAAACTTCTGACCCATGGCGATGTCATGGGCGCGATCGAGACTTGCCTGGATAGCGGAGTTGATCTGTATGTCGGTTCAGGCGGTGCCCCGGAAGGGGTGCTTGCAGCCGCCGCACTGAAATGCCTTGGCGGCGAAATTCAGGGGAGGCTTATTCCGGAGACGGCGGAGGACTATGAGCGCTGCACGAGGATGGGACTGGAGCATCCTGAGCAGCTGCTGCAACTGGAGGATATGGTCGGTTCCGAGGGTGTCATGTTTGTCGCCACGGGAGTCACCTCAGGCGAGTTTCTGCGCGGGGTCAAATACTTGACGGGACAACGGGCGGAAACGCATTCGGTCATGATGTACTCGGGGACGCGAACGGTTCGTTATCTTCGCAGTGTCCATCATCGATTCCGGCATGCGGACCCCGTGGCCGAGGTCCGCACGCAAGCCGTCTCTTCCTTGTAAGGTCCCGGGCCTGAAGGGGCATCACAACCGGGTGCGAAGGAGCAGGAAGGATCAGCAGGATGGCACTGTACAACAACAGGAGCTATTGCCATGATGGGCGAGATGTTGTCCCATGCGCGATAGCTCCTTTTGCAGCTGTTATCAAGGTCATGTCAATTAAGGCTCCTGGCGCTTTTTGGCGCCGAGCATCATCCATACTCCGGCAAGAAGCAGCACAATTGCGATAAAAGGTTGTACAGCAGAGACGTATGTAAGCATAGGACCGATCGAGAACACAACAAAGAACAACAGGGACAGCACGGTCAAAATATTAATCGGAATCAGCAGAAACTTGTTGCGCCGCCCAAACCAGTAAAACTCAAACAGCCCCACTGCAGGAGCCAGAATGAACCCCGGCCACATGATATCCCAGCTGTCAAACAAGGTAGCAATCTGACAGATAATGCCTACCGTCAGCAGGACTCCGCCTGGAATGAGAAGACCGACACCTTTAGCCCCTGTGAGCGAGAAATACATCCAATGGAACAGGACGCCGAGCGGAATGATAAAAATAGCGGCCCAGAAGTTCGAGAAGATGTTCCCCGCTTCAATAGAGCTTCCCTGGTTCATTAACAGAAAAACTCCGAGCACAATCAGCAGTCCCGCCCCGAGTGTTTGTTTCTTCATGCAACTTGACCTCCTTTCTTATAAAGATTCGCCGAATGGCGTTGGCTAGAACAACCATATCATGCGGTTTCGTATTTGTCTTCCGTCCCGGGGGAAGTGTACACCTAGACCAAAGTCCAGTGACGTATAGATTGGGCATCCGCTGCTCAATCTAATTCATAAGGAAGGTTTAATCAAGGGACAACCCGTTTAATATTGTCACAGATAGCCAATAACTCTGATGAGGATGGTGAATGGCATGAGAATGTTCATGGTGAAGGTCATCGGAAATGGTGTCATCGTTGCAGGTTTGTTAATGCTGCTGGGGGGTGCATCGTTTATCGGTGCGGCAACAACGGCTCTGGCACTGACGATAATTGCATTTTTGCTTGGAGATTTAATTATTTTGCCCAGAACGAATAATGCGGCGGCCACGGCAGCGGATGCTTTTCTGGCGTTTATGCTGTTATGGGGCATTTCACGCACATCAGGCTGGGAGATCAGCATTATGGAGCTCATTCTGATCGTGGCTGTACTCGGTGTGTTCGAATTTATCTTCCACACCATGTTGTACCGGACGGGCTATTTTAGCGGAGCGCGCAAAATTCGCTTCTAAACTCATACTGAATCGTGCTTGAAAAAAAGACAGCTGCAGCTCCCTTGTATTAAGGGAGCAACACTGTCTTGTTTCATGAACTATGATATGAAATTGCGGTTCAGGCGGTCTTCTTCGTATACATGATGCCGACGGTTTGTGGCCCGCAGTGACTGCAAATGACGCAGCCGGCGGTCGAGATTTGAACTTCGCGGGCACCGCTCTTCGCTTGCAGCTCCTTCTGAAGGAAGAGGGCTTCCTCTTCAGCCATCGTATGAACAACAATGATAAGATCTTTATCCATCTGATCGATCTGGCTGAGGGCGTTGCTGAGCATTTGCTCCAGCGCCTTTTCCTTTTTGCCGCGAACCTTGTAAGCCGGGGTCATGCTGCCGTCAATGACCTTGATGACAGGCCTGATTTTGAGCAGGCTGCCGATGATATTTTGCATGCCCGAGCAGCGTCCGCCCTTATATAGATATTCGAGTGTGTCAATGACAAATTCACAGTCGACCTCGCCGACGGTCTTGGAGAGCAGCTCTACAATCTCCGGCATGGCAGCTCCGTTCTCGGCTGCCCGCACCGCTTTCATAACAAGCAGGCCGATGCCGCATGACAGGTTGCGGGAGTCGAATACGGTCACTCTTCCTTCCGGCAGCTCCGAGGCCGCAATCAGTGCGTTCTGGCATGTGGAGGACAGCTCGGTGGATATGCCGATGAACAGAATGTCATCTCCCTGTTCAATAAAAGGTGTGAAAGCAGAAATAAAGTCGGACGGGGAAGGAGCTGCTGTCTTCGGCAGTTTGCCTTCCTGATCCACGCGGGCGTATAGCTGCTCCGGCGTGATGTCGACGCCATCCCGCAGCGATTCATCGCCAAAAACGACATACAAAGGGACAATTCCGATATTATATTCCTTAATCCAGGAAGAAGGAAGGTCACAGGTGCTGTCGGCGAAGATTTTTATTTTTCCAGACATGAACATCTCCCTTTACTAGGTTACTTAACTAATAGAATAACTTGTTTGGTGTGAAAAAGGAATGATTGAAACATCCCTTCAGGGAGCAGCGCCGCGATCACGGCTGTTTCGGATTCTCGAGATAACGCTTGATAAAGGTTACCGACTGCTCAATGCGCTCCGCACCTTGGCTGATGCCTGCATAATATTCATTTCGAAGCAGCGGCAGCTGCTCTTCAAGCTGACTGCTCATCAGATCGATCAGTACGGGCACTTCCGGCCCGCCCTCTTCTATAGGAGCGGAGAGCATCTGCTCGGATGCCGTCAAATCTTTAAGTTCGCCTTGGAGGAGAGGCTCCAGGTTCTGCAGCATGCCTTGATGTCCGACCCAATTGAAGGCGTTCTCGTCCATGATATACATATCCGGCCGTTCGGTGGACAGCATAAGCAGCGCTTTTTGCAGCATGGCGGCGTCCTGCGGATTGCTAGAGTCAAGCGGAGGCACATAGGTCACCGTCACTTCGACCCGCTGCCATTCCGGGAACTGGTCCAGTATGGCTTCCTCAACCGGTGTGTAATCCGTGCCGGCATCCCCGAGCATGTAAGTCCCGAGGAACATGACGGACAAATCGACCGGAGGCAGGCTGGCCAGCCGCTGTTTCTCTTCCTGATGATTGATAAAGCTGATGATAGCATACACGAGAATTCCAATGACAGCGATTGCACCAAGAAGGTGAAATCTGTAATAACGAAGGAAATGATCAATCTTCTCGGCCGTTCCGGCAAAGCCCTTGAATTTGGCATAACGCTGCCGGGCCATTTCCTCTACTGATCGTCTGCGCTCTTCCTCCAGGATGAATTTGTACGCTTTTGTAATTTCGGAGAAGCGGGCTTCGATCTCTTCGGCGTTGTCCGGATTGCGGCGCTGTTCCGAACGAAACTGCTTCATCAGCAGTGTATAGCGTTCCTCAAGCTCCTCACGGGACGCATTTTCCGGTAAATTCAATCGTTCGTAGGCTTCTTTCATTGAATCCATGCGAGTCACCTCTTCTGTACTGTGAGAGTTTCCTAGTAACAGTATATAGTGAAGGGACTACCGGATACAAACGGATTCATGACTTTTTGACTAGAAATGCAAATAACCCGGAGAAATGAAACGGATCGGTATAAATCTGCTTCAAGCAAGTAAAGAAATCGGTTACAGTAGTATATGAACAAGAAGGCACCGAAATGTAATGCATAAGCGTAACCTAGGTTCATATCCAAAATCCGCTTAGGTTCGATAATTGAAAGGAGATGAAAGGCTTATGACGGACCAGGCTCATGCCCAAGCCGCAAGAACCCCGAAGATGCTGATTGAGGAAATGAACCGGACGAGAACGCCGCAGGATACGGCAGCCGTCTGGTTTCTCGGACAGGAGAGCGTCGTTATCAAGGGGGGAGACCGGATCATCTATGTTGACCCGTACCTGTCGGATGAACTTGAGCAGAAAGCCGGGATACAGCGTGCTTATCCTGCTCCGCTGTCCCCGTCCGATGTCGGAAATGCCGACGCGGTTCTGATTACGCATGAACATGACGATCATATGGATCTGACCACGATTTCCGTGATAGCGAAACAGAATCCCTGCACGATCTTTGTGGCCCCGGGATGCTGTCATGCCGCCATGCGCGAAGCGGGAGTGGCGGAAGACCGTCTCTATGCCGCGGAATGCGACCGCTGGAAGGAATACGACGGCTTTCGCCTCAAGCCGATTCCGGCCGCCCATGAGGAGCTGGAGGAGACGGAGCACGGGCATCGTTATGTCGGTTACATGATCGATATGAATGGGGTGATGATCTACCATGCTGGCGACACCGTTGTATATCCCGGGCTCTTGGAGCGTCTGCAGGAGCAGCCGATTGATATCGGGATGGTTCCGATCAACGGCGGCGATGCTTTCCGCAGACAGGACGGCATCGTGGGCAATATGGATTTTCGTGAAGCGGTGAAATTAGCCTCCGCGGCCAAATTTGATCTTACGATTCCGCTCCATTACGATGTGTTTGCGTGGAACGGGGAACGGCCGGGATATTTCATAGATTATTGCTATGAGTATGATCCGTACCTGAAAACAAAGGTTATGGCCCGAACCGAACGGATGATCTATGTGAAGGATTAAATGAAGAGCTGCCCCTCGTCGAGAAATGTTTTTGAAATGACAAGCATATGATTAGACATGCCTGAAAAATGGAGATGTGGGAAATGCTGTCATTTCGAAAGCATGTCATTATTGTCCTCGGAAGCTTTCTGATTGCAATGGGCACCGATTTTTTCCTTGTCCCGCATAAAGTGCTGGACGGCGGGGTGATCGGGATCGCCTTGATTGCCAATTATGTGCTGGGTCTTCATATCGGGTTTGTCATTATTCTGTGCAGTATTCCGATGTTCGCGGCAGCCTGGATTCTGAACCGCGAAATCTTCTATAACAGTCTGTCAGGCATGCTGATATCCTCGTTTGTTATTGATCTTCTCTCTTCTTTCCGAGCAGACTTCCTAGATCTGTTTGCCCCGGGCGCATTTCCAAGCGCGCTGCTCGGCGGGTCGTTGATCGGGACAGGCCTTGGAATTATGTTGAGGAATAATGCAAGCACCGGGGGGACCGACCTGCTGGCGCATTTTCTCTCCCGCTATGTCCGGCTTAATGTCGGCGTCATTATTCTGCTGATGGATCTGGTCATTATCGGGATCGGGGGAGTGCTGCTGTCAGGCAGCACGTTTGCCTATTCACTCTGCACCATAATTGCCGGAGGAATAGCTACGGGGCTAATTACGTTAAACAGAACTTCATGGCATCATAAATAACCGTGCCTTCCGCTGCAAGTCCGGGAAGTGCACGGTTATTTCATTTCAAGGGGTCAGCCGCGGGCCTTGGCCTTCTTGAAAGCTGTAGCTTTGTCGAAAGCTTTCATATACGCATCCGCCTTGTCTGCAATCAGATCATAGTTTCCGGTCTTGAGCGCATCCTTGGTCAGATCGGACCCGATGCCGACCGCGAAGGCGCCTGCCTGAATCCATTCATGGAGATTATCCAGATTGACTCCGCCGGTTGGCATAATATTCGCCTGCGGCAGAGGTCCCTTCAGCGACGGAATGACAGATGGGGAATAGAGGTTGCCAGGAAACAGCTTCACGACGTCCACCCCGAGCTCCAGGGAAGCGACGATATCATGAACGGTTACCGCGCCTGGCATAACCGGAACGCGATATCTGTTGCAGAGCATAATGGTGTCACGGTCGAACCCGGGGGAGACCACGAATTCTGCACCGGCCAGAATTGTAATTCTGGCTGTCTCCGAATCCAGCACGGTGCCCGCCCCGATGATGGCGTAATTGTCCGCTTCAGGATCGCTGGAGGTGTACTTCTTGGCAAGTGCGGTAATCGCTTCGTTGGCAAAAGGAACGGTCATTGTCACTTCGATCACTTTAATACCGCCTTCGATTGCTTTCTCTGCCATACGGATAACTTCCTCCGGGGAATCTCCTCTCAAGACGGCAACAACGCCGGCATCTTGGATCTGTTGGATCAGTCTTAGCTTTTTCATAGATTCATGCTCCTTTAATCGGTTTGTCATAATAAGGTCAAGACGCGACTGCAGTTAGCCTGCAAGCGATCATCAAGGAAATCACGGGGCTTAGCGCTCGATATGGGCTGTAAGACCGCGCCGCTGCTCCACTTCATCCCAGGTCGGAAGCGCCTCCCAGTCGCCCATCGCCTGAATCACCATCGATCCGGTCAAGCCACCAAGCGACAAGGCTTCTTCCGGCGACCAGCCCTTGGCGATGCCGGCCAGGAAGCCGGCACAGAATCCGTCACCTGCTCCTACGGTATCTACCACATGCTCGACCTTTTCAAACGGAAGGGAAATGGTATCGCTTCCATTGAGAAGTACATTGCGGTCCCCGATGCTCTTGATCACGGTCATCGCTGGGAATTCTCGCAGCCGGCGAATGATCTCGCGCTCATCCTCGGTTTCAAACAGCAGCTTGCATTCATCGTATCCGGGCAGGAAGTAGTCGCAGGACTGGGCGAGCTCCAGCAATACCGGTCGAGCCTGCTCGATGCTCCACAGCTTAAGCCGCAGGTTCGGATCGAAGCTTAGCTTGACCCCTCGCTCCTTGCAGACGGCAATGACGTGGCGAATGGTCTCCAGACAGCTGCTGCTGAGCGCGGCCGTAATGCCGGTGAAATGCACAATGCGGGCTTGCCCTATGTATTCAGGATCAATGTCGTCTGGCGTCATCACGCTGGCAGCAGATCCGGCCCGATAATAATAGACGGAGGATTGTCCGCGGACGGTCTGCCGGAGCATCAATCCTGTCGGCGCCTTGTCCGTCTGTTTGGCCGCAGTGACGTCAACGCCTTCGCCGCGAAGCGTCTTTAATATGCCGGTTCCGATCGGGTCCTGTCCGAGCTGACCGAACCACCCGGAACTACAGCCCAGTCTGGCCAGGCCAATGGCGAGGTTGCTCTCAGCACCGCCAAACGATTGGGCCATGCTGCCGCCTTGTCCGATCCCCCGGGCGCCTTCCGGATAGAATAACCCCATCGACTCCCCGAATGTAATCACATCGAACTTGCGATTGCCTAATGCCATAAGTTCTACCCCCTTATTCAATTCCGTTATGTAACACTTTACCTTGCGCAGAAGGAGAACTCAATATCAAATGTTGCACACCTGAAAACCCCCTGCTAAGCGGAGCAGGGGGATGGGGATAGCGCCTTGTTGTATCGTTGGCAAGTCGTAATCACTGCTTCAATGCGTTGCGCTAGAAGCCCTTGTATTGCGGCTCTTCCTGCTCCAGCTGCTGTACTCGCTGCGTAAGTTGATCCACAATCTGCTGGGTTTGCGATGCCGCTTGTGTGAAGACATTTTTGGCATTTTGGTCTTGTGTGGACAAGGCGAATTGTTCAAGGCTTGCCTGGGCACTCTTTAAAGAGGCGAGGCAGGTTTTGACATCTGAAGCCACCGTCATCTCTCGTTCAACTCCTTTCCTGCTTCATAATGTGATACATTTCGGTGGGATCCATGCATAAACGATCATGCGGATTTTTCCACCCTGGGTGCGGCCGGTTTCAGATACAATTATACAGATATTGCTCTGTCGATCGTTCAAAGATGGGAGGTTGGACTCATGCCTGTATGGCTTGAAGTCTCGGCAAGAACGCTGGTAGCAGCCATCGCGCTTTTTCTGCTGACGAAACTGCTGGGCAAGCGGCAGGTTTCCCAGTTATCTTTATTCGAATACTTGACCGGGATTACGATGGGGAACCTGACTGCCTACGTGTCGCTGGATGTGCAATCGAACTGGTATTTGGGCCTGATTGCGCTGGGGGTATGGGGCGGCATCACGCTGCTGACAGAATACGCGCAAATCAAGAGCAAGAAGGCGAGAGATTTTATCGGCTTCAAATCTACCGTCCTCATCAAGGATGGCAAGGTGCTGGAAGACAATATGCGAAAAGAGCGTTTGTCAGCAGACGAATTAATGGAGGAGCTTCGGAAGAAAAATATATTTAAGCTCGCTGATGTCGAGTTTGCGCTAATGGAAGGAAGCGGGGAGATTAACGTTCTGCTGAAGCGGGAGAACCAGTCGCTCACCCCAAAGCATATGGGCATTCAGGTTGGCCCCGAGAAGCCGTCTGAGATTGTGGTCATGGACGGAAGGGTGATGACAGAACCGCTGCGAATGATGGGCTATACGGAAGGCTGGCTTCGCGATCAGCTGGCCAAGCACCAGGCGAAGATCGAGGATGTATTTCTGGCACAGGTGGACACTTATGGTGAATTAACGGTGGATCTGTATGATGATATGCTTCAGACGCCGCAGTTCCATGAACGGCAGCTGTTATTCGCCAATCTCAAGAAGAGCCAGGCGGATCTTGAATTGTTCAGCCTCAGTACGACGAATGAAGATGCCAAAACGATGTATGAGAACAGTGCCGAGCAGCTGATGGATATCATTAAAAAGGTGAAGCCGCTTTTGCATAACTGACAAATTCCCAAGTAATAATTTGATTTTGCGTGGAATAGGATATTTTTGTGTATCAACCAAGGGAGCAAACCGGGGATTGCTTAGGAGCCGGGTGTCGGCCGACTCCTGGGACAGCAGACGCCGCTAGTAAAAGGGCGGTTAATTGCCGCTTGCTCCTGCCAGACGTAAGAAATAGATTCTTCTTTAGCGGTATGGATCTATTTCTTATTATGGAAAGCAAGAATGGACACGACCAGAGTGGCGAACGAAATCATTAAGGTTAAGGCTTCATTCACAGCCATTCTCTTCACCTCCTATTCTGCCACCCTTTAGCTGCTGGTCTACTGTAGTATATGATATGCCAATTACTTACAATAAAAGAACTGATTTTCAGAAAGCGTTATCGAAAGAATTCATAATTGTGCATGCCAAGTTGTGGATGTCCCGGAGGAGAGCAATTTAACCCGTCCAACTTGGCGTTTTTTTTCGATCTTTATCGCGTAGAGCGTGGATTCTTCCAGGGGGACAAGGGTCTAACGATAAGCAGAGATACATCTTGATTCAGCTTAGACCAGAAGAGCAAGCCACTGCACGTTCGTGCGGCGGCTTGCTCTTTCTGGTTCTTCTGAGAATTGTCGTTGATGGTTGCTTTCCTATTACAAATGGTGTGCAGCTTGCTCACCGCGAGCCGTAATCTTCCAGCTGCTGACCGGTGAAGCTGACAGTTTCGGATTTCGTCTGATATAGTCCTGAACCAGCTCGGCCATTTCGGTTGCTAGCTCCAGCCGGACAGGCTTCCCCACATACATCGAATAGTCCCCGCCCCCAGCGGCACGATAGTTGTTCATGACAACGGCATAGGTCGCTTCCATATCCAGCGGGATGCCGCCGCGCTCCAGCTTCACTACCCGGCTGCCTGGCGGTCTTCCGATATCGAGCACATACTCGATCCCGGCCCACATATCGTAATTGAAATGCTGCGGCTTTGGCGTGGTAAATGCCGGGTTTACCATTATAGCGACATCTTCGCTCAGCTGAAAATAAAGTGCGGTTTGCTCCAGGGCATCGCGGATGTCTTGCCCTTTCAGCTCCAGCACCGTCAATGTGTTGGGATAGATGAAATTGGACAGCACGTCGCGTACGGTAATTTCCCCCTTGAAGCCCGGGGAGCTTTCGCTTAGCAGTGCCGTGCAGGATATTTCTGCACCTGTTGCCTCCATCTGAACTTGATGAACCAGATCGATAAAGGGATGAGCGGCCAGGCGGAGTTCATAGGCACTGGCTATGGAAAGGTCAGTTTCGGTGTGGCCGATCGGCTGATCCAGCCACTGCTGGGTGCTGTGCTCCAGCTCGTCGGTCAGCCTCATGATCATGGGATCCGGTGGCAATTGCTTCTCTGGGAACAGAAGACGGGCCTGTTTCTGCCGAATTCGCCACTTGCCGCCGGGCAGCTGTTCCAGCTCGACAGAGACATGGCCTGCCGCCGTTCCTCCGGAACCAGGCTGTACAACCGTAACGCCGTCAATCTCTTCGACCAGCAGCCGGTGCTGGTGACCGGTGAGCAGCACATCGATTCCTCTGACATGCCGAGCCATGGCATATGCCTGATTTTCTCCCGTCAGCCGCTCCGTCGGCTCGCCGTTGACAGGATCACACTCCAGCCCGCCATGATAGCAGACGATTAGGAGGTCCGGATTCTCCTGCTCACGAATCCGCTCTACCCAGATTTGAACCGTTTCCAGCGCGTCCTTAAAGGCCAAGCCTTCAATGTGATCCGGCTGCTCCCAGTTCGGAATGTAGTGGGTGGTGACGCCAAGCAAGGCAACCTTGATACCAGGGGGCAGTTCCTTAATGAGATAAGGGGGGCCAAAAGCGGGTTCACCGGTGGCTGTTTCCACAATATTGGCTGACAGCCAGGGGAAGCGGGAGCTTAGGACAGCCTTGCGCAGCAGGGCTTGTCCATAATTGAACTCATGATTGCCGATGACCGCCGCGTCGTAGGCCAACTCGTTCAGGGCAAGGATGCACGGGTGACTGAATTCGCCCTGGCTGGCAGCGCTCGCCGCGGCAAGTGCCGCCAGCGGTGAGCCCTGGATCAGATCTCCGTTGTCAATGAGCAGCAGCTCTGGGGATTGTTCTCGCAGCTCCCTGATCCGGGACGCCAGCATGGCCAGACCTGTGGAGACAGGCTTGTTGGTGCTGTAATTAACGGGACGAATGGCACCGTGAAGATCGCTGGTTACCACGATGTCGCATGTGAAACGACGGGGTTGCTCTTGAATGGTCATTCTCGCAGCTCCTTATTTGCGAATTCAGTATGCTGAAGCTATTCTAGCAGATTGCGTCTGAACTGACAGCATGTCCTATAATTTTACATAATTATGATTTTTGTTTCACATTCCGTAAATAAATGGAACTTATAGTAGACGAGTAATAAAAAATAGAACTCATTTGGAGGGTTTAGATTGAAGAAGTCTGTATTGTTTTTACCTTTGTTGCTCATGGTACTGCTCGTGAGTGCATGCGGCGGTAACAACACATCCACAGGTGCGACAGACACTGGGAGCACGAGCAACGGTTCAGCGTCCGAACCAGCCAGCACTCCTGCGGAAACTGAAGCGGAAGCCCCGGTTGGCTATGTTCCGACTGAGCTGACGGTTCAATTCGTTCCATCCCAAAATGCCGACACGCTGGAAGCGAAAGCAAAGCCGTTGGAGAAATTGCTCGGTGATCGCCTGAACATTCCGGTAAAGGTCAGCGTATCGACAGACTATAACACGATCATTGAAGCGATGGCCTCCAAGCAGGTTGACGTAGGTTTCCTGCCGCCAACGGCTTATGTGCTGGCTAAAGAGAAGGGCGCTGCAGAAGTGATTTTGCAGGCTCAGCGCTATGGTGTTGACGATGCCACGGGAGCCCCGACAGAAGAACTTGTAGATTCTTATAAATCGATGCTGATTGTGAAGAAGGATTCGCCAATTCAGTCGCCAGCCGATCTGAAAGGGAAGAAGATTGCTTACCAGAACGTAACCTCTTCTGCCGGATATGTATGGCCAGCTGCGCTGCTGATGGACAACGGTCTGGACCCGCTGCAGGATGTAACGCCGGTAACGGTAAAAGGGCATGACCAAGGCGTAATCGCCGTTCTGAACGGTGATGTGGATGCAGCCGCGATCTTCCAGGATGCGCGCAACACGGTCGTCAAGGACTACGCGTCGGTATTTGAAGATACACGGGTACTGGCATTTACGGAGCCGATTCCGAATGACACGATCTCCGTGCGAACAGATATGAATCCGGAATGGTCGGAGAAAATTACGCAGGCCTTTATCGACATCGGCAACGATCCTGAAGGCCGCAGCATTATCCAGGACATCTACACCCACGAAGGCTATGTCAAGTCCGATGACAGCAACTTCGAAATTGTCCGTGAATACAACAACAAAGTAAAAACGGAATAGCGGTCATTCGCCGCAGCAGGTATAAGGACAGCGGACAAGCCGGTTCAGCGTCAAACGCGCTGTACTGGCTTGTCTCATTCTATTTCTCTGTTCGTTCTGTCCGCTTGCTGACGGCAAGTTTCTTATTATTTTTGGAAAGAAGGAGTTAATCATGATCGAGCTGCACAATGTATCCAAGGTGTATCCGAACAACACCAAAGGCTTGAATAATATTAATCTGAGGTTCGATAAGGGAGAGTTTGTAGCTGTGGTGGGTTTGTCGGGAGCAGGCAAATCGACGCTGCTGCGATCCATTAACCGACTTCACGATATAAGCGAAGGCGAAATCCTGATCGAAGGGAAATCGATTACGGCCGCCAAGGGCAAGGCGCTGCGGCTGATTCGACGCGACATCGGGATGATCTTCCAAAGCTTCAACCTCGTCAAGCGATCCAGCGTACTGCGCAATGTGCTGGCCGGGCGGGTCGGCTATCATTCAACACTGCGCACGCTGCTTGGCAGATTTCCGAAGTCTGACATCGAGCTGGCGTTTGAAGCGCTGGAGCGGGTCAACATTTCAGAAAAGGCTTATACCCGTGCGGATCAGCTCTCGGGCGGACAGCAGCAGCGTGTGGCCATTGCGCGCGTGCTGGCGCAAGAGGCAAAAATCATTTTGGCCGACGAGCCGGTCGCTTCTCTTGATCCGCTAACGACCAAGCAGGTTATGGATGACCTGAAGCGGATTAACAGCGAGCTCGGGATTACTACGATTGTGAACCTTCACTTTATTGACCTGGCGAGGGAATATGCGACGAGAATTGTAGGCCTGCGCGCAGGGGAAGTGGTGTTCGACGGGCCCGTTTCCGAGGCAACGGACGAGCGTTTTGCCGAAATCTATGGCCGGCCGATCCAGCAGGATGAGCTGTTGGGGGAAGTGACGACAGCATGAAAACACCTCTTCAAACGTCAGCCAAGTCTGCGGTACATCCTTCCAAGCCGCCGACTCGAATGAAGCACGGGCTGACCGCCGTAATCATTCTGCTGCTCATCTGGGCAAGTGCCGTCCAGACGGATGCAAGTTTCAGCAAGCTGGTTAGAGGACTGCCCAACATGCTCGATCTGCTCCGGGATATGTTCCCTCCGCGCTGGAGTTATTTTAAGAACATCACAAACGGCATGCTGGAGACGATCCGGATGGCGTTGATCGGTACAACGATCGGCGGACTGCTGGCGATTCCGGTAGCGGTTCTGTGTGCGGGCAATTTAATGCCCAGCCGGTGGATCTATTTTCCAGCGAGATTCGTGCTCAATCTTGTCCGGACGATTCCGGATTTGCTGCTGGCCGCGTTATTCGTAGCCGTATTTGGCCTTGGGCCGGTCCCCGGCATTCTGGCATTGGCGGTCTTCTCGGTCGGGCTGATTGCCAAGCTGACCTATGAGTCGCTGGAAACGATAGACAAGGGGCCGCTCGAAGCGATGCGATCGGTGGGGGCAACCGGCACCCAGCTGATCATCTTTGGCGTTGTGCCGCAGGTAGCTGCCCAGTTTACGTCGTATGTGCTGTATTGCTTTGAAATCAATGTGCGTGCAGCCGCTATCCTGGGCCTTGTCGGTGCCGGAGGGATCGGGCTGTATTATGAGGCGACCCTGGGCTTTCTGGAATATGACAAGACCAGTGTCATTATTCTGTTCACGCTTGCGATTGTGTTGGTGATCGACTATGTAAGCATGAAGCTGCGGGAGAAATTATTATGATGAAAAATGGGACAACTGTCATCCGCAAACCGCGGAAAAATCCATATCGTTGGCTGATTTATATCGCGCTCGTGCTGTTGTACGTGTGGGCCTTCTCCGGAGTTCCGTTTACGGGGTTCAAGGAAACAGCCGGACAAATTATGCGGTCGATTGTTGCAGGCATCTTCTCGCCTGACTGGAATTATGTGTATCTCCCGGAGGGGGAGGATCTGCTGCGCGGATTGATGGACACGCTGGCCATCTCGATTCTGGGGACAGTGATTTCGGCTGTGATCTGCATTCCGTTTGCCTTCTGGGCTGCGCGCAATATAAGCCGGTTTCGCTTCATCTCCGGTTCCGGTAAAATGGTGCTCAGCTTCATCCGTACCTTTCCAGAAATTATCATGGCGTTGCTCTTTATCAAAGCGGTTGGCCCTGGCTCCTTCGCCGGTGTGCTTGCACTCGGCTTGAACTCGATCGGCATGCTGGGCAAGCTGTATGCCGACGAGGTGGAAGCGATTGACCCCGGGCCGTCCGAGGCGCTGATGGCATCGGGAGCGAATCGGCTTCAGCAGCTATGGTATGCGGTCGTGCCGCAGGTGCTGCCCGGCTTCCTGAACTATACGCTGTACCGCTTTGAAATCAATGTGCGCTCAGCTACCATTCTGGGAGTTATCGGTGCTGGCGGTATCGGCACGCCGCTGATCTTTGCGCTCAGTACGCGAAACTGGCCGCGCGTTGGCATCATTCTGCTTGGTATCATTGTCATGATTACGATAATTGATCTCATTTCCGGTTATATTCGCAAGAAGCTTGTATAAGCGGAGGCAGGCTTATCGCTTGATCGTTCCAAGCTTCCGGACCAAGGGTCAGGGAGGCTGTATGTAATGTTATACAGAATGACCAAAGGTCGAAGACATGGCTGCAGTGCGAGCCTGGCTTCGACCTTTTAGGTTGTGTGGATTTATTAACGGATAGGGGATGGAATGGTTACTATTTGCTTGTACAGGGTGACGATAAGACGATAAGTCAAATCAGATGTTAACTGGCCAGATCCCACTCCAGCTCTTCCGGCGAGCTGTGAAGCGTCGATGGCTGTGCCAGTGCAAAATCGGCCAGATCCCGCGGTTTCAGCTGGTATGTGTTTCTGAAGATCGATGACACGCCAGTAATGCTGACTTGCTGCCCTTCCCGGTAAGGGAAGGAGGATTGCGACAGACCGGTGCGAGCATCGACGCGAACGAGCGTTACAGCACCGTCAGCTGCGACGGCATTGAATTCAAACGAGCCTGCGGGCGCTGCACTTTGAATGTTGCGGATGGTCACATTTTGAAGCTGAACGAGTTGGCCCTGATTTTGCTCGTGAATGGAAGTTACCCGTACCGGTGCAGGGAGGGAGGCGTTCCCGTTTTTCTCAATCGAGATCAGGTCAGTCAGCTCGAGCTCCGAGTTGTACAGTGTAGTCGGCGCCGTAATTTTCACGCGGTCTCCTTGGTTGAACCCGGTTGCGTTTTGAAATACGTAGATGCCGGCCGTTTGGTCCTGAATGTAGAAGCCTTGTCCGCCGAAGCTGCCCGGCTTGGTCGTAATGACACCCTCTACAGTCACGGTGGAGCCGACAGCGCGGCTGCGCGCTTCAGCGATGGATAGCAGGGAAGGAACCGGATTCTCAAGGCCTGGAAGCGGCTCGGCCGGCACGTTCGCGATCGTTACCGACTGTGTAATCAGATTGTTGCCGTTCAGCCGCAGGCGAAGATTCGCTGCACCATTCGTTCCAGGGCGGATGCGTACGGTCAGATCCGTGTATGCTCGTCCGCTGCTGTCGGAGGTCAGGCTGAATGGGGCGCTGTAGCCATAGGATGTCGGCCAGCTGCCGTTTGCATTTTGTACCATCGCCACCTGCGTGCCTCCGGTAAGGTAAATCCCGGCTGTGAATCCGGATACCGTTGTATTTGGCGGCATACGCTCTGCCACGACACGAATTTGGAAATCGGCTGCGTTTGGAAGCACATTTTGCTTCACGAAGTCGTAAGTAACGACGGGTGGTGCTTCGGGACCGCCATAGGAGCCCGGTTTGAAGGTAGAACGATCATACCATTTATAGCCTGCAGCCGGTGCAGACCAAGGTTCAGGCTGCGGTTCGGTCGAAGCGGAAGGAATCTCGAACGGATGCAGAGCGGTCACTGGATCAAGCTCCAGTCCGTTGACATCGGCCAGGCTCGTGTAGTTCTCTTTCTCAGAGAGCCAGTTGATCAGATTGACGAGGAGAACAGCATCATCCGCTTCCTTGAATCCGTCATACGTCGTTTTCCGAGCGCCGTTTTCTTCGCGCAAGTATTTCGGTGTAGCATCTTCCACTGGCGAGGAATCGCCGATAAATGCCGCTTTACCCGCACCTACCTTGGCAATGGCGACATAAGGGCCTTCGGCGAAGCCGCCTCCGTTGTACACCCCTTGATCGACTGCGTTAGGCCAGGCCGCTTGGGTTTGAGGCAGATAAACGATGCCTTTGGCTTTGGTTGGATCGGTAATCGCCAAGGTAGAACCGGCATGCATGGCTACAGCCGATACCCCTTGCGTGATGCCAAACGATTGGCTAGGGGATACAATCTGATTGGCCGTCACGTCGCCAAGCGCGTTATAGCGGAAGCGGACGCCAAAATTATCCGACAGCCAGTCCGAGCTGACAACGCCCTGCATCGCCTCGGAATTGCGCTCCTCAAGGCTCATGCCTTTCGTCGGATTATCCCATGCACCGCGGCGGTAACCGTTCATCGACTCGGATCCGTCCCAGCGGTTTTTGTTGCGGTCGGCATTGTAATGGTCGCCGATAAAGAAGATGCTGCCGCCTTCCTGAACATAACGCACCATCGCCGCCTGTTCGGAAGCTTTGAAAGGAATGTTCGGCTCGGCAATAACAAAGACGTCGTAATCTTTCAAGTCATCATACGTAAAGGGAGTTAGCTTTCGCAGTTCTTTTACATAAAACCCGTCGTTTGCAAGAGCATGTCCAAAGTCGGAAAATCCGCCATCAATGACCCAGTCTGCAGCCCCGGCGGTTTGAGCATGCGTGTTGTCGAATAGCACCTTCTTGCCTGCGTTGTGATTCACAACCTTGGCTTCGATATACGGTGCCGGGTCGCTAGGCCCTTCGGCATGAATCTGCTCCAGGCTGTCCCATAGCAGGCTTGCTTGAAGCGGCAAAGCTAACGAAAATGCGAGAACAAGCTTCAACCATTTTGACTTGATCCATGTCATATTCACGGATGATATCCCTCCCACTTCAAATGAATTCGTCTTTCGAACTCATTCTAGCAATTGAATATCGATTTAAATTCCATATATATGTAAATTTTGGAGGGAGAATTGTAAAAAATAACAGAAAGAGGAACGGGAGCCGACGCCTGGTTTAGGCATGGGCCCCCGTTTTGCGGGATGTTGATGTTCTCAGCTTCTTCAACAGCGGTTTCTGGATCCGCGGGAAGATGATGCGCAGCAGCAAGTAAATCAAGAAAGTAAAGATGATGCTGTTCACGATGGAGCCGATCGCAAAGTTCAGGCCCATATGGCCGAATTTACCAACATAGTCCGTCTCGACCGTGTACTCCGTATAGTCCGTTTCGGGAACGGGAGCCGAGATCGCTTCGTGAATTTCAAACGTTTCGGGTGAAGATCCGAGCAGATGAATCAGTACGCCCATTCGGTAATTCAGATAGAACAAGGCCGGCCAAATAAAGGATCCGAGAGATGCAGCGAGAATGGCAGCCGGAATATTGCCGCGAAAGACGCGGGTTAACACCATGGACAACACCATGCCGATTCCGAACGTAGGATACCAGCATGGGAAGAAGCCCCAAGCAAAGCCGATTGCGATACGATGGTTGCTGTTTTTCATACGAAGCAGTCTGAGGATGTAATACTTCAGTTGTCGGCTGTATTTGCGGTACAAAGTGTAGCCTCCCGGAAAATAATATAGAAGCAAATCCTTATAGTATTTATTATATACGATTTCATGTTCAAGCTTCCGTCATTATACCGCTAACGATGTCGAATGAACAGAGATTTTGAATCGTATGCGCTTTCTGAAATCTATGTTTTTGTAAGTTGACGTCGTGGACATTTTTGAATGATTGTGAATGATTATGAAATAATATGATTGTTTTTTGCGGGTTTTATGGTACGATAGAAATCGGAGGGGGATTCAAATGCTGACAGAAGAGAGATACCGAATCATATTAGAGCGCTTACAAGAGCGCGGTGTCGTAAAGCTTCAGGAGTTGGTTGAACTGCTGGGAGCTTCGGAATCAACGGTCAGGCGGGATTTGATCGACCTTGAAGAACGCCGAATGTTAAAGCGTATTCATGGCGGGGCCGCGTTGCCTGGTGACAAGATGCTGGAGCCCGGCATGGACGAGAAATCTTCCAAAAACATTCAAGAAAAAAACACTATCGCAAAATTGGCAGCGGAGTTAGTGAGGGATGGCGAAAGCATCTATTTGGATGCGGGGACAACGACCCTTGCGATGATTCCATTCATAAAAGCAAATAATATTACCGTAGTGACCAACGGTCTGTCTCATATTGAAGCGTTGGTGAGCAAGCGCATCAAGAGCTATTTGCTGGGCGGGATGATGAAGATGCATACAAAGGCTGTCATCGGCAGCATAGCCTTGCAGAATATGGACAACTTTCGCTTTGACCGCTGCTTTCTGGGCGCCAATGGCGTGGATCCTGAGATGGGATATACGACACCGGATCCCGAGGAAGCGCTTGTTAAGCGGCGGGCCCATCAGTTATCGGCAACAAGCTACGTCCTGGCAGATTCCAGCAAAATAGGCGAGGTGTCTTTTGCCAAGCTGCTGGATATGAATGAAGCCGTGCTGATTACGGAATCCTTATCCGCGTCGTGGAGAAAGGTCATTTCACAGAAAACCAAAATAATTGAGGGATCATGATGATATATACAGTAACATTGAATCCTTCCATCGATTACGTCGTGGAAGTAGAAGAGCTGCAGCTAGGCGGCCTCAATCGAATGACACGGGATTTAAAGTTTCCCGGCGGCAAGGGGATTAATGTATCCAGGGTGCTGGGACAACTCGGTGCGGAGAATACGGCGCTTGGTTTTTTGGGCGGATTTACGGGCCGCTTCGTGGATGAGACGTTAACGAAGGGCGGTATCCGCACTGATTTTGTCACGATCCAGGATGATACGCGAATCAATATTAAGCTCAAGCATGGAGATGAGACCGAGGTGAACGGTCTGGGGCCGATGATCCGGGAAGAGGAGGCAGAGGAGCTTGTTCATAAGCTATCCCGGATTCGTGAAGGAGACATCGTGGTGCTGTCGGGGAGCGCGCCGCCGTCTCTCGGTTCAGATTACTATGATCGCTTAACTTCGGTGTGCAGCACAACCGGTGCTGATTTTGTCATCGACACAACCGGGGAAGCGCTTCTCAAAGCTTTGAAACATAAACCGCTGCTTGTGAAACCGAATCATCATGAGCTCGCCGAATTGTTCGGTGTGGCGATGGAGACGCAGCAGCAGCTAGTCACCTACGGCCGAAAGCTGCTGGATATGGGCGCCCAGCATGTTCTTGTATCGATGGCAGGAGAAGGAGCGCTCTTGATTACAGCGGATCGGGTATTCCATGCGGATGTACCTGCCGGTGCGGTTCGCAATTCCGTAGGGGCAGGGGATTCCATGATTGCCGGGTTTGTAGGAACATTGGCGCTTGGCCAAGGGCTAATGGAGGCTTTTCGAACCGGCGTTGCTTCGGGAAGCGCGACAGCGTTCTCCGACGATCTGGCGACAAGAAGCCGGATCGAAGAGCTTTGTCCGCAGGTGAATATAACCGAGTGGTGATGCAGGCTTTCATATAGCAAGATGACGGGCAACACGAGAGCATCGCTCTAAATTGAGGACAAGGGAGTGGAACCGATGAAGATAACGGATTTAATGATCCGCGAAACGATGATCATGGATTTGAAGGCGACATCCAAGGAAGCAGCGATCGATGAGCTGATCGCAAGCCTCACTGCTAGCGGCCGCATCAACGATCCGGTCTTGTTCAAGGAGATGATCTTAAAGCGGGAGGCCGAATCGAGCACGGGGATCGGGGGAGGCATTGCGATGCCGCATGCCAAAACAAAGGCCGTCAATGAGCCGACCGTGGTCTTCGCCAAAAGCAACCAAGGCGTAGATTTCGCAGCGCTTGACGGGGAGCCGGCGCATCTGTTCTTCATGATTGCTGCGCCTGAAGGCGCGGGCAATACCCATTTGCGTACGCTAGCTGCGCTGTCGAAACTGTTAATCGATGCCGAGTTTATCGGCCAGTTAATGGAGACCAGGACGCCTGATGAAGTTACAGCGCTGTTCGATAGCAAGCAGGCTGAAGCAGCAGCCAAGGCAGAACAAGCTAAGGCAGAAGAAGCCAAAGCCGAACAGGCCAAGGCGGAGAAGGCAACAGCTTCGCAGGCGAAGAAAGCCGAGAAGGAACACGCGGATATGAATGAGGGAAACGATTTGATCGTAGCGGTCACGGCGTGTCCGACCGGCATTGCCCATACGTTCATGGCTGAAGACGCTCTCATTAAGAAGGCTCAAGAGCTGGGCGTCAATATCCGTGTAGAAACCAATGGCTCTGAAGGGGCAGGAAATGTGCTGACAGAGGATGAAATTCGGCGCGCGAAAGGGGTCATCATCGCTGCAGACAAAAAGGTGGAAATGTCCAGGTTTGACGGAAAGCCTGTGCTGCAGAGGCCAGTCAGTGATGGCATCCGCAAACCGGAGGAGCTGATTCGCAAAGCGCTGGCAGGAGATGCCCCGATTTATCACAGCAGCGGCGGCGCGGACGCACAGGAGGATGGCGAGAAGAGCGGAATTGGAAGCAAAATATACAAGGATCTGATGAACGGAATCTCCCATATGCTTCCGTTTGTTGTTGGCGGAGGCATTCTGCTGGCTGTTTCATTCCTGTTGGAGCAGCTGGCGGGCGCTGACCATCCGCTTGTCCAGCTGCTCCAGACCATTGGCGGAGGCGAAGGGGCCTTTCATTTCCTGATCCCGGTACTGGCTGGATTCATTGCGATCAGCATCGGCGATCGTCCAGCTTTAATGCCTGGCATGGTCGGGGGATTGATCGCATTGAATTCGAGCTCGGGCTTCCTTGGCGGACTGGCAGCCGGATTCCTGGCGGGGTATGTCGTGATTCTGCTTCGCAAGTGGTTTGCCGGCCTGCCGAGAGCGCTGGATGGACTGAAACCGATACTGCTGTACCCGGTGTTAGGGTTGCTCATCACCGGAACAATCATGTTCTACCTCTTCTCCCCGTTGTTCAGTTGGCTGAACCTGGGCATGGTAGACATCCTGAACAATCTGGGAACCGCCAATGCGGTTATCCTTGGCCTTGTGCTTGGAGGCATGATGTCTATTGACATGGGCGGCCCCTTTAACAAGGCGGCCTACACGTTCGCGATCGGGGTATTTGCCTCTAGCGGCAACACGAATGGAGCTATGATGGCCGCTGTTATGGCTGGAGGGATGGTGCCTCCGCTTGCGATTGCATTGGCAACAACCTTCTTCAAACCGAAGTTTACAGAGCAGGAACGCAAATCAGGCATAACAAACTATGTTATGGGATTATCCTTCATTACGGAAGGGGCGATTCCGTTTGCAGCAGCCGACCCGCTGCGAGTGCTCACTTCCTGTATTCTCGGCTCGGCGGTTGCTGGCGGATTGACCCAGCTGTGGAGCATTAATGTGCCGGCACCACACGGAGGCATATTTGTGGCCGCACTGGCTAATCATGCGATGCTCTTCCTGCTGGCCGTAGCGATTGGGGCTGTTATTTCAGCCATGCTGCTTGGCGTTTGGAAGAAAACGCTTGAATCGAAATCATAAAATCACTTCAGCGCAGGGTTACGAGATGGATGTAACCTGACCACCATCATCGATGGGGATCGAAACGATCCGGAATGAGGGCCAACCTTTTCCGGGTCGTTTTTTTATGTGTAAACGCTGCTGCATGAACAGTACAGAGGGAAGGTGTCCGTTATGTCTCTAATATTACTTTGACAGACATAGTTATATGCGTTATATTGTACCTGTGTTGTTAATAAGGGGGTTACAGCCTAATGGAGTCGTTACATAACAGTGATCTGGTTCGCGGGAACATCGACGCCTTTATTTTGCGGGTACTGCTGGATGCGGATAATTACGGCTATCAGATTATTAAAGAGCTTGGCATTCGCAGTGGCGGCAGATTTGAGCTCAAAGAGCCCACGCTATATTCGAGTCTACGCAGGCTGGAGCAGCAGGGGCTGATCCGATCCTATTGGGGCCAGGAGACGCAAGGCGGCCGCCGCAAATATTACACGCTTACCCCCGATGGCCGGGAGCGATTTAAGGTGAAATGGCAGGAATGGCAAGCTGCACGAGCCATTATTGATGTTCTCATTGGAGATGGAAAGGAGCTGGCATCAGGTGACGGACAGAAATGATCTGAATCTTTTTGTAGACCGATTATTTGCCAACAAGCGCAAGACGAAAGCTGTGATGGAGCTGAAACAGGAGATTCTCAGCAATCTGGAAGCGAAGGTCGCAGACTGTATGAGCAGCGGTATGGATTATCAGGAAGCCATCAGTCAGGCGATCCGGGATCTGGACGATATCGACAGCATTATTGACGACAAGCAGACGGTGTATATTCATCGTTATCGATATGATGTCATGCAGGGAGCGTTGCTGTATGTTTTCATCGCCTGGATTGTGACCATTCCCGCCAGGCTCACCCTCTCAGGCGTGATGGTGAACACACTGTTCATGGTGCTCGGGATAGCGGGCGGCGTGCTGCTGCTTACGATGCTGCAGAAAGGCTTTCCCAGCTCGGCTGAAATCGATCAGGTAGATACCGGCAAGATTGGGCGGATGATTCGAAGAGTGTGGATATTATGGGGGCTGTTTGCTATCGTGATAACCGGATACAGTCTTCTCATTAAGTTTGGCTCAGATCTATGGTTTGGGCGACAGGTAGGTTTTAGCGGGCCTTATGATTTCTATGAAACGATGCTGCAGCTTGTTCTTCCGCTGACAACGATCATTATTCCGCTGGCGGCGCGAAAGGCGGGGCAGTATATCACGAAGTATGAGGTGAAGCAGTCATGAGACGTACAGGCGTATGGATTGTCGTGCTGCTGGTGGTCGGCATGATCGGGTTGGCCGTCATGGAAGGTTACGTGAAGCCCCAGCTTGATAGGCAGGCTAAGCAGTATGAAATGGACCAGAATGATCCCCTCACCCATCACATTGAGCCCACTTTGGCTTATGCCAGCCCATATATGGGGGATGCGGGGAATTTGATCAACTTGAACGCTTCTCTTCCGTTTCGGAATATAGGGCGGACGTTCCAGCTATATCCCGAAGTGTTGACGGCAGAAATCCGGTACCAGACTGCCGCTGGCGATACGGACCCGCATAAGCTGAAGGAAATTCTTCTATATAATGCAACGGCGAATTTCGTTATGATCGATAATCTCGAGAAGCTGAAGTTTGTGTTTGAGGATGAGACTGTGTTTGTGGCGGACAGGGAGCTGGTGGAATCCTGGTATGGAGAAGAAGGAAGTTTATCCGTGCTTCGGGATGCCGAGGTCTGGGAAGAGCAGATCCGCGACAGGCTGCGTGATGCGGATTATGTACGGAATTTTGCTGAACGGGTCCTGCATCTGGAAGAGTTTCAGGCGGCAAGCGGACAATAAGGCCTGTGTTTATTCGGCATAAGCTAATCATCCGTGCTTGACATCATAACGCAATAGAACCGGAGATGCACAGCTGGCTTTTGTTTGAACCCCATGTGCGCTCCGGTTTTTCGTTGGTTCATCGGACTTATCCCCGGCTGTCATTCAGCGTTGTTCCGCTGTGATGCCATGCAGGCTGTCGATCGTCCGTTCAATGGATATGCCGTCTTCCCCCTTCACATATTGATCGAAAAATGCCGCCGTCACTTCATTAACCGAATGGTGCAGCTGCCGGGGAGACGTGCTGTTCAGCGCAAGCAGCGGCGAGAACAGATAGAAATCGGTAAAGCTCATATGGTCGGCTTTGGCCAATACGATAGAATACGCTGAATCTCCGGAAGCAGCATGGTTGCGCCTGGAAGTCATCTCGGCCCAGAAGGCTTCGTATTCCTCGCGGCTGCTGCCGGACGCTTCGATGGCTTCATCCAAAGACTGGACAAAATTTTCGTAATCGATGCTTGTGTCCGCGTTCATCTGCATATAGGGTCTGTCAAAGCCTTCTTCCGGAATCGGCTGTCCGTACAGCGCGCCATCCATATTCAAGGAGGCTTTTATCCGGGGATCCTCCATCAGCATCTGTGCGGCAGTTGCTCCGCCGAAGGAGTGGCCAAACATGCCCACCTTGTCCATATCCATGCGGCCTGACAGGAAATGCTCCTCTTCCGCCGGGCTTACGCGCTCCAAATAATCAAGTACAAACTTGATGTCCTCAACCCACAGCCGGTTTTTGGCCTCATAAGCTTCAAAGCCCGACAGGTTATCCAGCTTCAACATGGCCGTATGATCCGGGAAGACGACGGCAGCAGCGTCATAAGGGTGATCGATGCCAACTACGATGTAGCCCCGGCTTGCCAGGTCCTCAACCTGAAACGTGTTCTGATTGCGAAAGCCAGTCAATCCATGGGAGAAAAGCAGCACAGGATAGCGCTCCTGATCTAGAGCGACTTCAGCTTCCCAGTAGGCATGGGTTTTCACATATCGCAACTGGCTCATCAGGAACGGAGGTATGGAGATCGCTTGCTCTAAGCCTTCCAATATAACGGGGAGATGCTCGATATAATCGGCCCTCTTGTCATGGGGACGCTCCTCGACGCTGGCAGGATACCAGATCTGAAGCGCCAGCCTTCGGTGGTCGGATGGATCCTCCGTATGGGGCTCATCTCTACGCTCGTCTACGAGAATCAAGGAGGTTGTCCCGACGCCGTGCGGTCCGCTTGGTGTGGCAAATGCGAACACCGGAAGCAGGGACGGAAGCGCCACAGAAACGCTGGTGTACATCACAAGCAGCAGCACCGTAACACAGGTCCGCAGCCAGCGGATGCCGAAGCGGGGTCCTGGGCGTGGTTGCCGGGAGCGCTTGTGCTTGCTTAGGATCAGATCAAGTGCTGACAGTCCCAGCAGTACGCTTGCCGCATACACGGGGATCATCTGCCAGCGGAAGCCCTCGGCCACCATCTGGATCATACTCAGCAGCGCCGTTATTCCGGCTGCCGCAGCGCGCAGCCTTAACGGATGCCTGCTTGGCCAGAGCGTGCAGATGATAAGCAGTCCGAGGTTAACGATAAGCAGTAAGATTTCGAAAGTACGCATATTGATCCTCCATATTTACATCATATCACGATCATATCAAGCCAACCTGTCCTCGGGTTGTAGTCAACCTTACATAAAACTTAAATTTGTGAAAACAGCAGCCTGAATTCGCGGAGTATCGTGTATATTGGGCTGATAGGAAGCAGCGGTCAGCCGTTAACTGTTGGGGAGGAAATCACTGTGGAATTTCAAGTAAAACGTCAGAAGAAGCATACGATACTTGTCGCCGATGACGAGACGGAAATCGTGGAGCTGCTCCGGCTGTTTCTGGAACGGGAGCACTACCGGGTACTGGAAGCCTATTCCGGCCGTGAGGCCTGGCATATCCTTTCGCAGGAGCATGTGGATTTGGCCCTGGTTGATATTATGATGCCGGAGCTGGATGGCTTTCAGCTCATTGCCCGCATCCGCGAGAAGCTCCGCCTTCCGGTCATTATCGTGTCAGCCAAGACGGGCGACGTGGATAAAGTTACCGGACTTGCGCTTGGAGCCGATGACTTTATTTCCAAGCCGTTCAGTCCGATTGAGGTGGTCGCCAGGATCAAGGCGCAGCTGCGGCGCTACTATGAGTTAAACGAGGGGAGGCCGCTTGTCCCCGGGGCCGATCAGCCTCCGCCTTCAAGGACGGTATGCGGTCCGCTAACGCTGGACCACCGTGCCTGTATGCTGTACAAGCGGGGGGAGGCCGTTCAGCTTGGACCGCTCGAGTACAAGCTGCTACAGCTGTTCATGGGCGCGCCCGGACGGATATTTACGAAGCGGCAAATCTATGAAGCTGTGTGGAATGAGCCTTATTTTGAGGACAGCAACACCGTGATGGTGCAGATCAGCAGGCTGAGGGACAAGCTGGAGGACAATGCCCGCGATCCGCGTTTTCTCGTTACGATCAAGGGTCTTGGCTATAAACTGGCGCTCCAGGGGGATGATTTCAGATGAAGGGCAGGAGTGTGCATACGAGCCTGATGATGAATTATATCCTGTTTTCCGTCATCCTGGGACTGATCGGATTTCTGGTGTATAACCATATGTACGGGGCGCGCGATGTCTACTTAAGCGAAACGCTGCCTATGGTGAAGGCGGATGAATTGATCCGCGACAACTGGGAGGACATCCCGTATGAGACGGTTCACCATTTCGGGGGCTATATCCAGATCCTTGATGATAACTTGAATTCGGTCTTTGTGCGAGGTGAAGGACAAGCCCGGACCAGCTACACGGAAAAAGAGCTGAACGCTCTGTTCTATGAAGGCGGCTCAGGTTATTATTCCGCGGCGCCTTTTATAACCGAAGAGGGCCGGGAATACCGGTTGCTCGTAGCTATCCCGAGCGGGGCTGTTGTGAAGGAAAGCCGGATGGTGAAGCCGAATGAAGAACAGACCAGGGTGTTCTCGGGTTTTATACTCCGCGGGCTGCTCTTATTTCTGCTGGCATTTCTCTTGAGCCTGTGGCTATACAGCCGCATGACAGCCAGACGAATTACGGCTCCTCTTGCTGCTATTTCCCAGCGGCTCGGGAAGATGTCTGAGGGGGAGGAAGGGGGCCGGCTTCATATGCCTGCGAACCGTGAGCTGATGGACATCCAGCGTAATTTCAACCGGATGGCGGACAAGCTGGAGCAAGCGGAGCAGATGAATCGAAAGCTTGCGGAGGATCGACGCCGGATGCTGATGGATATTGCCCATGATCTGAAAACGCCAATCACAACGATCCAGGGCTATGCCGAGGTGCTTCGCCTAGGCATCGAGGAGAATGAGCGTCAGCGCAGGAAATATGCCAGCCATATTTTTAACAAGGCGATTTACATTGCTGCCCTGGTCGATGACCTGTTTGCGTTAACGAAGTTCGAGAGCACCGAGCTTCCTTTTGAGCGGAAACCATTGGACTTTGCAGAGCTGTGCCGGACCACCGCAGCCGATCTGTACGACTCGTTCGAGCAGAAGGGGATTGAACTGGATATTTCCATACCGGAGCGGCCCGTGCGGCTTCATGGTCTTGAAGGCTACATGAGAAGAGCGGTTGCCAACTTGCTGACCAATGCACTGAAATATAACCGCAGGGGAGGCAGGGTCTGGGTGGTGCTACGTGAACAGAATGGCGTTCATCTAACGGTGGGGGATAACGGACCAGGAATCCCTGAACATCTGGGCAGAGCGATTTTCGATCCGTTTGTGCGCGGAGATCAGGCCCGCAGAAGTGACGGGGGCAGCGGCCTTGGACTTTCCATCGTGAAAGCGGCGGTGGAGAAGCATGGTGGACAAGTTAGGCTGGATACAGAGACCGAAGGCACCGTGATTCATATTTCGCTGCCTGTTACAGATCCGCATGGCAAACAGGATGAACAGAAATATGGAAAAAAAGTATAATAGTGTAGGTTTTTGATAGGAATAGCGCAGTTCATCAAACAAGGCTCGTGTATTATAACAGGTAAATAAGAGAAGGAGGTGGAATCGAGAAAGCAGGAGGGCAAGGACAGCGATGTTCAAGCACATTCTCAAAAATCCATGGAAGAGGTGTGACTCATGACAAAATGGATGTCAATCCGAGTGAAAATGACGGCTTTGCTGGCCGTAGCTGCGCTGCTGATCAGCGTATCTGCAACCCAGCCGGTCCAGGCCCAGGGGGCCGCGTTTACCGAGCCGCTGAACGGGCCGAATCCCGGCATGTTCTACACATCGGACGGCTGGGGCAACGGCGTGGACTTCGGCGTTGGCTGGAAAGCGTCCAACCAGGAATTTTCCAATGGCATTATGGCTCTGCGTCTCGATAATGTAGGCTGCCCGTCCAACTGCTCGGGCAAACCCTATGCATCAGCCGAATATGCCACGACCCAGAAATATGGATACGGGCGGGTCGAAGCGCGGATTAAGGCCGCCAAAGGAGCCGGCCTTGTCACAAGCCTGTTTACTTATTCCGGAGCTGCTCCAGGTACCTCCAATGACGAAATCGACATCGAAATTTTGGGCAAAGACACCACGAAGATGGAAACCAACTATTTTACGAACGGGGTTGGTGGGCATAGCACCGTGATCGACCTGGGCTTTGATGCTTCGCTCGATTTCCATGACTATGCCTTTGAATGGTCGCCGACGTCAATCAAGTGGTATGTTGACGGCAGGCTGGTCCACACCGAAACCGGTTCGAGGGGCCCGCTGCCGACAAGTCCGGGGTATATTATGGTCAACCTGTGGTCTGGTGCGGGGCCGGCAGAAATATGGACGGGGAAATTCACCTATCCAGGTCATCCGATCCGCGCTTACTATGACTGGATTAAATTTACGCCTGCAAGCTAGCTGCTAGCTGGTCCTTCGTAAGCACATGAGAAGCTGACCCGATCGAGTCATTCGTTGACGAATGAACGGTCTTACTTGATATCGTCACACAGAAACAAGCTGTCTGAAGCCGAAAATGGCGGGGGACAGCTTGTTTCTGTTGGCGAAAAAACTAAGACTTTGCTCGTTTACAGTAACAAAGGTGAGGTGGTAGTATAATTAACATAAAAACGTATGTTTAAATGTTATAAAACACACAAAAGATGTGAGGTGTTAGTCATGACATTTGTGCTGCGCGAAGAAGCGATCCCCAAGGAAAAAGTAAGATTGGCTAGAAATTATCCGGTGCTAATCGCCGATACGATCGGTGTGACCAGCCTGTATCAGAAGCTCCATTGGCACAATGTACTGGAGATTAATTACATCAAGAGCGGCACCGGTTATTACGTCATCAACGGGAAGAAATTTGAGTTCGAGCAGGGGGATGTGCTGCTCATCAACTCCAATGATCTGCACTGTGCTTACGAATCCCAGGACCTTGTCATGCTGGTCATCTCATTTGACTCCACGTGGTTTATTCACAACCTCAGATTCGACCCCGAGCTGTTCAGCCCGTTTCGCGAAATGGGCAAGCATTTCTCCAATCTGATTCCCCGCGATCACCCGGCCATGGATAAACTCCGCCCTATTTTGCTGCAGATGCAGGCAGAGCATGAGCAAGAGCAGCGATCCTACACCACGATGGTACACTCGCTTCTGCTGCAATTTCTTGCCACGGTCAATCGGGAGTGCCGTTTTGAAGGCCAGGGCCGCAGTGAGCCGAGCATCAGTGAAAGGCAGCTGGAGAAGATGCGCCAGGTGATCATGATCATGGAGGAGAACTATGCCCATCCCTGGACGCTGGAGGAGCTCGCTGCCCTCGTTTACCTCAGCCCGTCCCGTTTCAGCGAAATCTTCAAGCGGGCCGTAGGCATGCCGCCGCTCCTGTATCTCATTCATATCCGACTTGAGCAGGCGATAAAGCTGCTGGAGGGAGGACAGATGAAGGTGACGGACGTCGCTTTGGAATGCGGATTCCGCACATTAACCAATTTTAATAGGCTCTTTAAAAAGCATGTTGGCATGACGCCAAAGGCTTCACAGAGACAGCAGTTGTAAAAACCAGTGGAATAGTGCTGGTTTTTACTCGTTTTAGCAGAGAAATGAGCTAAGGGCTGCACTACAATAATGACAAGTATTCTTAAAGATATATGTCAGATAAACTGACCTTAGATGTAGAAAGGGGGAGTAAAATGTCGTTGCCATCCGAAATCCAGCGCAACCCGGAACCTAATCGCAAGAAGGGGCCATGGACGAAATTGGCCAGACAGTGGGATCTCCAGCTTATGGTCATTCCTGCCATGCTTTTCATTTTTGTATTTAGCTACATTCCGATGTATGGGGTGTTGATGGCATTTCAGGACTATAGCCTGTTTCGGGGCTTTATGAACAGTCCTTGGGTCGGGTTCAAGCATTTTGTGATGTTTTTTGAGGCGCCCGAGTTTTGGACGATTATGCGGAACACGCTGGTGATCAGCATGCTTAAACTGTGCATCGGATTTCCCGCACCGATCCTGCTCGCGCTGATGCTGAACGAGATCGGAAGGCGAACGTTCAAAAGAGTGATTCAAACGATCAGTTATTTGCCCCACTTTTTGTCCTGGGTTATCGTATCCGGCATGATTATCTCCATTCTATCCACCGACAATGGCAGCCTGAATATTCTGCTGCAGAAGCTAAACCTCATCGACGAACCAATCAACTTCATGTCCGAGCCCAAATACTTCTGGGGCATTCTGACCGCGACCAATGTGTGGAAGGAGATCGGCTTCTCTTCCATCGTATACTTAGCGGCCATTGCTGGTATCAATCCGCAGCTGTATGAGGCGGCTTCCATGGACGGTGCGAGCCGGGTGAAGCAGATTACGGCGATTACGATCCCGTCGATTCTGCCGGTTGTGATCGTATTTCTGATCCTTGCCATCGGCAACCTGCTCAATGCCGGCTTTGAGGACATCTTGCTGCTGGCAGGCAATCCGGTGCTGCGGGATGTAAGCGATGTGCTGGATACTTACGTATACCGCATCGGCATACAGAACAGCAGGTATTCCTACGCAACGGCAGCGGGACTGTTCAAGGCGGTCATCAGCGTTATCCTGCTGACGTTAGCCAACTATTTGGCCAGAAAATCAGGGAATAGCCTATGGTAGGGGGAGGTATGCATCTTGAGACTATCCAGCGGTGATCGTTTGTTTATTGGCTCGATTTACGTGTTTCTGGTATTGCTTGCCTTTGTTGCATTTTACCCGTTCTGGAACGCGGCGGTGATCTCGTTTAATTCCGGCACAGACACGATGCAAGGCGGCGTTACGTTCTGGCCAAGGGAATTCACGCTTGAGAATTATAAAGTGGTATTTAAGGATGAGCGCCTGATCGACGGCTTCATCATCTCGATCTTCCGTACGATCGTTGGCACATTGCTATCGGTGATGGCGACAGCCATACTTGCCTACGGCATTTCCAAGCCTCAATTATCGGGGCGCAATGTGTATATGGTGCTGTGCATCATCACGATGTATTTTAGCGGAGGTCTGATTCCAAGCTACTTGCTCATTCGCGAACTGGGTCTGATGAACACCTTTTGGGTGATGGTTGTGCCCGGGATTATCAATGTATGGAACATGATCATATTCCGGACTTTTTTTCGAGGAATACCGGCAGGGCTGGAGGAATCGGCCCGAATCGACGGATCTTCCAACTGGGGCGTATTGTTTCGAATCGTACTGCCGCTCTCCGGTCCGGTCATTGCCACCTTATCGCTGTTCACGGCCGTGTACCACTGGAATGACTGGTTTGCACCGAGCATTTACATTTCCAATACAGATCTGCTCCCGATTCAGACGAAGCTTCAGCAGATCTTGAACGCCAACATCATGCTGGAGCAGATGCAGAATGTGGATGCGGCAGCCCAAGGCAGAATGAGTGCCATGAGAGCAGTAACGACGAAGTCGCTGTCCATGGCTACGATGATGGTCGCCACCATCCCGATTTTGCTCGTATACCCGTTTGTGCAGAAGTATTTTGTGAAGGGTGTGCTGATCGGCTCTCTTAAGGAATAGCGAAGGCGGGTCTTGATTCAAGGGTTTGAAGCGTCAGCTTTGACCATAGATGAACAGAATAGAAGGGAGATCAAGCGATGAAAAGAGGGAAGCGCGCATTACTATCCATATGGTCAGTCACACTGGTTATGGTCATGATTCTAGCGGGGTGTTCGGGGTCAAAAGAAGGCAGCTCCACCGGCGAAGAGACAAGCGAGCCAACAGGCACGCCGGAAAGCGGAGAGTTTGTGCTGGGCGAGAAGCCTCTGGAATTTTCCTTCTACGGTCACTATGACTGGTATACCATGCCTGAATGGGGCGGCGACCTGGCCACCAAGTGGATTCAAGAGAACAAAAAGGTGAACGTGGTGCCAATCAGCTCAGGCGGAAACGCCAAAAACAAGCTGAACACGATGATTGTGTCCGGCGAGCTGCCGGATGTGATCTGGATGGAGAGAGGTGCGGATGTGGAGAAGCTTCGTGCGGAGGGCATGCTTGTTCCGTTCGATGATTATCTAGACAAATATCCGAATTTGAAAAAATGGGCCGGTGATTCAACCATCGACATGCTTCGTTCTCCGGACGGCAAGCTGTATCAGTTCCCGAACTGGTATACGACGCAGCCTAACGGCAACGCCGGTTATCTCGTGAACAAGAAAATCTACAATGAGCTGGGTGCTCCGCCGCTCGAAACACCGGAAGATCTGTATGAATATTTGAAGCTGGTGAAGGCGAACTACCCGGATGTGGTGCCGCTTGAGGTCGGTCAATCCGCGGCAGGTGTGGACATTATGGTATCGGCTTTTGCGGAGAACCGTCCGTACTTGTTCAACAGCATGATCGCTGTTCCGCAAGGAGATCAGCTGGTCTCTCTGTTTACCGATCCTGTCTATCGCGAGCTGCTTCAATATATGAGCCGCATGTACCGCGAGCGGCTGATGTCACAGGATACGTTCACCCAGAAGATCGAGCAGGTGGAGCAGAAGATCATTACGGGCAAAGTGGCTGTTTACGTCGCCTCCAGCCCGACAGAGTTCGGGTCGAAAGGAAACAGCATCCTGTCAGCCGAAGATCCGGATGCCGGTTACATCATGATCTGGCCGGTTCATAAGGAGGGGCTCGACCGGAACAAAATTTTCCCGGGGGATTACAAGCAGCTCGGCTGGAACGTCAGTGTTATTACAAAGTCGGCGAAAGATCCGGAAGCGGTCTTTGCATTCCTGGATTGGTTCACAGGACCGGAGGGTCAGCGTGTCATTATGTGGGGACCTGAAGGGTTGTACTGGGACGGAACGGATGAAGAGGATATGCCACTGTTCACCGACAAATTTGTCAACGACCCGCAGGGGCGCGATGAGCTGATGAACTCGACCGTGAACTTCCAGTGGAACGGTAACACGGTATACGTTGACAATTCCAAGATGAAGTTCGAGTCTACTCTATCGCCGGAACAGCGGAATTTCGAGACGTACTGGCAGTCCGAGATTACATGGAAGACCCAGATGAATACAACCGAATTCGTCAACCTGGATCCGGCTGGCGACAGCGAGGAAGGGATCATCGCTCAACGCGTATTCGAAATATACGAGAAAGCGAGAGCGACGGCAATCAGCATGACAGCGTCCGATGAAGAAGTTATCGCTATCCTGGACAAAGCGGAAGAGGATGCGCAGAAGGCAGGCTACAGCAAACTGCTGGAGTATAAAACGGCAAGATGGAAAGAAAACCTCGAGAAGATGAAATAGAATAAATCGACTTGGCAGGAGGCCGCGGCCCGGGCAGATGCTGGAGGACAGCGCAGGGTTCAGCTTGGGGCGCGGCTTTCATAGCCAGGCAACACATAGGAGAGATTAACCATGAATTATTATCTGGGGGTAGATGGCGGCGGCAGCAAGACTATCGCTGTTGTCGCGGATGAAACCGGACGCATAAGAGGGAGGGGAAGCAGCGGCTGTGGCAATCATCAGCTCGGTGCGGCGCTTGCGGAGCGCAGCATTAGACACGCTGTTGATGAAGCGCTTGCACAATCGGGACTTGTGCATCGAGATATTACTTTCGCATCATTTGGGCTGGCCGGGGCAGACCGCGAGGCGGATTATGTTGTGTTAAGACCGATGATCGGGGGGCTGGGCTTTGCCGATTATCATATTGTGTGTGATACCGTGATCGCCATGAGAGCGGGGACGAGGCAGACGGATGGGGTTGTACTGATCTGCGGGAGCGGCACCAACAGCTATGGGGTCAATGCAGCTGGTCAGGAAATTCAAATCGGAGGCTTCGGGTATGCATACGGAGATTTTGGCGGGGGATATGATCTGGCGGTTGAAGTGTTCCGGACGGTCATCCGGGCATGGGAAGGCCGCGAAGAGCCCACGTTATTGACTGCGCCTACGTTAAAGGCATTGGGGTTCGCGAATGTGGAGGAGATGTTTCACCGCTCGCTGGATGAAGGAAGAAGAATTCCCCATCATTTGGCCAAGCTGTTGTTTGACGCTGCCCCCCGGGATCCGGCGGCGAGAAGGATTCTGGAGAGACAGGGCGTGGAACTGGGAACGGTGGCTTGTGCTGTTATCCGAAAGCTCGGAATGGAGAACGATGCTTTTGACGTGGTGCTTGCAGGCAGCGTCCTTACGAGAGGACAAGGGGACTATGTCGTTTCGCATATTGAACGTCTTGTGTCCCGGACAGCTCCGCAGAGCCGGCTTCGAATTCTCGACCTGGAGCCGGCTGCCGGGGCGATCTTACTGGGAATGGACTTGCATATGGGCCCGCCAGACACGGCGGTGTACAATCAGCTGTATGCAGAGCTTGCGATAAAGGAGATGGACACAGAATGGGCGCTGGATTAAAAATTGCTGTCATTGGCGGAGGATCGTCGTATACGCCGGAGCTGATCGAAGGCTTCATTCGTCATTACGATTCGTTTCCTGTAACCGATATTGTACTGGCGGATATTCCGGAGGGGCGCGGCAAGCTGGAGATTGTCGGTGGACTCGCCCAGCGGATGGTAGAGAGAAGCGGGCTGCCTATACGTCTTCAGCTGACGCTCGACCGGAGAGAGGCGCTCAAGGATGCGGATTATGTATCCACCCAAATGCGAGTCGGCTTGTTGGAGGCCCGGGGCTGGGACGAATCAATTCCGCTGAAATACGGGATGCTCGGTCAGGAGACGACCGGGGCCGGCGGCATGATGAAGGCGCTGCGGACGATTCCTGTTCTCCTCGACATATGCAAAGACATGGAAGAGCTGTGCCCGGAAGCGTGGCTGCTTAATTTTACCAACCCGGCCGGCATGGTGACGGAAGCGATACTGAAACATACCCGCATTCGTTCGATCGGGCTGTGCAATTCACCGATCGCGGCATACAAGTGGCTGTCTTCGCTATATGATCTTCCTGCTGAGCGTTTCTACTGTGAATTTGTCGGTTTGAACCATCTGCACTGGATCAGCCGGATCGAGGTGGACGGCGAGTCGAAGCTGGAGGAACTGCTGGAGGCCGGGGGCAGCTACTCCGCCAGCAATGTGCCGCAGCTGGCCTGGAATGATACGCTTATCCGCACACTGGGCGCGATCCCGTCCTATTATTTGAAATATTACTATTTGCATCGGGAAATGCTGGCAGAGCAGCAGGCGTTGGCAGCACGTGGCGAAACAAGGGCACAGATCGTCAAGCGGCTGGAAGATGAGCTGTTCGATATCTATAAGCAGCCGGAGCTTGCCGAGAAGCCGAAGCAGCTCGAGCAGCGCGGCGGGGCCTATTACTCCGAGGCGGCTGTCAACCTCATGAAGGCGATCCATACCGACAGCGGGGAGATCCAGACGCTGAATGTTCGCAATAACGGCACAATCGGCTTCCTCCCGGATGATGCGAGCATCGAGGTGAACTGTATCGTACGAAAAGAAGGTATTGTTCCGGTGCCTATTACACGGATTCCGGACGGCGTGTCCGGCCTCATTCAAGCTGTAAAAACGTACGAAAGCCTGGCGATCGAGGCGGCCGTGACGGGCAGCAGGGAGCTTGCGCTGCTGTCACTATCCGCTCACCCGCTGGTGGATTCCGTCAGCGTGGCGGAGACGATGCTGGATGAAATGCTGGAGACCAACCGCCGTTATTTGCCGCATTTTTTCAAAAGCTGAAGATCGCAAATCCTAAAAAAACAGCGGCCCTGTTTAGGACAGGGAACCGCTGTTTTTGGCATTCGCTGCTAATCCTTGATCAGCAAATAGATGAAATAAGGGGCTCCGAGGCAGGCCACGACGAGCCCGACAGGGACCTCTGCGTTGGCCATCAGCATCTTACCGATCATGTCAGCGCCCAGCAGGAGCAGCGCGCCGAGGAGTGCGGAGACCGGAAGGTAGCTTTGATGCCGCGGGCCTACCAGCTTACGGGCCAAATGCGGTGCAATAAGCCCGAGGAACGTAATGCCGCCGCCAACAGATACGCAGGCGCCAGCCAGCGCTACGGCGATAAACAGCAGCACCCGGCGCTCGCGTTCCACGCGGATGCCGAGTCCGGCCGCGGCCTGATCTCCGAGCTGCATCGCGTTCAGATAGCGCGATTTATACAGCACCCACGGGATGAGCAGCACGATCCATGGCAGCACGGCGCCCACATACGGCCAGCTTGTTCCCCAGATGCTTCCGGATAGCCATATGGTGGCTTTCATGAAATCATTCGGGTCCATCATGAGCTGGAAGACGATAATGAATGCGCCGAAGCCTGCATTCACCCCGATGCCGGACAGGATGAGCCGCACGGGCGTGACGCCATCCTTCCAGGCGACGGTATAAATGAGCAGTGCTGCGGCAAAAGCGCCGAGCAAGGCGGCAAACGGCATCATATAGATCGACAGCCATCCGGAGCCAAGGGCTCCGCCCTGGAAATAAAAAATGTACAGAACGACCGACAAGCCGGCTCCGGCGTTGATGCCAAGGATGCCGGGGTCTGCGAGCGGATTGCGGGAGACGCTTTGCAAGATCGCACCGGAAATGGCGATTCCGGCGCCGATCAGCAGGGCGATCACCATCCGGGGCAGCCGGAAATGAATCAGCACCGTCCGGTTCTGGTCTGAACCGCTGCCGGTGATGACCTGCAGCACTTCAGCCGGGCTGATGCGAATGGTGCCCAGGTTCAGACTGATTATAAATACGATTGCAATGGCAATCGCGGTAATGACCGAGACGAAGACAACTTTTCTGCCGGTGTGAAGCATTACAGCTCCCTCCCTTCTCGTCTTGCCAGATACAGGAAGAAAGGAACGCCGATAATCGCGGTGACAGCCCCTACCGGAGTCTCAAACGGAGGATTGACCATCCGTGCCGCGATGTCTGCCAGCACAAGCAACAGCCCGCCGGCCACAGCAGAGCATGGAATGATCAGCCGGTAGTCTGGCCCTACGATAAACCGGACGATGTGCGGAATGACAAGCCCGACAAATCCGATGGAGCCGCCTACGGATACAGCGGCGCCGGTAAGCAGCAGCACGACAAGCGTGCCGAGCAGCCTGACGATGTTCGTGCGCTGCCCCAGCCCGGTGGCGATATCCTCGCCAAGGCTCATGACGGTGACCGACTTGCTAACCGCTATGGACAGGACCAATCCGATGACAACGACCGGAAGGAGCAGTTGAATATGTACCCACTGCACCCCCGCTACGCCGCCGGCGTACCAGAAGCTGATGTCCTTGGCTACATTAAAGCGAAGGGCCAAACCGGATGATACCGAGCTCAGCAGCGCCGTGACTGCCGAGCCGGCGAGTGCCAATTTGACGGGGGTAAGCCCTCTTTTGGACAACGCGCCGATCATAAATACCAGGCCAGCTCCAAGCCCTGCGCCGACAAAAGCGAGCAGCATTATGACCAAGCTGGATGCGGCCGGCATGAAGGCATAGCCGAGCGTCATCAGAAATGCTGCGCCTGCCGTTACTCCCATAATGGAAGGGGAGGCGAGCGGATTGCGCGTCATTCCCTGCATGACCGCTCCCGACACGGCAAGGCTTGCGCCGATCAGCGCAGCGGCAAGCGCTCTTGGAATACGCAGCCGGTGAATAATCTGATGTGCGGTGGAGCTCGGATCAAATTGGGTTAATCCTTCCCAGACGGTCCGAAGATTGATGTTGGACGAACCATAAAGGATGGATAGAGCTGTTGCGATAACGAGCAAGACGAGACCGAGTACCAGGAAAGCCACCGCGGTTTTGGGCCTGGATTTAGCCTGCTTGCCTGCATGTTTGTGAGATTGTTGTGCCTGCATGTTCAACCTTACCTTTTGTCACATATTTATGGATTTTTAAAATCTGCACTTGCAATTGATAATGAATTTCATTATCATTTTTCTATCAACATTATATCACTTTATGCGAGCGAAGCTAGAGTGATTTGTGAAAATATACATAGGAGGAATTATACATGATTCGCAGCAAAAATAGGAGTGCAAAAATGATTTGGTTGGCCGGCTTGCTGGCGGCCTTGATGTTGCTCGCGGCTTGCGGCAACGATAGCCAAGCTGGAAATGAGACTGATCCGGCGCAGGGGGCTGATGAGCAGGTTGCCCAGGAAGAGAACTCGGGCGCAAGCGAAACCGGCGGCGAGGACACTGGCGAAGCCAAGACCGAGCGCACGCTGACCGACGCCATGGGCAATGAGGTGACGATTCCGGCGGAGCCGAAGCGGGTCATCGCTTCTTACCTTGAAGATAGTCTGGTCGCTCTCGGCATTACCCCGGTTGCCCAGTGGTCGGTTATGGACGGGACAAGCATTCAGCAATACTTGCAGGACGCGCTGCAGGGAATACCGACGATCGCGCATGATTTGCCGTTTGAAGCGGTAGCGAGCTTCCAGCCGGATCTTCTGATCATGGACTCCGCTGCTATGGTCGAAGGCGGCAAGTACAGCCAATATGCAAGAATCGCACCGACTTATGTCATTGGCACAGAGCTGAACAATGACTGGCGTGAAGAGCTGCTGACGATCGGGGAGATTTTCGGCGAGAAGGAGAAGGCGGAGCAAGTGCTCCGGGACTATGATCAAAAGGCTGCCGAAGCGAAGGAGAGCGTGAAAGATGCGATCGGGTCGGAAACGGCAGCTGCGATTTGGCTCGTAAACAACAGCTTTTTTGTCGTCAATGAGAATTTGTCCAGCGGAGCGGTATTATACGGTGATCTCGGGATTACCGTGCCGAACGTGGTGAAGGAAGTTTCGCAAAGCGGTGATAACAACTGGCTGTCGATTTCGCTGGAGAAGCTGGCGGAGCTTGACGCGGATCACCTGTTCCTGATCAACAGCGACAAATCGAGCGGCTCACAGATGCTGCAGGATCCGCTGTGGGCGAACATTCCTGCGGTGAAAAACGGCCATGTGTATGAGTATGAAGTCGGCAGTGCCTGGATGTACACCGGCGCGGTTGCCAACAGCCAGATCATCGATGATGTTCTGGAAAGTCTGGTGAAGTAAACAAGGCTGCTGTAACGTTCGAGCGCGGTGTTTAGGAGAGGATTTGGAATTGGGGTCCTATGCACGGAGGTCTGCTCGGATGTACAAAAAACACGAGCTCGGGAGGGGGATTTACCTTCCCGTCGCTCGTGTTTTGTTATTTTGCGGTACTCTGGCTACTGATGCTGTCTATCAATATTCGTCATCGCGGCAATGCTCTTCAGCCGCAGATGTGAACTCCTCCTCATTGTCAGAGGCGAGCTTGTCGCCATATTGATCCAGTCGTTCTGGACTGCTGGATGGGCCGTCATTTTTTGGCTTATTGTTTCTTCCTGTCAACCATGCCACCTCCATACTGAATGTATCATTACAGGATCGGGAACACGGGTTCCTTCACGTTAACGGTTATGTTGTTCCTGTTTTGACCGGGAAATATACATTGGGCTGACGATCACTTCGCTGTTCGAGAAGGGGGCCTTGTTCGCCGAAAAGCTGGCATGGTATCATTATGTGATTTAGAGGCTATATATTATGCCTATCAGAGCCTGCGCTCAGGATAGATTGCAACAAGGGGAGAGGTTGACAATGAAGCTGGTATCATGGAATGTTAACGGTCTGCGAGCCTGTGTCAAGAAAGGGTTCACCGATTATTTTCAGCAGGCCGATGCGGATATATTTTGTGTTCAGGAAACGAAGCTGCAAGAGGGGCAAATCGAGCTGGAGCTTGGGCCAGAGTACCGTCAATACTGGAATTATGCAGAGAAGAAAGGCTACTCGGGCACGGCGGTGTTCACCCGGATTGAGCCGCTGTCCGTCCGTTACGGAATCGAGGAGGACAGCGAGCCGGAGGGGCGGGTCATTACGCTTGAATTTGAAAGCTACTATCTGGTTAACGTATACACACCGAATGCCAAGCGGGATTTAAGCAGGCTACCGTATCGTCTGGAGTGGGAGGATCGGTTCCGCAGCTATCTGCTTGCCTTGGATGTGATCAAGCCGGTCATCGTGTGTGGAGATCTGAATGTCGCCCACCAAGAGATCGATCTGAAGAATGCAAAATCCAATCTTGGCAATTCAGGATTCACGCTTGAGGAGCGCGGAAAGATGACCGATCTGCTGGCCAGCGGCTTTCTCGACACGTTCCGCCATTTCTATCCGGATCGCACGGATGTGTACAGCTGGTGGTCGTTTATGCCCAAGGTCAGGGAGCGGAACATCGGCTGGCGCATCGACTATTTCCTGGCCTCGGCTAAGCTGGCGGATCAGCTGGTCGACGCCGACATCGACTGTCATATCATGGGCAGCGATCATTGCCCGGTGACCTTAACGGTACGCTTGTAGCACAACGAACATGTTCTATGAACTGGAACAGCTGGCCGACGGTGCAACTGCAAGTGTGAATCTTCGCCGTATGCCTTTTTTGCCCCCGCCCAGCATGATGGGAATCGGGGGCTTTATTTATTGAGTGGAAACATTTACCTGGAGACGGGGAAAGAATATTAATATTTGTTACGGGCAACATAATTTTGGAACCTGTCCCCTAGGCTTTTCAATCCACATCAAATCGAAAGGAGTCCAACTCAAATGAAGAAAATGGTAGCTTCATTCCTGGCTGTGTTAAGCCTTGCGTTGATTCTTGTTGTTCCTGCCTTTGCGCAAAATCACACCACGAATCAGAATGATATGAACACCAACAACATGAACACCAACACGGTGAACACGAACAACATGAATGCCAACAGATACAACGCTAATGCAACGGCTGGCAATAACAACAGAACTGACTGGGGCTGGCTGGGATTGCTCGGTCTTGCAGGCCTTATCGGTCTTAGAGGCCGTAATCCGGAACGTCAATAATCCAGCAGCTGTACAGACACAAAGGCTTTGTGAACTGCATTAGCTAAAGCGGTGCTGTGAAGAGTGAAAATCCTGCTTATCCAAGCGGGATTTTTTT